>CAZFOO010000004.1:0-79055 GCA_964520585.1 uncultured Bacteroidales bacterium
AATAAAGAGAATAATGCTAAATCTTATATACGAAAATTTTGGTTTTTGGTTTCATGTGTACAAATCAGGTTAATCAAATTAATAATCAATGAATTATATTTAACAAGTAATTCATATTCGGTTTTTCAATCCCATGGATCCCCCTGGTTTGTATATGATATTTTGTGAGACTTTAGTATCATGGGAATTCATTAATTGATATTTATGAAATTATTTCTCTGATATTTCTTTTTTTTACTATTGTTTTGTACCTCTGTTTTTGCTATATTTATAATAGTACTAATTAAACCCAATAATAATTATGGTAAACAAAGTGGTTCTCATCGGTAACACAGGGCAGGATCCTGAGGTCAGACATCTTGACTCTGGTATCTCAGTAGCTAATTTCAACCTGGCTACAAACGAAACTTATAAAGATAAAAGTGGTGAAAAGGTAACCCAGACAGAATGGCACAGAATCGTTCTCTGGCGCGGTCTGGCTGAGGTGGCTGAAAAATTTGTGAAAAAGGGTGAGCTTCTTTATATTGAAGGACGGCTAAGAACTAGGTCCTGGGATGATAAGGACGGTAATAAACGTTACACAACCGAAGTTTTTGCAGATGTGATGAAAATGCTCGGCAAGAAATCGGATCAGACCCAGGCTTCATCTGCCGATGAGTATGCTGATTCTGCCGCACCTGAAAGTTCTGATACGGCGGGGGGTGAAAACGATGACCTTCCTTTCTGAAATGATTTGCCTGTATTTACCTTCTCCCGGACCGGATAGACTAATTCATAAGGTGTCTGGTCCGGGTTCTTTCTTTTATACACCCAGGTAGTTTTGGTATTGGCACCATGATAATATCATTAATTTATTTATTAACTTGCGGGGCATTAAGCTATAGATCTTTTTGAATTATTAAATATATGCTTCTTTAATAGGCCTGTGAGTGATAATGATTGATTCTTTTAATTACTAATAAGATCCGGGTTGCGCTTTGGAAGACAGTGATTTTTTTACAGGGATTATCAACAGTACGGATATTGTATTCTATACGTTCAGTTTCAGTGCTGGCATTGGTCTTATAGGCCTTGTGGTTCTTCTTATGGTATCTGCCATGATATCGGGCTCTGAGGTTGCTTTTTTTTCACTTTCACCTGTTGATCTAAATCAACTTGAAAAAAAGGTCTCCCTTTCAAGCCGGACAGTCTTGCGAATGCTTGATAATCAGGAACGGTTACTTGCGACAATTCTGGTTGCCAATAATTTTGTAAATATTGCTGTAGTCATTTTATCAACTATTATTGCCGAAATGCTGGTTGATTTTTCTGCTGTGCCGGCTTTGGGTTTTATACTAAAGGTTATTGTAATCACCTTCCTGCTTCTTCTGTTTGGTGAAATACTTCCCAAGCTTTACGCTAATCACAGGCCGATGAGTTTTGCCCTCATAATGGCACACCCGCTTCAGGTTATCCAGAAGTTGTTCAAACCTGTAACTTCTTTGCTGATCATGTCCGGTTCTTTTATCTATGGCGGGGTCAACAGAAAGAGGGAAAATCTGTCGATCAATGACCTGTCTCATGCTCTTGATCTTGCAGCACCATCACTTAAGGAAGATAAAATGATCCTGAAGGGGATAGTTGATTTTGGAAATAAGGCGGTTACCGAGATCATGAAACCCCGCATTGACGTGGTAGCAGTGAATACATCCACCGCGATGAGTAAACTGATATCCTTAATTATTGAATCCGGCTATTCAAGAATACCTGTGTTTTCTGAAACCTTTGATGATGTAAGAGGAGTGTTGTATGTTAAGGATCTTTTGCCACATCATCAGAAAGGTGATTCGTTTAAATGGCAAACTCTGGTGAGGCCGCCCTATTTTGTGCCGGAGACAAAGAAAATCAATGACCTGTTAAAAGAGTTTCAGACGCAGAAGATCCATATGGCCGTTGTGGTTGACGAGTATGGAGGAACCACCGGCATAATAACAATGGAGGATATTCTCGAAGAAATAGTGGGAGAGATAAGTGACGAATTCGATCTGGAAGAGATCTATTTTTCCAAGCTTGATGACAGTACTTATGTTTTTGAGGGTAAAACTCCCCTCAATGACTTTTATAAGGTGCTCAACCTTGACCATGATGTGTTTGACGATATAAGAGGTGATGCAGATACTCTTGCCGGACTGATTCTTGAATATGTAGGAGAGATACCCGAAAAAAACAAGAAAATAATTTACAGGGAATTTGAGTTTAAAATAGAATCGGCCGATAAACGCCGCATTAAACAGATAAGGTTGTTCATCAACAAAAGTATGAACAATAAGAATAGTAATTCCAAATAATTTGTTTCAATTATGATCCGATCTTTCATGTTGGTTTTTGCTGGTATAATTTTTATTATTTCTATAGTATCCTGCCAGGGTGAATATTCACCCAAACCAAGGGGGTATTTTAGAATTGATTTTCCCGAAAGGTCGTATCGGACTTATGAAAGTGAATGTCCTTATAGTTTTGAGTATCCTGCTTATGCGGAAATAACCCGGGATGAAAGCCGCATTGCCCAACCATGCTGGATAAATATTGACTTTCCTGGATACAGGGGGCGGCTGCATATAAGTTATATGGAAGTTGATGACAATCTGGTTGAATATATGGAAGATTCCCGGAAACTTGCATTCAAACATTCGGTTAAAGCTGATGCCATAGACGAAAGGATGTTTGTTGACAGGAAAAATGATGTGTACGGTGTATTATATGATATTAAAGGTAATTCGGCTTCTGCACTGCAGTTTTTCCTGACAGACAGTAGCCGGCATTTTTTTCGGGGAGCTCTCTATTTCAGTGTGAAACCTGACAAGGATTCGCTTGCTCCGGTTATTGATTATTTCAGGGAAGATGTTCTGCACCTGGTAGAAACTTTTGCCTGGGAATAATACGGGGTTTTGTTTTTTACTTTTTCAAAAACAAGAATATCTTTATGGGACTGGTAATGAAGAAAAATGTTCAGGATGATTGCCTGCTGGGAATATGGGAGATAAATGAGGACTTTTTCACTCTTTTCAATATGCTTAAACTTAATGATGAGGAGATTGAAAAGCTCAATAGTTTTAAAAGTTATAACCGGAAACTGGAATGGTTAAGTGTAAGGGTGTTGCTTGTTGAGATGACCGGACCGGATGTAAAGATATTTTATAACAGTCAAAAAAAACCTTTTTTAACAGATGAGAGCTGCCATATCAGCATATCTCATTCAAACAAACTTACCTCAATTATTCTGAGCCGCAAACACCGGGTTGGACTGGATCTGGAATATGTGTCAAACAAGATAGCAAGTCTCGCAGGGAAGTTCCTTACACCTCCTGAAGAGCAGGCTGTCGATAGCCGGTGCAGAAAGTACCATGTTTATATTTACTGGTGCGCCAAGGAAGCATTATATAAAATATGTGACAAACAGAATATTAATTTCCGGGAGGATATTATTATTGATCCTTTTATGCCAGCCAGGGAAGGGACCCTGACCGGTAAGGTCCATACCGATACTATCAGGGATGATTTTGTTCTGCAATATTTCAAATATCAAAATTACACCATAGTATGGTGTTGTAAATGATCAATAAGTCTATGATTTACCAGTCTATACTTGAACTCTCCGGGAAAAAGAAAATGCTTGCCCTGCTAATAGATCCGGAAGAAACAGGGGTTGAAAAGGTTCCACGGTTGCTGAAGCATGCCGGTGATGCCGGTGTTTCCTTTATTTTGGTTGGTGGCAGCCTTGTAAATCACCCAATTGATGCATTTGTTAATAATATCCGGGAGCATTCTTCCCTTCCGGTGATTTTGTTCCCTGGCAATCCTAATCAGCTTACCGGTAATGCGGACGGCTTGCTGCTGCTATCGCTGATCTCAGGCAGAAATCCTGAATTTTTGATAGGTAATCATGTTGTGGCCGCACAATTTCTAAGGAGAAGCTCACTTGAGATCATTCCTACCGGTTACATGCTTATTGAAAATGGTAATGCAAGTTCAGCTGAATATATTAGCAATACAAAGCCGTTGCCCAGGAATAAGTCCGAGATAGCCATATCAACAGCAATAGCAGGAGAATTACTCGGCTTAAAACTTATATACATCGAAGGAGGCAGCGGGGCCTGTGGTATTGTTCCTCCCGGATTGATATCGGCCGTTAAAGAGAATATCAGCATACCGCTTATTGTAGGCGGCGGGATCAGGACATCCGAAGAACTCCTTAAGGTATTTGATGCAGGTGCTGATATAGCTGTTATAGGGAATGCTATTGAACATAACCCCGAATTGCTTGAAGAATTTTCGAAGGTTCTGAAATAAAAAAGCACCATCCGGTATTCTTCCGGGATGATGCTTTTTATTGATTGAGTAAATTTCTTTAGTTGTCAGTCCATGATCGTTTTTCGCATTTATGGACATTTAAGCACATGTTCCATCTGGTAATTGGCTGATGCTTCATAATTACCATATGCGGCATTGCTGTATGCATCACATGCCTGGGTTGTATCACCAAGTCCCTCGTATGCCTGTCCCAGTTCGAAATATATCTTTGCTGTATCTTCACTGCTTCCATCTGATAATTCGATTGCTCTTTGTGCGCTGTTAACAGCATCCTGATAACGTGACTGTTCATTATATGCCGATGCTAACAAAAAGTGAGTTTCAGGAAATGATTGATCATATTCCAGAGAGGTGGTCAGTAATTCTACTGCACGCTCGAAATCTTCATTTCCCTGGGCTCTTGCGGCGCGTACCAGAAAATAATCCCGGGCCGTTGACTCTGCAGTTTCAGCAATCTGTTCCTCTTCTGTCGTCAGACCGGTTTCAATTGCCATGTCCATCGATTTTTTGAAATTTTCTGTATCTTCCATTCTCCGGTACACCAAACCTTTCCCAAGATGTGACCTTGCATGCTGAGGATTAATCTCCAGTGCCTTGTCAAATAATCTCAGGGCCTCTTCATTATTGGTTTCCCTGAATTCAGCATTTGCCTGTATGGCATATAGCTGATGCAGTACATTTTCCGCTCTTTGCTTTGTATTGGGGTCGTCGTATTTTTCAGAAACTTTAATAGTTTCTTCAAATCCGGCGATGGATTGTCCGATCTCTCTTTCCCGGTAATGACCCATTGCCATATCAAAATAGAGACCTGGCAGCTGGATCTCTGCTTGTTCTTTTACTTCTTCTCCAGCTTCTCCCAGCTGAGTGGCCATTTCATGACTCCTCTCAAGACTTTCAATCGCTGCTTTGATATCTGTTTCAATCAGATCTATACCCGCGTGATAAGCTTCGATGGCATCATTTAAAGTTTGCCCTTGAATTTGGAATCCGATTACAAGGGATAACCCAGCGATCAATAATAGCTTTTGCAGTAACTTGACTTTCATATAATTAAATTTAGTTAGTAAGTGGATTTATTCAGACCTTTATCTTACAGAAAAATATTTGTTCGCTAAAATAGCATTTTTTTTTTACAGAAAATCCAAAAATCCTGAATTGTTATATTTTAATGTCAGTTAAACACAAAAACAGGTCTGTTTGTTTTAAACAGCAATTTCTTTGCCAAACTTGGATTCAGAAGCCGGTAAAATAAATTTCTTTTTTTGTGAGTGAGGGAAATCAGGTCAATATCATGGACTTCCACAAAATCGTTAAGGCCTTCAAGCATATTGTCACTTTTAATTATATGACACTCCACCGGGATATTTTTTAAATTATTCGTGAAATAGTCTTTTATTTCTGACATTCTATCACTGTTATGTAAATCTTCTTTTGAGTCTGATCCGGAACTAAAATGGGCACATTCTAATTTTATACTGTATCCTGCCAGTGTATTTACAAGGCTTTTTATGGCATTGTAATCTGATTCTTCAAAATTTGTGGCATAAAGGACTTTAATTGGCTTATTTTCATTTAGTGTAGCATCACGGGTTACCAGCAATACTGGTGTTCCCCCGCTGTCAATTACCCTGGTGGCAACCGAGCCCAAAACTTCAGAAGAACCTTTGCCGTGTCCCCTTGTTCCGATAATTATTATCCCCGGGTTAAAGGACCTGATCGCATTTTCAATTGCATCGCCTGGTTGTCCGGCCGCAACCTCTGTTTTAATTTTCACCTTTTCCAGTTTCTTCAGCTTTGCATATCTTTTAATTTTTTTTGAAAATTGGTTGATTTCCGTGCGGGCGTTTTGCTCAAGCTCATGAAATACTTCAGCCATGTTGGATTGATAGGTGAAGGCATCAGGGAAGGTCATAGCATCTACCATTGGATTGAAAAATGCATGAAACAGTCTTATCTCTGCATTTTGACTGGCCGATAAATGCAATGCAAAAAAACAGGCATTTAATGAATAATCTGAGAAGTCTATCGGCACAAGTATCCGGTCAATTTTACCTTTTTCATTATTTTTGTCCATATGACAAGGTATTTGAGGTTATATTATTACGTCTGTTTGTAATTTTAAACCAGGAAAATTCCATCTGCATTTCGGTGAAAAGATAGTTAAAAGATGGATTAATGTCAATACACTTGTAAATTTGCGTTTGCTGATTAAATGATTAATTTTTAGGTTTGAAAAAACATTAAACTGCCGGCAAAATACTTTAAAACATACACAGATGGGTGGTGAGCATAGCAATAATGGGCGGCATGATATTAAATTGTTGCTGGAAGACAGGAAAGAACGGCTTAAAGAACTAGCCTGTATCAACCGCACCACCGCAATTTTAAAGCAGGGAAAACCCATTGAAGAGTCTCTGCATCAGATTGTCATGCTGCTGCCCGAGGCATGGCAGTACCCCGAATTTACCGTAGCCAGAATACTTTTCGAAGGCAAGGAATACAAAAGTCCCGGATTTATTAAATCTCCCTGGGTTCAAAGTCAGAGTTTCCAAACTGTTGATGATCATGTTGGAATTATTGAGATTTATTATACCCGGGAGTTTGCTGAAATTGATGAGGGACCTTTTTTAAAAGAAGAACGTCATTTGATTGATAATATTTGCAGCCTTATGGTTGGTTATATTAACAGCTATAAGGCCAAATCCATTTTTTTCCGTGCCGGGAAGAAAGAGAGTATTAAGAAGCAGCACTCTGATTATCAGGAAAAAGTTTTGAACAGCAGGCAATTGTTGCAGAGATTTCTGAATAAACATAATTCCCAGAGAGATCTGTTTCATGACCTGATGCCTTTCAAGGTGAAGGAGATTTTGCTTGTGGCAACTCTTTATGATGCATACAGTATCGAAAAAGAAGGCAGGTTTACGGATTATATGCTTGGTCAGTATCACCAGCTTGATATTGCATCCTTCCCAAGGGTTACAGGGGTCTCAAAGATGGAAGAAGCTCTTGATGAGCTTCAGAACAAGCATTACGATATGGTGATTGTCATGATGGGTGTCGATAAGCAAACACCCTTTTTGCTTAGCCGGAAACTTAAAGAAGATTTTCCCTATGTGCCGATTTTTTTTCTGCTTAACAGCAACCGGGATATTGAGTTATATGAAAAGGAAGTCAGCAGGTTTGGCTTTGTAGACCGTGTTTTCTTATGGAACGGTGATCCCAAAATGTTTTTTGCAATGGTTAAGCTTCTCGAAGATCATGTTAATGTTGAGAATGATACAGCCATGGGATTTACCAAGGTGATCCTTCTTGTTGAGGATTCTCCGAAATATTATTCCCGTTACCTTCCCATGATATATTCCATTGTGCTGGAACAAACAAAACATCTTATAGCAGATGTTAATACGGACGAATTATATAAAGTACTTAAGCTGAGAGGACGACCCAAAATTCTTCTTGCATCATCCTACGAGGAAGCAACAGAAATTTTTAACCGCTACCGGGAATATCTTTTATGTGTAATCTCCGATGTGAGTTTCCCCCGTAAAGGGAAACCCGACCGGAAGGCCGGAGTTGACCTAATAAGGTATGTCAAAAGTCAGATTAATAATTTACCAACCCTGCTTCAGTCTGCCGATATTGAAAACCAGAAGACAGCTCATGAGTTGCGGTCCAGTTTTATCAACAAAAACTCAGAAACCCTGCTGCAGGATCTGAAGAGTTTTATCACTTATTTCCTGGGATTTGGCCATTTTGTTTACAGGGATAACAAGGGCCGCCAGATTGCCGTTGCCAAGTCGATGCGTGAATTTGAAGCATATTTGAAAACGGTGCCCGACGAATCTCTTATCTATCATGGAGCTAAGAATCATTTTTCACTATGGCTTATGGCAAGGGGGGAGGTTAAGATTGCACGAATCATTAATCCCCTGAAAATATCCGATTTTAAGAACCCAGGAGAGATGAGGGATTTTCTTGTAAATATTATTTATTCTCACCGTAATGAGCAGGACAGGGGGAAGATTGTTAATTTTGAGAAATCCGCCATACAGGAGGAATCAAATATTGTTTCCTTTTCATCCGGCTCACTTGGGGGAAAGGGAAGGGGACTTGCATTCGTGAATTCACTTATTTATAATTTCAGATTCTCTGATATGATAAGCGGGATAAACATCCGCACTCCCATAACAGGTATTATCGGCACCGATGAATTTGATATATTCCTGGAGCTCAATAAATTATATGACAAGATATACAACGAGGACAGTTATGACAGGATCAAGCAATTATTCCTGGAAGGTAAATTGAGCTATAATCTTGAGAAGAAGCTTAAAATATTCCTCAGAACAGTAGAACGGCCCATCGCAATCCGGTCTTCCAGCTTATTTGAGGATTCTCTGATGCAGCCTTTTTCCGGTATATTCGAAACATATCTTTTACCCAATAACCATCCGGCTTTTGACATCAGGCTCAAACAGGCAATGGATGCTATTAAACTGGTATTTGCATCTATTTTTTCTGATAATGCAAAAATTTATTTTGAGTCTATAGACTATAAGATAGAAGAAGAGAAGATGGCCATTGTAATTCAGGAGGTAGTGGGTAATCAATATGGTGACTGTTATTATCCCCACATAAGTGGTACGGCACAATCACATAATTATTATCCCGTAGCACATATGAAACCGGAAGAAGGGTTCTCTGTTATCGCAGTCGGACTCGGACAGTATGTTGTTGAAGGAGAGAAGGCTTACAGGTTTTCTCCGGCATATCCGGCACTGGAAATAAGCTCTGAAAAGGACCTGCTTAAAAATTCCCAGGTGCAGTTCTATGCCGTTAACATGGCTAAACCTGATATTGATATTCTCGAGGGCGAAGATGCAGGATTGATACGTCTTGATATTTCCGAAGCAGAAAGGCATGGTAACCTGCGGCACTGTGCTTCTGTATATGATGCAGATAATGATAATATTGTTGCAGGAACTGAGAAACCAGGTCCGAGGGTTATTAATTTTGCCAATATTCTAAAATATGATTATATCCCGCTTGCCGGCGCACTGAGGGCTATTCTCGATGTAGTTGAAGAGGCACTTGGTTGTCCCGTGGAGATCGAGTTTGCCATAGACCTTAATCGTGGACCTGACGGACTACCATCATTCTATCTTTTACAGATCAAACCCCTTTTTGGAAATGAAAGTGATTATAATATAGATGAGGAAAAATTCACACAAGACAGTATAATGCTTCGTTCAGGTAAAAGCATGGGGAACGGAATGCTTGATTCTCTGAGTGATATCATTTACATCAAACCAGAAGATTTTGATAAGACTAAGACCAGGGAAATGGCAGGGGAAATCGAAGAGCTTAATTCTGCAATGCTTAAAATGGACAGGAAATACATTCTTATAGGACCCGGAAGATGGGGTACCAGGGACCGGTTTATAGGTATTCCGGTGGCCTGGCCTCAAATATCCAATGCTGCAGTGATAGTTGAAATGAGCATGGAAGGTTTTCCTCTTGATGCATCTCTCGGGTCCCATTTTTTTCATAACCTTACTTCTATGAATGTCGGGTATTTTGCTGTAAATCATTCAGATCCTGCAGATTTTATCAGAATGGACCTGCTCGAGTCAGGAAATATTACCAGGGAAACCAAGTTTTTCAGGCACGTCAGGTTTTCCCGTCCGCTAAAAGTGTTAATGGATGGCAAGAAAGGTATGGCATTAATAGTCAGGGAATAACATATAATTCCCGGGTTTTCATTTTGTAATTTTAAGTACAGGACAGTTTATAGTATGGCAGTAAATTAATAATTCAACAGGAAAAATATAATTATGGATCAACACCTTACTGATATTGACGAGCTTGACCGGTATAAATTCCATGATACTTCCTTCAACATACTCATGCAGAAACGGATTCACCGGGTATTGCTGATTTGCAGTAATTATGATGCTTTTATGTTGGAAGAAGACGGGAGAATAGATGAGCAGTTGTTTAATGAGTATGTATCACTTAACCTAAGTGCCCCTCCCTTATTCTTAAAAGCAACAAGCGATAAAGAAGCACTTGAGGTCCTTAAAACGGAAAAGGTAGATCTGGTTATATCCATGTTCAGCATTGGCGGTGAGTCTGATGTTTTTACCCTCTCAGGAGAAATTAAAGTAGCCTATCCACATATTCCTATAGTTGTGCTGACATATTTTTCAAGGGAAGTTTCGATGAAGCTTGCCAATGAAGATCTTTCTGCAATTGATTATGTTTTTTGCTGGCTGGGTAACGCAGATCTCCTGCTTGCAATTATTAAGCTGATTGAAGACAAGATGAACGCCGAACATGATGTTGATCAGGGCGGTGTACAAACTATTCTGCTGGTTGAAAATTCTATACGGTATATTTCCAGTTACCTTCCTAATCTTTACAAGATAATACTGAAGCAATCGCGTGATTTTGCCCGCGAAGCTTTGAATGCTCATCAAAAGAACCTGAGGATGAGGGGCAGACCAAAGATCTTGCTGGCAACCAACTATGAGGAGGCACTTGCATTTTATGAAAAGTACAAACATAATCTTCTGGGTGTAATATCGGATATATCATATGACAGGAAAAGCAAAAGAGATCCGCGGGCTGGTATCAGGCTGTGCAGGAAAGTTAAGAAGGATGACCCTCATATGCCTGTTCTCCTGCAATCCAGCAATAAAGATTTTTATAAACCTGCCGTCGAACTTAATGCAGGATTTATACACAAGTATTCCAAGACATTATCAATAGAACTCAGAAACTTTGTAATAAGGCAGTTTTCCTTCGGGGAATTTATTTTCCGTGATCCTGCAACACATAAGGAAATATGCAGGGCTGCCGATCTACAGGCTTTACAGCAGGCCATACTTACCATTCCAGAGCATGTGCTTGCATTTCATTCCAGCCAGAATCATTTCTCGAGATGGCTGAATGCAAGGGCATTATTCCCTATTGCCCAGATGTTTAAATATCTCCGGGTGGAAGATTTTAATAATATCGAGGATGTGCGGAAATATATTTATTCGGCAATTTCAGGTTTCCGTTCAAGTAAAGGGCGTGGAATAATTGCCCAGTTTGATAAAAACAGTTTCGATGAATACCTGATGTTCTCCCGTATCGGAGAAGGGTCTATCGGAGGCAAAGCCCGGGGACTGGCATTTATAAATTCTATCTTAAAAAAGAACAGGATATACAATAAATTTCCCGGGACCCTGATTACAATACCTCGTACGGTGGTAGTAAGTACCGATATTTTTGATGAGTTTATGGAGACCAATGAGCTATACAAACTCGGACTTTCAGATGCTTCAGACGATGAAATACTTGAGAGGTTCGTTAATGCCAGTCTGCCGGGAAGACTGCACCAGGATCTTTATGCATTTATTTCCGTAGTGCGTAACCCGGTCGCCATACGCTCATCTAGTAAGCTGGAAGACAGTCATTACCAACCGTTTGCCGGAATATACTCAACCTATATGATCCCCAGGGTGGACGATAGTACTATGATGATCAAAATGCTTACTGATGCCATAAAATCTGTTTATGCTTCTGTTTATTACAAAAGCAGCAAAGCATATATGACTGCTACAGCTAACGTTATAGATGAGGAGAAAATGGGGATCATACTTCAGGAAGTCTGCGGCACACGAAGTGAAAATAAATTTTATCCCACTATTTCCGGGGTGGCACGGTCAATAAATTTTTATCCCATTGCTCCGGAAAAACCTGAAGATGGCATTGCCAACATTGCTTTCGGCCTCGGAAAGCTTATAGTTGATGGTGGAATATCTTTGCGTTTTTCTCCAAAGTACCCTAAAAAGGTATTGCAGCTCTCCTCGCCCGACCAGGCATTGAGAGAATCACAAAAGAAATTCTATGCCCTTGACCTGAATGTCGACAGTTTTGTTCCTTCCACGGATGATGGAGTGAATATACTTAAGATGAACATAAGGGATGCAGCAGAAGAGCCTGCTTTCAGACATGTGGGATCCACATATGATTTTGAATACAACATGATACGTGAGGGAACCGGACATTCCGGCAAGAAACTGGTGACTTTTTCAAATATTCTTAATCATAACACTTTCCCTCTTGCAGATATTCTGCAAAACTTATTGAAAACCGGCCATGAGGAAATGAACAATCCTATCGAAATTGAATTTGCAGTTGATCTCGACAGGCCAAAAGGAGAGCCCGGTATTTTTTATTTTCTTCAGATCCGGCCTATAGTACATGGAGAGCAAAAGGTGGATGTCGATTTTGATACAATTGAAAAAGATAATACTATTGTTTATTCAGAATCTGCTTTGGGATATGGGACAATAACCACTATTTCAGATTTTGTTTACGTTAAGCCCGAGACCTTTCATGCAAAAGACAATAAAGTAATTGCACTGGAAATAGAAGAGATAAATAATAAGTTTATCAACCAAAAAAGGAATTATGTGCTTACTGGCCCCGGTCGCTGGGGGTCTAGTGATCCCTGGCTTGGCATACCGATTAAATGGGCGCAGATCTCCATGGCCAGGGTTATTATTGAATCGGGTCTTGAAAATTATCATATTGATCCAAGCCAGGGAACCCATTTTTTTCAGAACCTTACATCTTTCCGGGTTGGTTATTTTACTGTAAATCCTCATTTCAATGAAGGTTTCTATGATATTAATTATCTTAATTCTCAACCTGCCTTCTACGAAGGAAGGTATGTAAGGCATGTCCGTTTTGAATGTCCATTAAAGATACAGATTGACGGAAGGCATAACAAAGGTGTAATATTCAAGCCAAGACCAATGAAAGAAGAAGCTGAATTAGCCTGACTAATTCAGAAATATTCTCAACAATATGAAATTAAGCTCGCTGCACAATCTTGTCTTGCTGCATTAAGCCTGCATCCTGATATTAATCAGACCCTGAATTTTCATTATGGCTGATTGTATGTATGTTATTTATTGCAGCCACAGTGCTTTTTGTTCAGGCAACTTTAATTGGAACCACAACAGGTTGAGCGTTGGTACTGGTTTAGTATGGTCCGTTATTCTAAATTAATGAGTCGGCTGATGATGTTTCCATTTTTCGGTCAACCTTTTTTACCAGTCCCTGCAAAACATTCCCGGGTCCCACTTCGATAAAGGAATCAGCGCCATCGCTGATCATATTCCGTATGGTCTGTGTCCATCTGACGGGGGAAGTAAGCTGGGCTACCAGGTTTTCTTTTATATGTAAAGGATCAGTTACCGGTTTTGCCGTGACATTCTGATAGACCGGACATACAGGTTTGGTGATGTATGTTTTTTCGATCGCTTCGGCAAGTTCTGTCCGGGCAGGTTCCATGAGCGGAGAATGGAATGCTCCGCCAACCATCAGCTTAAGGGCACGTTTTGCTCCAAGCTCCTTCAGCTTCTCAATTGCCGTATTTATGCCTTTTTCAGAACCGGATATAACGATTTGTCCGGGACTATTATAATTGGCCGGCACTACCGTTTCGGGTATTTCCCTGCATACTTTTTCAACTACCTCATCATCCAGACCTAAAATTGCAGCCATGGTTGATGGCTCAGCTTCACAGGCACTTTGCATTGCCATTGCTCTTACTGAAACCAGTCTCAGACCGTCCTCAAAAGTAAGGCTTCCTGCAGCAACCAGGGCCGAAAATTCGCCCAGGGAATGGCCGGCAACCATGCCGGGAGAAAATGAATCTCCGAGGACTTTTGCCGTTATCACAGAGTGAAGGAAGACAGCCGGCTGTGTAACCCTTGTTTGTTTAAGATCGTCTCCGGTTCCTCCAAACATTAGTTTTGTTATTTCAAATCCTAGTATTTTATTGGCTTTTTCGAATAAATCCATTGCAACCGGGAACCTGTCATATAGGTCTTTGCCCATTCCCGGGAACTGGGCTCCCTGTCCGGGAAATACATATGCGTTCATATAATTTCTTTTTACTGTATTGGTAATATGCTTTATTTTAATTGCTTGCGCATCCTGTTAAGCTCTATTTATATTAGTTTCACTAACAGCAGAAAATATCCTTTATGATCCGTATTTTCTTGGAAAACTACCTTCCAGGTCAATAGAATTACCGGGTCATGATCAGTGAAGTTTAGCTCCTATGAGGTGAATGAATTCTTCCCGTGTCTGATTTTGGTTGAGGAAGGCACCAGTGAAGGCAGAAGTGGTTGTTACCGAATTTTGTTTCTGGATTCCTCTCATTTGCATACACATGTGATGAGCTTCTATAACTACTGCCACACCCAGAGGATCAAGTGCCTGCTGGATGCAATCCCTTATCTGAGTTGTCAGTCTTTCCTGTACCTGGAGTCTTCTTGAAAAGGCATCTACCACACGTGCTATCTTGCTTAGTCCGGTGATATGCATATTAGGTATATAACCAACATGTGCCTTCCCGTAAAAAGGTATCATGTGATGTTCGCACATCGAATACAGCTCGATATCCTTCACAAGGACCATTTGCTTGTAGTCTTCCCTGAATTTCGCGGAAGTTATTATATCCATAGGGTTCAGGTTATAACCGTGTGTCAGGAATTGCATGGCTTTGCCTACACGCATCGGTGTTTTTTCGAGACCTTCCCGGTTCGTATCTTCTCCGAGTATCCGGAGTATCTCTTTGTAGTGGTAAGCTAGTTTTACTGTGTCTTCCGGATGGAATATTTCAATTTTAGAGTAGCCGAATTCCTCATTTTCAATCGTCACATTTTCTGTCGGATCTATTTTCTTGTTTTTAGTTTCCATAATATTCTGCATAATTATTTTCGGTTTCAATAATTTTTATACGATGCAGTTCAATACCGAGCAGCCTGATATGAGGATCGAGCACATCCCAGATCGCCACTGCCAGATTTTCTGTGGATGCAATTTTTCCATTCATGAAATCCACTTCTGTGTTGATATTTTTATGATCTGCTTTTTCGATGACATGTTCTTTGATTATCTTGCTAAGTAATTTAAGATTAACAACAAAGCCGGTTTCAGTGTTGATCTGCCCCTTAACGGTCACAAATAATATATAATTATGGCCGTGCCAGTTAGGATTTGAGCATTTCCCATAAACTTTTAAGTTTTCTTCATCCGTCCATTCTGGTTTAAACAGGCGGTGACCGGCATTGAATGTTTCTCTGCGGGTTACATGGATCATGGTAACTTAGATTACATTATAAATTTATATTAGCGGTGGTTGAAAACCAACCTGAATTAAACTTCAAATGTACATGAATTTTTTTTTATCCGAATTTTTCATCAGACGAAATCTGCAAAAAGTAAAGCTGGCTACATGAAAAATCGACGAAGTCAAAATACACATAGTCGGATGAAAAAAATTGACTTCGTTCATTAGATTATGCTGTGCTCATTTCTTTTAAAGGTATAATCAACCGCAGGGTTACATTTTGTGAAAAATATTTTTTAGTCCGCTTGATACAAACAAGATTAGTTTACATATCATTTTGTTCGGTTGCTATTCTTACATTCAGCGTTCTTCCGTTTCCTGTTTTTGCACCGATGCATCTAAATAATTATCTTTGGGCCAACTAAAAATAATTATATGATCATTATAACCGGAGCTGCCGGATTCATTGGCAGCAATCTTCTGGCAAGACTGAATTCTGATGGATACCGGGATATTGTGCTTGTGGATGATTTTAAACGAGAAGATAAAAATCTCAATATTGAAAGTAAGCAATATACTTTACGCATCCATCGTGATGAATTTCTGATTTGGCTGACAAAAAACCATAGGCTTATACAATTTGTTTTTCATCTGGGTGCACGAACCGATACTGCTGAAATGAGACAGGAGGTGTTCGACAGGCTTAATCTAAGCTATTCGAAGAAGTTGTGGACACATTGTGTTGAATATGGTCTTCCTTTAATATATGCCTCATCAGCAGCAACCTATGGATTGGGAGAACACGGATTTAGTGATGACCACACAATACCCGGAAAGCTTAAGCCCCTTAATCCATATGGAGAATCGAAAAATGAGTTTGATAAATGGGTTTTGCTTCAGGAGCAAAAGCCCTTTTTTTGGGCAGGGCTTAAATTTTTTAATGTTTATGGTCCTAATGAATACCATAAAGGGCGTATGGCGTCGGTTGTCTTTCATGCATATAACCAAATAAAAGCAACAGGCAAAATGAAACTTTTCCGTTCTCATAACCCTGGTTACGGTAACGGAGAACAAAAACGGGATTTTATCTATGTAAAAGATGTAGTAGATGTTCTGTGTTTTCTGATGCAAACCCGTAAGGATTCTGCTATCTATAATCTTGGCACCGGTGAAGCCCGTTCTTTCAGGGATCTTGCGCGAAGCACATTCGTTGCCATGGGGAAAGATGTGAACATTGTATTTATTGATACCCCGGAGGACATAAGAGATAAATACCAATACTTTACCGAGGCGGAAATGCAAAAATTGCGCAAAGCAGGTTATAAACGACCATTTACAAGCCTGGAGGAAGGCATCCAGGAATATGTTAGCAGTTATTTGGTGTCCGGATCGATAAGATAATTATAGTCGTCTGACTCAAAAAAGATATTTGGTTTTGAACATTTAGGGAGGCAATTTGTTTGTAGTTTGTAATTAAACTAAATAAAAATAAAATTATAACTTTTAAAATTACAAGCATATGTCTTTCAAATTACCATCATTAAAATATGATTACAATGCACTCGAGCCCCATATCGATGCCCGGACCATGGAGATCCACCACACTAAACATCATGCTGCATATACGGATAAGCTAAATACAGCAATAGAGAATACCGAACTTGCCGGGAAGAGCATTGAAAATATACTTGAAAATATTTCCGGTCACCCTGTGGGTGTGAGAAATAACGGGGGCGGGTATTTTAATCACAATCTCTTCTGGGAAATAATGTCTCCCCGGGGCGGCGGTCAGCCAACAGGTGAGCTTTTGTCCGCCATCAACAACTCCTTCGGATCTTTTGAGTCATTCAAAGAGAAATTTTCGAACGCTGCTGCCACAAGATTCGGGTCTGGATGGGCATGGCTTGTTGCCAGAGATGGCAAACTCATGGTTACTTCTACCCCCAACCAGGATAACCCGTTGATGGATGTTGTTCCTGCAGGTGAGAGAGGAATTCCCGTTTTGGGACTGGATGTATGGGAGCATGCTTACTATTTGCATTACCAGAACAGAAGGCCGGATTATATAAATGCATTCTGGAACGTTATAAACTGGGATGAGGTGTCAAATAAATTGAAAGGATAGAATCTATGTTTTTCAAAACATAGTTATTTTTCATTTTTTAAATTGGTTAAGTAGAGGTTGGTTTTTAGGTTTGATTTGAAAAGGGGAGCTGATGAAAATCCGGTTTCCCTTTTGTGCATTAAAATAATCCTTCTTTTTTTGTGCGAATAGACCGGACTGGTGCAGGCTTTTTGCATTTATGATTGTTGCTGAAATTCATTTGGTGCCTGAGGTGTATCTGAAATAATTTCTCTTGTTTTTGTTGTTTTGCGGATTATTTCGTAAATTGTGTTTGTACGATATCAAACCTATTTAAAAACCAAATATTAATTAGCTATGTCATTTAAACTGCCCGATTTACCTTATCTGCAAAACGAACTGGAACCATCTGTTTCTGAAAGAACCATCCAGTTCCATTATGGTAAACATCATCAGACCTATGTTAATAAAGTCAATGATCTGGTAAAAGGAACTGACTTTGAGGATGCTTCGCTTGAGACAATCATCAAGGAAGCTGATGGCGGCATTTATAATAATGGTGCCCAGGTGTGGAATCACACCTTTTATTTCAAATCTTTTTCTCCCTCAGGTGGGGGTGAACCCAATGCTAAGCTTGCCAGGGCAATAGAACGTGAATTTGATTCTTTTGTCAAGTTCCGTGAAGAATTCAGTAAATCCGCCGCCAGCCTGTTCGGATCCGGATGGGTATGGCTGGTTTCAGATGACAAAGGAGCCCTGGACATTATACAGGAATCAAACGCCGGCAATCCTCTCCGCCGTGGATTAAACCCCATTCTTACTATAGATGTCTGGGAACACGCCTATTACCTGGATTATCAGAATAAACGTCCGGATTATATCGATTCTTTCTGGAAGATAGTGGACTGGCCCCTGGTAGAAGAACGTTATGCGGATTAGCCAGATTGATTTGAGAAATTTTTCACTTAATCTTTGGACCGCACCTCATTGAGGCAATATTCCGGAGGGGCTTTGCCCAAAATACATTTGTGATTAGTGGATAATCCGGGGTTAGAAAATTTTTTAAGATAAAAGTCCCGTTAACCGGGACTTTTATCTTTATGACAGGCTTATTAAGCCCGTTAAGTATTTTGAGGAAACGGGAATAAAATATCGAACTTTTACCTGAATCATTATAAGTGGCCGGTTCATTATGAGCAGGAATCCGGGGCTGTAATGCCGGGCTTAAGCTTCTCTAAGCCTTTTTCCTACAGCTCCCCAGTTGATTATGTTCCAGAAAGCAGATATGTAGTCGCCTCTTTTGTTTTGATAATTAAGGTAGTAGGCATGTTCCCATACATCAAGTCCCAAAATCGGGGTGCCCTTTTCACCGGCAGGAACAACATCCATCAACGGGTTATCCTGGTTAGGAGTAGAAGTAACCATGAGTTTTCCGTCTCTGACAATAAGCCATGCCCATCCAGACCCGAATCTTGTGGCAGCAGCATTTGAAAATTTCTCTTTGAATGACTCAAAAGATCCGAAGGAGCTGTTGATGGCCGACAGGAGGTCATCTGTTGGCTGACCTCCGCCTTTTGGAGACATTATTTCCCAGAAAAGACTATGGTTAAAATGCCCTCCTCCGTTATTCCTTATTGCTGTAGAGTATGAGGAAACTGATTTTAAAATAGATTCCAAATCTTTACCATCGTCTGAATCCTTAATTGCATTATTGAGGTTATTTACATAACCCGCGTGATGCCTGTTATAATGAATTTGCATGGTTAATGAATCAATGTAGGGTACTAGTGCATCATATGCATAAGGGAGGGGAGGCAATTCAAATCTGCCTTCCTGTAATAAGTTGTTGACATTAGCTGCTGCTGCTTCCTCATATCCTGCTTTAGCTATGAGGGGATATGATAGTAATCCCGCCATGCCAGCTAGTCCTTTTTTTAAAAACGTTCTTTTATCCATATTTTCCGGTTTAAAATGTAATTTGTTTATTTGTATATAGCATCTTAATAAAGAACAACATATGCCAGATTTTGTTCAAAAAAACCATTGGCTCTCAAATATCCATGAAAATTATTTCAGCCAATTTCCCATCAGAAATTCACTGAAAAATGAAAAAGATACAGCACGGAAAATCTAAGGAGTCAGTTTACACACAGACGGATGAAAAAATTTTATGTTTAAGCGCAGCGGTTACTCCTGCAGATCAGAATTTTGTATTTTCCGGGCAAAATTTTGGCTTCTTGTTTTTTAAAAGGAGAATAATACTATCAAAATCCGGGTTTTCCCAGGAATAATGCCCGGAAAGGTTCTTTTGCCCGGGATGAAGAATAGCCTGGTCCCAAATTTTTTGGAAATGTTCTTATAAATGTAACCTTATGCAAATTCTCAACGTTTATCTTCTTAAGAAAGATTCTTCTATTTTTTAGTGGGTTATTTAAATGACAGATTTAGTGCTTTTTGTTGTCTAATGCTCATATTTTTTTCATATCTCAGGGAAGCGGCCGTATTTTTCTGGAATCTAAAAGAAAGTGACGGGTTTTATTGCTATATCTCTGTGAAATATTATGTGTTTTACATTATTCTCATATGGCAGGTATTTGGCGCACTATAGTTTTTATGTTTTTTTTAATTTCGACTGCTTGTGGTCTTAAAGCCCAGGATCCGCAGTTTTCTCAATTTTATGCAAATCCTCTTTATCTAGCACCGTCATTTGCCGGTCTTACAGATGGCAGCCGCATTAGCGCTAATTACAGAAATCAGTGGCCTCAGCTTCCGGGGAAATTTACAACCTACACATTCAGTTACGATCACTGGTTTGATAATTATGACAGCGGAGCCGGAATACTTATGATGCAGGACATGGCAGGAAGCGGGAATCTCCGTACAACAAATATTGGCGTTCAATATTCCTATGATTTCCCGTTAAATAATGAATGGCAAATGAGACCGGGAGTCCATTTTTTTTATACCGAGCGTGCCATCGATTTTGATAAGCTTGTATTTAATGATCAGATCACGCCCGACGGGCGTCGTCCTACAACTATCGAGATCCCTCCTTTAAGTAAAAGAGGCGGTGTTGATTTTTCTACTTCGGCTCTGGCATATTCTGAGGCTTATTGGTTTGGCTTTGCCGTTGATCATTTACTCAGGCCAAATCACTCCCTGTTTGAATTTGAAGGTGATGATGCTTCCAATGCTTTTGTTCCTGTCAAATATTCTCTATTTGGAGGTACAAAATTCTCGCGTAGCGGGCGGACTATCGCCAGGCTGGAAGAGAGTGTTCAGCTTGCATTTTTATACCGGCAACAGGGACCATTTAATCAGCTTGACCTGGGTCTTTACTGGTATAGAAATCCACTTGTTGTTGGTGCATGGTTTAGGGGTATACCCGGACTGAGCAGTGGTGGTCAGGATGCCGTGATCTTCCTTTTGGGATACAAAGTTGATCAGTTTAACATCGGTTACAGCTTTGATTTTCCTATTTCCCATTTACTTGGTTCAACCGGAGGGGCACATGAAATATCGATCACGTATTCATGGACATCAATACGTATTCCTAAAAAACCCAGGATGGTGCCTTGCCCGGAATTTTGAACCGTTTAAATTTATTTAATAGCAGTAGCCGTTTTGTGGTTGTGAAATCCATAAAATTCTTGTAGGTTTGTAAACTTTTATTTCCTGAATTTTTCTGGAATAGAATGAAATATTTTTCATTTTGAACGTTTATTTATTAAAACAACTTATCTTTTAAACATGAAGAATTTATCATTGATAGTTAATGTTATTTTGGGAGTAGCCGTTGCAGTTCTTTATTTCCTGCACTTTAACGGACCGGCAATAAATGAAGATCTGCAGGACGAATCTGTGGAAAGAGGTGAGTATTTGCCATCCTCAGCCAACATTGTCTATGTTAATTTTGACACTTTGCTTAATAATTACGACATGTTTTTTGAATTGCAGAAGAAATTCCTCGAAAAACAGCAGTCCCTGGAATCAGATCTTACCAGGAGCTCCCGTTCATATGAAAATCAGGTTGTCGATTTTCAGGATAAAGTACAGAAAGGACTGGTTACACGTTCCCAGGCACAGCAACTGGAACTGGAACTTACACAGCTTCAGCAGGAGCTCATGCAGCAACGTGAACAGTATTCACAGGAACTGATGGAAGAAGAACAGGTGATGAACAGGCAGTTGCAGCACAGCATATATGATTATCTTGAGGAATACAACAAAGATCATGACTATCATTATATCCTGAGCCATTCATTTGGAGGGCCTTTTCTTTATACCGACGAAAACCTTAATATTACCCGGGATGTTATCGAGGGGCTTAACAAAAAATACCAGGAAGATAATCTGGAATAAATAATACAGGGATGGGATTTGCTTCATCCTATTTTCTCAGGCACAGGTTCTTTGCACCCTTTATAAAGGCAGCCCCGCAGCCGGGCACCTCATTGATAGTTGTTATACCCAGCTTCAATGAACCTGATCTTTCGGATACTTTATATTCACTTTATAATGCCTGCAGGCCTTCCTGCCCGGTCGAGGTTATTGTGGTGATAAATTCACCTGAGGGAGCTGGTGAAAACATTATTGAACAGAACAGAAAAACCTTTGTGCAGGTTTATGAATGGAGCTCTGTATATTCTTCGCCGGCATTTAATGTTCATGTTATTGACGTGCCACCTTTTGCCAAAAAACATGCCGGAGCCGGGTTTGCAAGAAAAGCCGGAATGGATGAAGCACTGCACCGTTTCAATATTCTGAATAATGAAAGGGGAATAATTGTCTCTTTTGACGCCGACTCAACTTGTGACAAGAACTACTTCACCGAACTCGAAAAATGTTTTTCTGCAACAGGAATAGCAGGATGTAATATTTATTTTGAACATCCGCTATCCGGTAATGGAGAACCCTCTGTCCTCGACCGGGCTATAACCGAATATGAGCTGTACCTGAGATACTTTGTCCAGGCTATGCGACAGTCAGGCTTTCCCTACGCTTTTCATACCATTGGCAGTAGTTTTGCTGTAAACGCCAAGATATATGCCATTCAGGGAGGAATGAACAGGAGAACCGCAGGTGAGGATTTTTACTTTCTTCATAAAATTTTCCCCCTGGGCAATTTTAAAGAACTCAACACAACAAGGGTTATCCCTTCATCAAGAGTTTCCGACAGGGTCCCGTTTGGTACAGGTGCAACCATGAAGAGATTAACCGGTAATATCCCGCAGGAGTTAAATGCTTATCCTTTGCAGTCGTTTGAGGAGTTGGAAATGTTATTTAAATCTGTACCGGATCTTTATGGTGCCGGGGAGAAAGTGGTGCTGGATGTTATGGAGAATCTTCCATATTGCTTGAGTAGCTATCTTAAAATGAATGATTTTGTAAATAAAATCAAACAGATCAATACTCATTCTGCGGGTCCGGATACTTTCAGGAAAAGATTTTTCACCTGGTTCAACGCATTCAGACTAATTAAGTACCTGAATTATGCCAGGAATAACTGCAGGGACGATCAACAGATCAGTAAAGCTGCATGTTACCTGCTGGAAAGGCTTAATAAACCTTCTCCGGGAGGGAACCTTGAACTACTTATGAATTACCGCAAATTGCAAAGAGAAACAGTCTGGAGCTGCTGATGAACAGGTCCTTTCTATACTGGATATTGTGCTTCCTGCAGATCCCTTTTACTGTCACCGGTTAGGATATGCAGGGACGGGGACTTTATTCAAATTCAGCATTTTTTGCATTGCGGACTTTACTGACAAAATCAGGTACTAGTTTTAATGGTTCATATGGCCTGCCGCTTTGCTGCAAGGTCTCAACCGGAACATACCCCCTGTAACCGCCCCGGTTAATGATTCTCATTATTTTTTCCAAATCAACACTCCTATAACTGTCCCCGCCGTAAGTCCGCTCCTTTAATTGCCAGTTAACGGCATAGGGTATCATCCTTTCTATCTCTGCATAAGGGTCATCTGTCATAAAATAATAAGTGTCCAACACGAGACCTGCCCAATTTGATCCGACCAGGTTTAGCATCTCGATACACTGATCTGCAGTTCTAAGCATCCCGCCATGATTCTGGACTCCTATAATTACACCTCGGGCTTTCCCGTAATCTGCGCATTCTTTAATTGATTCTGCCGTCCATAATGCCACTTCATGCCATCTGTGTTCATACCCGTCAGGAATATTACCTGGAAATACCCTGAGTACGGGAGCACCCAGTTTGGCTGCCACTTCGATCCAGTCTTTTACAAGTTGAATATCGGCTGCCCTGGCTTCGGGATCCGGGTTTGCGAAATTGGTCCTTACTCCTGTGCCGCTTATTGCAATCCCTAAGTTATGGGCCCTGAGTTTAAGCTCATAAATATATTCATCATCGGGAACATCAGGGTAACCCGGGAAATAATAACCTGTAGGATCAAGAGCATCAATGTCGTTTTCAGCACAGAAATCAAGCAAATCAAACAGGGTCATTCCTTTACCTTCTTCTTTGATGCCTTCGGTTAATAAATTGTTGAACGAATAAGCATTCAGTCCGATATGTATCCTGGCTTCTCCCTTGCGCTTAATTTTGTTCTGGCCATTTAAGCTGAGGGATGTAAATGCCAGGGTAATAACAGTGATTATTAAAAAATATATGCTCTTCATGTGTGTAGGGTGTAGTTAGCAATCAGGTTAACAATGTGTTGCTGATTTATGGTCTGGATATTTTGTATTTAAACCTATATGGAATCTCCATATCTTGTATATCCTGTTTTGTTTTGGGAAAAAACATGGATATTTCGTGGTTTTAGATACAGGTAATAAATAAGTTGACCGATATGCCTGTTTGGCTGCACGTTGCCACATTAAAGTTTTTTAATCTTCGAACTGAATTATGAAGATTTCCTCATTTTTACGTTTCATGAGATATTGCTCCCTTGCAAATTTTTCAAGATTCTCATTGTCGGTCCGTAGTTCATTCATTCTGGCAGAGTCCTGCCTGATCCGGTCTTGAAAGTAAATTTTATCTTTTTCGAGTTGCCGGATATAGCGTTGACTTATATAACGGTTGATAAGGTTGTTCTGGTCGAAAAAAAGTATCCATAAGAAGAAAACGAGTGAGGTAAGGATGAATTTATTCTTAAGGAAAGGGAGCATTTTTTTCCAGGCTCTCATAACTCAGTTTTTTGTCTCTGATGCAAAAATAAGATAAAAAAAGACAGAATACTATGCTGATGAAAATCTTTTTGTTAACAAAGCCTGTGTCTGGCTGTCAATCTTCTTCCTGGTGCGGATAACGGTAATCCTCCGGTGGCAAAAATGATTCCTTTATGGTACGTGGAGAAACCCAGCGTTGAAGATTCAGAATTGACCCGGCCTTATCATTGGTGCCGGAACCGCGTGAACCTCCGAAAGGCTGATGCCCTACCACCGAGCCTGTGGGCTTGTCGTTAATGTAAAAGTTCCCGGCGGTGTTTATCAATTTTTGCGAGGCCAGGTTTATAGGTGCTCTTTCCCTTGAAAAGACCGCGCCGGTAAGTCCATAAACTGAAGTCCTGTCAATCAGGTCAAGGGTTGCTTCGTAATCACTGTCTTCAAAGACATAAATTGTAAGTATCGGGCCGAACAGTTCGTGTATCATGGTAAAATGACACGGGTCAGAGGTCAGTATAACTGTAGGCTCGATAAAATAGCCCTTCGATTTATCATAATTGCCACCGGCAATGATTTCAACCTCTTCATCATTTTTAACCTTGTCAATCACCTTGGTAAGTTTGTTGAAAGCTGATTCATCAATTACTGCGGTCAGAAAATTCGTAAAATCTTCCGGTCCACCAACCTTGAAGGAACCAATCTGCTCCAGCATGAGTTTCCGGACTTCATCCCAAACTGAACGTGAGATATATGCCCGGGAGGCAGCAGAACACTTCTGACCCTGATATTCAAATGCCCCCCTGGAAAGTGCTGTGGCCACTTGTGAGGGTTTTGCCGAAGCATGGGCAAGAACATAATCTTTCCCCCCTGTCTCTCCCACAATTCTCGGATAAGAGCGGTATTTATGTATGTTGTTGCCGATAGTTTTCCAGATGTCTCTGAATACTTCTGTTGATCCGGTAAAGTGTATTCCTGCAAAATCCCTGTGCGAAAAAATTATATCCCCTGCTACAGGTCCTTTCACATAGATCAGGTTAATAACTCCTTCCGGCAGGCCTGCCTCTATTAGTACTTCCATAATGATCCTGGCTGAATAGATCTGGGTATTTGCCGGCTTCCAAACCACAACGTTCCCCATCATTGCAGGAGCAGTTGGCAGATTACCCGCAATAGCAGTGAAGTTAAAGGGACTTAGAGCAAATATGAATCCCTCCAGGGGTCTTTGCTCAAGGCGGTTCCATGCATCAAGCGCGGATTTGGGCTGAAGCAGGAACAATTCTGTCATGTATTGTACATTGTACCTGAGGAAGTCAACCAGTTCGCATACGGCGTCTATCTCGGACTGGTATGCTGTTTTTGACTGTGCCAGCATGGTAGCGGCATTTATTCTGGACCTGTACGGCCCGGCTATCAGTGCAGCCGCCTTGAGGAAAATCGCTGCCCTTTCCCGCCACGGCATTGCGGCCCAGCTTTTTCGCGCCTTAATGGCAGAGTCTATTGCCATGGTAACATGTTCACCCTCTCCCTGATGATACTGACCAAGTGAATGTGCAATATCATGAGGAGGTTTGATCTGAACAGTATTGCCGGTCCGCACTTCCCTGCCGTTTATGTACATGGGTATGTCCGCATATTCCGACCTGGCACGGCTTATCTCATCTCTTAATTCTTCTCTTTCTGGTGATCCGGGAGCATAATTTTTCGGGGTTTCATTAACCGCCTCCGGCACTGAATAAATTCTCTGCTGCATAGTAAGTGATAATTTTATTTAATTCATTGATCCTGTTGGTGAAAATTTTATATAAAGGATTTACGGAATTTTGACTGACAGGATGACCTGCTTCAGTTTACTACTGATCTTATTAACCGTCATTGTGAGTTTTCAGGGTCCCGATAAAACTAACAACCAACCTTGCAGTTTTGTTTAGAATATTCTCTTTTAACACCATTGTCTGAACCATTTCAATGTGGATCTGATGCGAAGAACGGAAACTGCTCTGACATTTAATCAAATAATCCGGGTAGAAATAATGATAGGGCAGGAACATAAGAAACCAATAACAAAACCAGCATGCTTACCAGAAGAAAAGGCAGTCCTGCCCTTGCTACTTTCTCAAGGGGAACTTTCCCTATGCCTGATGAAACAAATAAACAAACACCTACCGGAGGAGTGTTTAAGCCGATTATAAGGTTTAGTACAGCAATAACCGAGAATTGTATAGGGTCTATTCCTACAGAAATTGCAACTTTAAGTAGTATCGGATATACTATCAGGAGTGCTGCAATGGTTTCCATAAAAGAACCAGTAATAATAAGCAGAATATTGATCAGCAGGAGCAGGAGATATTTGTTTTGGGTTATGGTAAGAAGAAAATCTGCCAGATTCTGTGGAATTTTTTCGCTTACCAGTATCCAGCCAAACAAGTTGGCAAACCCTACCAGTATCATCAAAGAGGCTGTAGTCCCTGCTGAGGTTGTCATTACCTGTTGTATCCCTTTCCATGTGAGAGTTTTGTAAAATAAAGTACCTATCAGTAAGGCATATAATACTGCAACAACTGATGCTTCAGTTGGTGTAAATATTCCTCCGATTATTCCGAAAAGTATCAGTAAGGTCATAAAAATGGCCCAGAAAGCATGGATCAATCCACGTCCTCTTTGAGCCCATGTTGCCTTTTCCTGTTTGGGGTGATTTTTTTTAAGTGAAATGATGTAGGATACTACCATAAAACCGGCTGCCAGAATAAGTCCCGGGATTGCACCGGCCAGAAATAATTTGCCGATGGACAATCCTGTAAGTGAGCCTGCAATTATCATGGGAAGGCTGGGAGGAATAATGGGGCCGATAGTTGAGGATGATGAGGTGACAGCACATGCAAAAGCGGTATCGTAACCTTCCCTTTTCATGGCAGGTATCATAACCGATCCGATTGATGCAGTATCGGAAATTGCTGTACCTGATATTCCGGAGAATACCATTGAAGCGCCGATGTTGGCGAGTGACAAACCACCCCTGATATGACCGAGAAAATTGTTACATAATTTTATTATACGGTCTGTCATGCCACAGCTGTTCATAAGGTTTCCCGCAAGAATAAATCCCGGAATGCTTAGCAGAACGAATACATCAATTCCTGAATACATTTTCAGGGGGATAATCACCAGCGGATAGCCTGCAGCAATTATATACACCAGGGTTGATATTCCTAATGCAAACGCAACCGGAAAACGAAGGAAAAGCAGGATAAAAAAAAGCAGGAACAACAGCCACACCATAGTTATTTGGATTTTGTGCCTTTTACAGTATAATAAAGATTCTCAAGGGTGAAAATGAAAATGGCAATACCCGTTATAGTAATACTCAGAAATATAAATGACATTGGTATCTGCAGGGCCGCCGATTTTTCATCCATTCCCAGCCGGATAAAATATAGACTTTGGGTAGTCAGGATAATCGAAAAGAAGATTGTTATGATCTCCGTAAAAAACTGGAGTATCCTTGATGAAACGGGTGAAAGATATTTCCCGACAAGATCCAGCCTGACAAAATCTCCCTGGTTAATAGCAGTACCCGTTCCAAAAGCAACTGAATAAATAAAGAATATTCTGGCAGCTTCTTCTGTCCAGTGAGGTGTAATTTCCAAAAAGAACCTGGAAAAGATCTGAACGCCTACCACCAGTATCATTGACGACAGGCTAAGGAGTGCTCCGGCAGCAAATAGCTTATGAACCTGTTTTAATAACCTCATTGCAGGTTGTTAAATTTGTTATTCTATAATATAAATGCTTATGCTCTTCCGGAAGGATATCCAGTACAGTGGCTTCTGTTTTTTCCCTGAAAGCCTCTGTGTCTGGTTCAATAAAGATCATGCCTAGATTTTCCAGTTCTTCCCGTAAAAATTTTTCCTGTTTCTCAAATTCTCTTTGATGGTATGACTGCATTTCGGTGGCGGCATCCAGCACATTTTTCTGCAGACCGGAAGGTAAAGCCTGAAATTGTTTTTCGCCGATAACCACATATGTCCAACCCGTCACATGCCCTGTAAGGTTGAGGTATTTCTGTACTTCGTAAAATCCGGCGCTGTAGATAAGTGCAAATGGATTTTCCTGTGCGTCAACGGTTCCCTGCTGCAAGGCTGTGAAAACTTCAGAAAAGGTCATCGGTGTGGGTTTTGCTCCGAGGGACTGCCACACTTTTACAAAGAGAGGCACATTGGGAACCCGCAGGACCATACCTCCCAGATCCTCAGGAGTATTAACGGGCTTATTGGATGTAAGATGACGCGGGCCCCGTTCAAAGTAACCAAGCGGCCGCAGACCTATAGTGTTGATCATCTCCTCTTCTATTTTCCTGCCTGTATCGCCCTCCACAACTTGTCTGAGATGGTCAGAGTCGCGTATAAGATAGGGAATAGCCAGAAATGCAGTGATTCCTGCCCAGTTTTGCATGCTTTCTGCGGTAATCGTCATTTCAACGATCCCTGCCCTGATACTGCGGATCATGTCCAGCTCTCCACCCAGCTGTTCCGATGGGTAGATCCTCACTTCAATGCGCCCGTCTGAAAGAGAATCAAGAGCACGGGCAAAATAGAGGGCGGATTTATGCCAGACATCCTGCTCATTCGCCTGGTGACCGAACCGGAAAATATATTCGGGATCTTCCCTGCCGCTCCCGCATGAACAGAGGATTATTGCATAAAGAATTATATAAATGTAGATTCTCATGATTCTTCGTATTCAGCCATTTTCCCAGTATGTTTTTTGTTTCCCGGATCTGTATTATACACCTGGGTGATATTATCCCCCGGAAATGAGATGGATAACACTGACATTATCACCTTCTGCAATTGCTGTGGATTCATAATTTTCTTTTCTGACAAGTTTGTTATTTATTTTTATAACAAGCATTTTGAAAGTGAAATTTTTCTCAGTTAACAGTTCTCTTACTGTCATCTCTTTTTTATCAAATTCCTCCTCCCTGTTATTGAGTATTATCTTCATTATTGCCTGGATTTTAGTTTAAGGCGTGTTAATAACAGATATTGTTCTTGTTACTTATGTTCCGGACTTCATTAAAAGAAGTTCAAGTACTTGATTGGCTTGCATATTTGCAACTATACCCACTCTTGGAGCAAGTGGAGGCCTGTTTTTATCCGTTTCATTTTCAAAGTCCCCGCAAATATATATATTATCTGTTTTAACGGTCCTGAGTGTATTATTGTTACCGAAACCTGCGATACCATTACCCATTACAAGATACTTGTCCCGCATGTTTTCAATGAAAGTTTCTGCAATCATTTTTTTCATCCCTGCAAGGTCAAAGGCCTCAACAACAATACTGCATGATTTAAATATCTGCGGAATATTATCGTAATCCAGTTTCATATCGTGCACTTCAACTTCTGTTCCGGGATTTATTATGCCGATATTTTCTTTAAGGGCGATTACTTTCTTCATGCCTATCTGACCGGTAAAAAAGTATTGCCTGTTTAGGTTGCCCTGAGTTATTATATCAAAATCGGCAATTACCAGTTTCCCTATGCCAACCCTTGAAAGTGCAACTGCGCAATTGGATCCTAGTCCCCCGCACCCCGCAATTCCTACAGTCTTAATGCTTAAAATGGTTTTTATTTCTTCAAAACTGAGTTCTATCATTCTTGTAATTATGATATGGTTTTCAAAAGTAATAAAATATCAATAAATCGGGTATTTACGGTTCCCGGATTTCATTTCATGACCGGTCCGGGTTTGTGCCGCCTGTCATCAAGTCCCGGGCAATGTATGTATGATGATAATAATCATTTGAAAGCATTTGCCGTTACAATAATTTTAACACCTGAATGGGTTAAATAAAATACATAAATGACAAAATTTTATGGAAGTTCAGGAGCTTAAAAAAGAACACAGGTTAATATCAGAATTTGATTACAGTATCACTCCCCTGGACAAAGGGTATACTGACAAGATCCTTTATGTGAACCTTAGTCAAAACGATATCAGGGCCAAAGATGTTGATCCTTTGATGAAAGAGAAGTTTATCGGGGGCAAGGGATACGGACTGAAGCTGCTCTGGGAAGCCACCACTTCGGAAACCAAATGGAATGATCCGGAAAATGAGATCATCATCAGTGGGGGACCTATTTGCGGTATTACCCAGTATTCCGGTGCGGGGAAATCGCTTGTCGTGTCATTGTCACCACAGACCGATTCGGTTATGGATAGTAACGTTGGTGGCTTTTTTGGTCCCTTCCTGAAATTCGCAGGATTCGATGCTTTTGAACTTCAGGGCAAGGCAGAGAAGGATGTTGTTATATATATTGACGGAATTAAAGGCCGGGTTGAGGTCTTTGAAGCACCCAAAGAAGCTGTTGATACCCATGTGCTTGCCGAGCAGCTTACCGAAATGTTTGCCGAAAATGAAAAGGAAAAGAAGAACATCGGCATTGTTTCCGCCGGGGCAGCTGCAGATCACTCACTGATAGGAATGTTGAATTTTACATTTTACGACCCCAAAAGGAAAGCCATAAGAGTTAAACAGGCCGGTAGAGGAGGTATTGGTACAGTTTTCCGTGAAAAGCGTGTAAAGGCCCTTGTGGTGAAAGTGCCGGGAATCAAGGGTAATGCCAACAATGTGGTAGATCTTGCTGCAATTCGTGAACGAGGCCGTCGCTTTAATGAGGAAATGCGCCGTTTTGATGACGAGCAGGCAGAGATGAGGACTAAAGGAACTGTTCACCTTTCAAATATTATGAATGATTATGACCTGATACCGGTACATAACTTTAAGTTCGGCTCACATCCCGATGCCGGAAATATACACTCAGATGTATACAAATCTCTTTTTACCCAGGGCATTCCCGACGGTTGCTGGATAGGATGTAATATGTCCTGTTCAAAGGGTGTTGATAACTATGAATTACGTACCGGACCTTATGCGGGGCAAAAGGTTATTGTCGACGGACCTGAATATGAGACCGCTGCTTCACTTGGAACCAACCTGGGAATTTTCAATCCTGATTTTACGCTTGAGGCAAATTTCTACTGCGATACTTATGGTATTTGTACAATAACATGGGGTACCGTAGTCGGGTTTATTATGGACTGCTTTGAGAACGGTATTCTGAACGAGGAGCGCACCGGGGGTCTGAAAATGAATTTTGGAAATGCCGATACAGCGATGGAACTTCTTCACCAGCTCGCCAGGGGAGAGGGGTTTGGAATAACTGCCGGCATGGGTGTACGAAAGATGAAAGAGATGTTTGCCTCAAAAGGCTGGGGTGATCCAGCCTTTCTACAGGATATCGCCATGGAAAACAAAGGTCTTGAATATTCACAGTATATGTCAAAGGAATCACTGGCACAACAGGGCGGTTATGCTATGACCAATAAGGGACCGCAGCATGATGAGGCCTGGCTGATCTTTATGGATATGGTGAATAACCAGATCCCCACATTTGAGGATAAGGCGGAAGCACTCCACTATTTCCCGATGTTCCGGACATGGTTCGGCCTGGTTGGTTTGTGCAAGCTGCCCTGGAATGATGTTGAGCCCGAAGGAAATGCAGAAGCAGATGAGCCGGCGAAGGTGCCCGAACATGTTGATAATTATATAGCAATATATAAAGCCGTTACCGGAAAACCTTTTGACAAGGATGAGCTGATGAGGCAGACCGAGCGGGTTTACAATTACCAGCGCATCTTTAACCTGCGGCGTGGTTTTGGCACCAGGAAATATGATGCCCAGCCATACCGGGCGGCCGGCCCTGTAACAACAGAAGAGTATGAATCAAGGCAGGAACGGTATGATAATCAGCTCGAGGAGTTAATGAATATTGATCCTTCAGGAAAATCAACGGAAGAAAAAATAGCACTGCACCGCAAATACCGTGAAGACCGGTATGAGAAGCTCTTGGATGCTGTATACCTGAGAAGGGGGTGGACCAAAAACGGTGTGCCGAAAATTGAACATCTGAAAAAGCTGGGCATGGATCTTCCTGAAGTGATTGAACTGGTAAAGGATCACCAGGAGGATTGAACAGGGGAGCCGGGTTTTGTCAAAATCAGATGCGACTTTCTGTTTCAGTCACTGACTTTACAGATGGGCTTTAATTAAAAGAATCATGTTACTATTCTGGCATATACGCAGATTTAAAGGAAGCATCCCGGTTATTTTATTTGTGTTTATCAGCATATTCTCCTCCTGCCGGCGGTCCCCCGAAACAATACATATTATCCATGCCGGCAGTCTGTCGGTACCGGTAAAAGAGGCGGCGGACTCTTTCATGAGGGATAACCCTGGCATAAAGGTGCTGACCGAAGCCTGGGGCAGTAAAGCCGGGGCAAGAAGGATAAGTGAGATGGATGTCCCCTGTGATGTATATATATCTGCTGATTACAATGTTATTGATATTTTCCTGATACCCGGCCATGCATCATGGAACATTTCATTTGCCGGAAATGAAATGGCTGTTGTATTCAATCAGGGTTCCCGCTATTCCGATGAAATAGACAGTAATAACTGGTACGAGATACTGTTGAGGGATGATGTTATATACGGGCGTTCCGATCCCCATTCTGATCCGTGCGGGGTAAGGGCAGTTTTTACAGCAAAACTGGCTGAGATTTTTTACGATGAACCTGCTTTTTCTGAGAGGCTTCTTTCCAGGCATCACAAAATGATCCGTCCAAAAGAGACCGACCTGCTTGCATTGCTTGAGAAAAACGCTTTGGATTACATATTTTTATACCGTTCTGTTGCAGAGCAGCATGACCTTAATTTTATTGAGCTTCCTGTACAACTTAATCTCCGTGACCCGGAGCTGAATAAATGGTACGGACAGGCACTGCTGGAAGTACCGGGTACCAGTCCCGGAGAAACAATTCTAGAAAAGGGCGAAGCAATGGTATATGGAATTACTGTACCCCATAAAGCCATAAACCATAAACTGTCGCTGGAATTTGTGAAATATTTTTTATCACCCGGCGGGGGACTGGATATTCTGGAAAGGAATGGCCAGAATGTGCTTGTACCTTATTCCTCATCAACATATAAAAATATTCCTGAGGAACTGAGGTTCTTTGCCCTTCCGGGGGAATAGCCCGTATTTAAAGACCCCATACCGGCTGTATCATTCCGACTCGGTAATTAAATAATGGCTGCCGGTCGAAATATTTATTATTTTTAGATATTATTCTTTTTGTATGGAGAGGATTTACCCGCTAAAGCTTTTGTTCCTGTTCCTGGGAGGATTATTGCTCCTGTTCATTATAGCACCCCTGGCAGGGATATTTCTTGAAACCTCCCCTGCACAATTTTTTGATACGGCAGTGGACAGGGAAGTATCGGGAAGTATCTGGCTAACATTATGGACATCCATGCTTGCTACCCTGATATTTGCTGTTGCTGCAATTCCTTTTTCATGGATCCTGGCACGGAAGAAATTCCCTGTCAAGAAGCTTGTTTCTGCAATTATTGACGTGCCTGTGGTCATTCCTCATTCTGCTGCCGGAATTGCTATCCTTGGTTTTGTATCAAGAGACACTGTGGTTGGGCAGATTGGGGAAAGTGTCGGGTTAAGTTTTATTGGAACTCCCGCGGGAATTATTCTGGCCATGGCTTTTGTAAGTATTCCCTTTCTGGTAAATGCTGCCAGGGATGGTTTTGCTGCAGTTCCTGAGAAGCTTGAAAAGGCTGCACTGAGCCTGGGAGCATCGCCGGCGAGGGTTTTCTTTACTATAAGCCTGCCACTTGCCTGGCGGCCTATAATGTCGGGTATGATTATGATGTGGGCGAGGGGAATGAGTGAGTTCGGGGCTGTTGTAATTGTTGCCTATCATCCCATGATAACCCCGGTACTGATATACGAAAGGTTCGGAACCTTCGGACTTTCTCATGCCACCCCCGTTGCGGCAGTATTTATAGTAGTATGTCTTCTGTTTTTTGTGTTTTTAAGAATGCTTGCAACCACATATGATGATGCTGAAAATTAATGATCTTTCTGTAAAACTTGGGATGTTTGAACTTTGCAACATGAATTTCAGTGTAGCAGATGGAGAATATTTTGTACTGCTGGGTAGATCGGGAGCTGGTAAATCAGTTTTGCTCCAGCTTATAAGCGGCATGGTAAGGGCTGATAAGGGAGAAATATGGTTAAATGGGAGGGAAATAAGCAGGGAGAAAATACAAAGACGAAATGTAGGAATGGTATTTCAGGATGCAGCCCTTTTTCCCCACATGTCAGTCTTTAATAATATCGCTTATCCCCTCAGATCTGTTAAAAGTAATCAGGCTGAACTGGAAAGAAGGATCGATGAACTGGCCGGGATTACCAGTGTGAGCCATTTACTTCGAAGGTTTCCAGGTAATCTTTCCGGCGGAGAGAAGCAGCGAGTGGCACTTGCCAGGGCACTTGCCTTGAAGCCGGACTGCCTTTTACTTGATGAACCTTTGTCTTCAATGGATATTCAACTCCGGTCTGAACTCCGGTCAATCCTTAGGCAGATCAACGGAACTGGACAAACAATTGTGCATGTAACCCACGATTACGAGGAGGCTGCTTTGCTGGCTCATCGTATTGGTGTAATCGAAAACGGTTCTGTAGTGCAGACAGGTAGAGCTGAAGAGGTGTTTCAAAAACCGCGGACTGAGTTTGTTGCCCGTTTCACCGGAATAAGGAATTTTTTCAGCGGTGTGCTTACGGAGAGCAGATCAAGCCTGAAAAAATTCAGAACCGGCGGAATGGAGTTGACTTTACTGAGCGATGAACCTCATGGCAGTGGATTTGTTATAATTAGAGCAGAGGATATTATAGTTTCTTCAGAAGAGCCCGAATCATCGGCTGCAAATAACTTCAGGGGAAAAATATCAGATATGGCACCGGCACGCATGGGAACCGAGCTTATGGTGGATTTCGGTATCAGGGCAGCAGTACTTGTTACAGATGAATCCATTACTGCACTGGGCTTAAGGCCGGGAAAAGAAATATGGGTCAGTTTTAAAGCATCTGCGCTTAAGTTTATTATGAAATGATTGAGCTCAATAAAACGATTATTATTGGAGGGGCGAGCCGGAATATTGGGAAGACTGAGCTGGTTTGTGGACTGGTAAGGAGGTTTGGCAGCACCCATGATGTTGTTAGCTTGAAAATATCGGGAATAAAATCTGGAAATGAACTTTTTCATGGGAATCATGAGACACCGCCCGGGAAATTTCATCTTATGGAAGAAACCAGCCGGGATGGTGTAAAAGACAGTTCGAAGATGTTGCTGGCTGGTGCGTCAAAAGCTTATTACCTGAGGACCAGGGATGAATTTTTACAGGAGGCTGTCGAGAGTTTTTTTTCGCTGGTAGATAAGGATACTGTTATCATTTGTGAATCCATAACGCTTAGAAAGATAATAAGTCCGGGATTGTTTGTCCTGGTCAAAGGTATTAAGGAAGAAAGTGGTAAAAAAAGCCTGGAGGAGGTTTTGCACCTGGTCGACCTTATAATTGTTTCTGACGGGGTGAAATTTATCCCCGACCCTGGTATTATTCATCTAGGTGATCATGGCTGGTATTGTGATAGTATTCTTTAAGTGGCACTTAAACAGGTTTATATTGTTTAGCGAGCCTAATTGCTTATTTTTGCATTCCAAGCAGGGAGTAAAATCTTGAAAGAAATCGGCGACCGGATTACCTGGCAAGTTAAAAATGTTTTATGGTTGAATTTGATGAGGCTTTAGAAATAATAAGAAACCAGGTTTATACCCTGGAAACGGAAAAACAGCCGTTGCATAATTCTGTTAACAGGATACTTGCGGAAGATATCTTCTCCGATGTTGACATGCCTCCGTTCAATAAGTCCGCAATGGACGGTTATGCCTGCCGCCGCGGTGACCTGGATAACAGCCTGGAGATTATTGAGACTGTCAGGGCAGGTGATATACCCGGAAAAACTATCGGGGAAAACCAGTGTGTGAAAATCATGACAGGGGCCAGGGTTCCCGAAGGAGCCGATTGTGTTATTATGGTTGAACATACCGTTCAGGATGAAGCCGGATACATCAGGTTTGCCGGTCAGAAAACTGCAGGTAATATTGCTTTTAAGGGAGAGGATCTGAAAAATGGTGACCTGGTTCTTCCAGGGGGGTGCCTGATAGGGCCGCAACATATTGCAATGCTTGCCTCTGCCGGCTGCACCATGCCCACCCTTTACAGACAGCCAAAAGTAGCCATAATGACTACAGGCGATGAAATTGTTGAGCCGGACAAGAAACCATCCGGAACCTCTATCCGCAACAGTAATGGTCCACAGTTAGTTGCCCAGGCCAAAAAGATGGGTATAACACCCCAATACCTTGGGATAGTGAAAGATACTCCCGGAGCTACTGATTCGGCCATTAAGTCCGCTCTAAAAAACAATGACCTGATCATTATTACGGGCGGGGTTTCCATGGGCGATTACGACTTTGTGCCATCCGTACTCAGGGAAAACGGGTTCACTCTCTTTTTTGAAAAGGTAGCAGTGAAACCCGGAAGACCGACTGTTTTCGGAAAAAAAGATAATGTATTCCTGTTTGGCCTCCCTGGTAATCCGGTATCATCATTCATGATTTTCGAGTTGATGGTAAAACCGCTTATATATAACCTGATGGGGCATATATATGAGCCTGCTCCTGTAAGAATGCCTGTTGGCGGGGATTATTCGAGAAAAAAAGCCGACAGGGTAGCATGGATTCCCGTGTTTCTCAACAGCAGGGGAGAGATAATTCCGGTCGATTACCATGGTTCTGCACATATACATTCCCTTGGGGATGCATGGGGACTTATGAGAATGACCAAAGATGTTTATTCATTTAAGAAGGGGGATATGGTAAATGTTAGACAGATTTGACAGGGAGATAAATTATCTCAGGATATCGGTAACGGACCGGTGTAATTTGCGGTGCAGGTATTGTATCCCCTGTGAAGATTTCGTGATGCTTTCTCATGACAATATTCTCAGATTTGATGAGATCGTTGAAGTGGTAAGACAGGGTGTTGGCATCGGGATAGACAAAATAAGGCTTACCGGTGGTGAGCCTCTTGTCCGCCGTGACGTTGTAAAACTTGTTGGAATGATTGCCTCGGTTGAGGGTGTAAAGGATCTTGCCATGACCAGTAACGGAATTCTGCTTGATAAATTTGCCGGACCTCTTGCAGGAATGGGACTGAAACGGGTCAATATAAGCCTTGATACAATGGATCCCCTCAAATTCAGGGAACTTACCTCGGGAGGTGATATAAACCAGGTTCTCCGGGGCATTGAAGCAGCAAGAACGGCAGGTCTGGAGCCGGTAAAGCTTAATTGCGTGATTGCCGGTTCTTCTTCAGAACCTGATGCGCTTGCCGTTAAAAAGTTTGCAGATGAGAATGGAATGGAGGTGAGGTTCATTCACCAGATGGATCTGGGTGAAGGAGAATTTTCTGTAGTTGAAGGAGGAACCGGGGGAGACTGTGAGCATTGTAACAGGCTCAGGCTTACCGCTGACGGCAAAATCAAACCTTGCCTTTTCAGTGATATCGCTTATGAAGTCCGCAAGATGGGAGCAGGTGAGGCAATACGCGCAGCCATTTTTCAGAAGCCTGCAAGGGGAACAGCTTGCAGCCTGAACCATTTCTATAATATCGGAGGATAAAGATGTAGCACACAGAAGTTACAGTTAAATTGAATTTTGAAATATAAACAAGTCACCGCTGACATGCAAAAAAAATTATCTCATACAGATAGCCAGGGGAATGCAAAGATGGTGGATGTAGGTCATAAGCCGCTTCAGCTCCGGATAGCAAAAGCAAAAGGGTTTATAAGGATGAATGCAGATACTCTTGAGCTGGTAAGACAGAATAATATTAAAAAGGGAGACGTTCTGAAAATGGCTGAAACAGCCGGCATTCAGGCTGCAAAACAGACACCTTACCTTATTCCGCTTTGCCACCAGCTTGCCCTGACCCGTATAAACGTTATTGCCGAAATTGCCGCTGGTGGAGTGGGAATATTTACCGAGTGCAGGTGTAACGGGCAGACAGGAGTTGAGATGGAGGCTCTGACCGCCGCCAGCGTCGCACTACTGACGGTATATGACATGTGTAAGGCAGTTGACAATGCTATGGTTATCGAAGGGGTAAGTCTGGTAGAGAAAACTAAAACGGATATATGATAAGGTTTGATTTAATTAAGCTGCTATTTTTTATTGTTTTTTTATTTTCCGGCTGTAGCAATAAGCAAATGCGGAATTTCAATGCTATTCCCAGTTTTTCCGGAAATTTCGTGAATGCCGTAATAGAGATGCCCGCCGGTACAAATCAACGAATTAAGTATAATGAGCAGGAAAGAATGTTCCTGGTGGAGCAGACTGATGGAGATGACAGGATAATAGATTTTATTCCGAGTCCGGGGAATTACGGTTTTGTCCCCGGAACATTTCTTGATCCAGTTCTGGGAGGTAGCGGCGATCCGGTTGAAATACTGGTGATATGCGAGAGCCTCACCACGGGAACGGTAATGGAAGTTATTCCACTTCTGGTGCTTTATTTTGAGGTACAATCTGATTTCGGCGAGAAACTTACCAATCCGGTTATAATAGCTGTACCCGCAAATGAAAGGCAACGTATAATAGATGCCGTAAACTATAGCGGACTCTTTGAAAATTATCCCGACATTGTCGACATCGTTCAGAAATGGATAGCATCCCTTAAAGGACCGGAGATAAATGATCTCAGGGCAATGGGAGATGGTGAGGTTGCTGTAAAGGAGATAGAAAAGTGGGAGGTGAGACGGTTTTAAATAAACATGTTATGGATAAAGCAAGATTAAAAGTTATTTCTGTTAATATTTCTGAAGAAAAAGGTACGGTTAAATCTCCTGTGGATATAATTGAAGTTGATAAGAGCGGTATCAGGGGCGATGCTCACGCAGGCAACTGGCACAGGCAGGTCAGCCTCCTCGGCGAAGAGAGTGTGATCCGCTTTTCAGGTAAGGCCGGACGAAAAATCAACTATGGTGAGTTCGCTGAAAACATTACCACACTGGGACTGGAACTTTTTGATACCAGTCCCCTCGACAGACTGGTGTCAGATGATGTGGAGCTGGAGATCACCCAGATAGGAAAAAAGTGCCATGGGTCAAATTGTGCCATCTTCACCGAGGTAGGCAACTGCGTGATGCCCAAGGAGGGGATATTTGCCAGGGTTTTGAAGGGGGGCAGCCTTAAGTCCGGCGATATCCTTGAATACCGGCCAAGAAATTTTAAATTCCTGGTAGTTACTTTAAGCGACAGGGCCAGCAGGGGTGATTACGAAGATAAGAGCGGTCCGGCAGTTGCCAATACTCTGAAGGAATATTTTGGACCGCGGAAAAGAAATATTTTAATAGACAACATTGTTATACCGGATGATGAACATCAATTAAAAAATATTCTTGATAAAGGGATAAATGATAAATATGATTTTATCATAACCACGGGAGGAACCGGTGTGGGGAAAAGGGATCTCTCTCCTGATGTTGTAAAGCCTTTGCTCGAAAAGGAGATCCCCGGAATTATGGAGATGATAAGGGTTAAATATGGTTCGGATAAACCAAATGCATTATTGAGCAGGGGAGTAGCTGGTCTTACAGGTGATAGCTTTGTGTATACCCTTCCCGGCAGTGTCAGGGCTGTAAACGAGTATATGAATGAGATCACCAAAACCATGGAGCATCTTGTCTATATGCTTCACGGCATTGATTCACATTAGTACCGGATATAACCGGGATCGTTTTGATCCGGATCTTTTTAAGAGCTTGTCGGACCGGTATTTTGTATACTCTGGCTCATGAGGGTTTCATGAGAGGGAGATACTGAATATGAATTACCTGCTAAACATAATTAATTAATTGATTATTAACGAAATTAAACTGATTTGCACCTATGGAACGGGAAAAGGCACTGGAATTACTGAAAGAATATGTTAAAGATGAGAAAATGCGTATTCATTGTTATGCCTCTGAAGCGGTTTTAAGGGCCATGGCAAGGCGGCTTGGGGAGGATGAGGAAAAATGGGGACTCGCCGGGTTGCTTCACGATATTGATGTTGAAGTTACCAGTGCCGACCCAACCAGGCATGGACTTGTGGCTGAAGAGATACTTGGTAAATACGATGTAGATCCGGAAGTTATCGATGCTGTCATGATGCATAATGAAAAAGCCACAGGGAAAGAGAGAAACACCACTTTTCAACATGCTCTGGCTGCAGGGGAGACCATTACCGGACTCGTTTATGCAACGGCACTTGTATACCCTGACAAAAAAATTGCACCGGTTAAACCTAAATCGGTAGTAAAAAGAATGAAGGAGAAGGCTTTTGCCGCCTCTGTCAACCGCGAACACATCCGGGAATGTGAAAAGGCAGGTATTCCACTTCCAGAGTTTGCCGAATTGTCAGTCAATGCCATGAAAGAGATCAGTGACGAGATAGGGTTGTGAACCGGTAATACTTTAATACAGAAAGCAGAATTAAGATATGATCTTTTTATCTGCACCTGCCGGGATAAGGTCTTATCCTGAAAGTTTACCGTTGTGAACTGATCTGCCTGGTTCCTACCAGGCGGTCGAACCTGCTACCAGGTGGGCGGTGGTAAACCATGATCAGGTAATCGTTTTCAGTTTCAAAGAAATTACCTTCAAAAAAGGTTGCATCGGCCACTGAGGATCCTTCTTCAAGGAACACGTAATGGTAATTATAATATCCCTGCTTTAAAAGCATTGAAAGTTCATAGGCTTTGTCATCGAAATTGTAGATCATCCGGTTCTTACCGTAGAAATTCCAGTCGCTCAATGCCCCGAGGACATATACATCGCCGTTATCAAAAGGTACTTCCCAGGGCAGGGTGAAATGTACCATTACATAATCCGCATCGGTTGAGGGTTCCCTGCCTTCTTCGTTCCTTATAAGGTACCTGCCGTTAATATCATGGTGAGAAAAATACATGGCATACTGCCGGGAAGATGCAGGATGAAGTTCAACATGATAGATCCCTTCGTAAAAGTCAATACTGCTGATGAATTCAGTCTGGTATCGCAGACTCTTAGTGTCGAAGTTCCTGAATTCATTGCCGGCATTAAAGACCATCCGTTCATCATCTTCATATACCACTTCCCTGCTTCTTATGTACATTGGCTTCAGGTTTGTGAGGATATTGTCCTGTCGTCCGTTTTTCATTACTGTTACCGAGAGTTCAGAATATGGATCGTTTATCTGGAGTTCCGGATGGAGAACATTAATGCTTATCTGCTGACCGGTTTCCCGGTACCTGGTCAGTCTTGGTCTGTGGACTTCTGCCTCTATTTGTACACTTGATTCTGTTATCATGAACCTTCTGGTTAAAACTACATCATCCTGATCGAAATCCTCGTAAACTTTCAGAACATAGTTGCCCGGTAGTTTCAGCGCAACATCATGACCGGGAATTATCAGGGAATAATGGGTGTAGGATACAAAAGTATTAAAGGACAGTTGGTTATTGTCTATCTGGTTTTCGTAGAATCCATCCATATAATCGGCGGGAAAAAGAGATGACTGAGTCCAGTCCGCGTCACAATGAACAATCGTATACTGGTAGCTTTTTATATCACCGTCAAGATCGTCAAAGCTGAATATCAGTTCTTCTTCACTGCCAAGTTCAATAACAGGATAGGACATTTCCCAGTCTCTCACGTGGAATTGCACTGTAGCTATATTGTCCCTGAAAACCCTGTTCGTGTATTTGTCAGAACCGCTGACCGAAAGAGAGAACCCCGGTAATGACATTATAAGTCCGGTTAGTAATATAAAAAAAAGGTGACGTGAAATCTGAACTTTTTGCATATATTATTGTTATTTTGGTACTTTGTTAACGAAATTTATATTGTGTAATTGTGAAATAGTTAACAGTGCAATCTGCAATTAAATTTCCTGTCAGAGTTTCCTGAATAAAAAGCCTGTAATTGTTATGTTTCAACTCTTGTAAAAATACAATAATAAATTTATTTAAATTTTTGGATATTGGTTTGTGCAAAATAGCTAAATTTGTTGCATTTTAAGAATTCAATAATATAAAATGTCGAAGGTAATAAAGCTGAAAAAAGGCCTTAATATACCATTGAAAGGAAAAGCAGAAAAAGTGCTGGTGAAACCCGATCTCCCGGGTCAGTTCGCTATAAAGCCTGCAGACTTTTATGGTATCAGACCCAAAATGCTCGTCCACGTTGACGACCAGGTCAAAGCAGGAACTCCCTTGTTTTTTGACAAGTACAATCCGGATGTATTTTTCACCTCCCCGGTTAGTGGGAAAATCGTTGCCGTAAACAGAGGTGAACGCCGGAAGATTCTTGAAGTGGTCATAAAAAAGGGAGCACAGATGGAATATGAAGAGTTTGACAAGGCTGACCCTCTGTCCCTTAGCAGAGAAGAAATTGTGAGCCGTCTTTTGAGAAGCGGATTATGGCCTTTGATCAAACAACGGCCCTATGGGTTAATACCCAAACCTGAAGACCGTCCGCGGTCTATTTTCATTTCCGGATTCGATACGGCTCCGCTGGCTCCTGATTATGATTTCATTATGAAAGATTCAGCGAATGAATTTCAGGCTGGTATAAATGTTTTGAAGCAATTGACTGATGGCAGAATACATCTTAATGTAAATGCAGAAAATCCTGTATTGGATGTGTATTCAAATACAAAGGGTGTCCAGTTAAATTACTTTTCAGGACCTCATCCGGCAGGAAATCCAGGTGTGCAGATTCACCATATTGATCCCATTCACAAAAACGGAAAAGTGTGGCATATCGGTCCACAGGATGTCCTGATCTTCGGCCGTTTGTTTTTAAACGGGGTGGCAGATTTCTCACGTACGGTTGCTTTTACCGGCTCTGAAGTCCTCAAGCCGCGTTATCACAAAACCATTATGGGGGCATCTGTAAGTACTATTCTGAAGGATAATGTAAAAGAAGGAAACCTAAGATATATCAGTGGGAACGTTTTAACCGGGAAAAAAATACCATCGGAAGGCTTTTTAGGGTTTTTTGATTCCCAGGTAACAGTTATACCGGAAGGTGACCACCACCGGTTTATGGGATGGGCAGAACCCGGACTTGAAAGATTCAGTGCATCCCGGGCGTTTTTCTCCTGGTTAATGCCAGACAGGCGCTATGTTCATGATACCAATTATAACGGAGGGCCCAGGGCATACGTGATGACTTCTGAATATGAAAAGGTGCTTCCCATGGATATATTAGCCCAGCAGCTTGTAAAAGCCATTATTGTTGAAGATATTGATAAGATGGAAAACCTGGGAATATATGAGGTCATTGAAGAAGATCTTGCACTTTGCGAATATGTATGTACTTCAAAGACTGAAGTGCAGTCAATACTCAGGGGAGGCATTGAGATGATGATAAAGGAAACCAGTTGATAAAGGAAACCAGTTGATAAAGGAAACCAGCTGATAATAAAAACCAGCTGATAATAAAAACCGGGAATTGTTCTTCGTTAAATAATTAACTATATATAAAGTGAAGTTACTAAGAAAAAAAATAGATAAGATAAAGCCTCACTTTCAGAAGGGCGGTCGTTTTGAAAAACTGCACTCTACATTCGACGCATTTGAGACCTTTTTGTTTGTGCCCGATAAAGTAACGGACCGTGGTGCTCATATACGTGATGCAATCGATATGAAAAGAACCATGATCATTGTGGTGGTTGCAATGATCCCTACCCTTTTGTTTGGTATGTGGAATGTTGGATACCAGCATAATATCGCCTTCGGAATTGATCCGGGTTTTTGGGAAACATTCTGGTATGGTTTTCTGGAAGTACTGCCGATAATTATTGTTTCTTATGTCAGCGGACTTGCCGTGGAATTTATTTTTGCCCAGATACGCGGACACGAAGTAAATGAGGGGTTTTTGGTTACCGGCATGTTAATACCGCTTATTGTTCCTGTTGATGTTCCTTTATGGATGGTCTCGGTTGCAACCATTTTTGCCGTAATAATTGGTAAGGAAGCATTTGGAGGTACCGGGATGAATATTCTGAATCCTGCTCTTACTGCAAGGGCTTTTTTGTTTTTTGCCTATCCTGTCTATATGTCCGGTGACAATGTATGGATCTCCGGGCTAATGAATGGCGAGGGAGTAGTTGATGGATTTTCCGGTGCTACTCCTCTGGCATATGCTGCCCAGGGTAATATTGATGCCGTTCCATCAGCTTTGGAGATGTTTATTGGTACCATACCAGGTTCAATAGGCGAGACATCAACCCTGGCCATATTAATAGGTGCTGGTTTGCTTTGGCTTACCGGGATTGGAAGTATGAGAATAATGGCATCGGTTTTTGCCGGGGGACTGGTAATGGGATTGATTCTGAATGCTCTTGCTGTCAATCCGTTTATGGAGATACCTGCATGGGAGCATCTTATTATGGGAGGCTTTGCCTTTGGAGCAGTATATATGGCGACCGATCCGGTTACGGCATCGCAGACAACCAGGGGGAAATATATTTATGGTTTCCTGATCGGGTTCCTGGCAATTCTGATCAGGGTGCTGAACCCCGCATTTCCTGAAGGTATGATGCTTGCCATATTGTTTATGAATGTATTTGCCCCGCTCATAGACTATAATGTTATGCAGGCCAATATAAAACGCAGGATAAAACGTGCAAATGCAGGTTCTAATAATTAAAATTTGCTGTAATGAAGGATAGTAATACCTATATATTTTTATATGCTTCTGCAATGGTTGTTATTGTAGCAGCCGTGCTTTCCGCCGTGGCTACCTTATTGAAGCCTTACCAGGACCTTAATGTGGAGATGGCCAAGAAACTGGATATCCTCCGGTCCGTTGAAAAAGCTGAAATGCTTGCCGAAGCTGATAACAAGACATCATATATTAATGATGAATATGAAAAATATATTGTGGATAGCTATGTTATCGATCATAACGGAGAAATTCAGGAAGGAATTGATGCATTTGAAGTCAATGTCAGGGAAGAGAACCGGAAACCGGTTGAACAGAGGAATCTGCCAATTTTCGTGGCCAGGGATAATGACGGTAGCGAGAATTTTATTATACCTGTTTACGGCCGGGGATTATGGGGCCCTGTCTTTGGCTATATAGCCCTTGAAGATGATTATAACACCATCTTCGGGGTCATTTTTGATCATGAAGGAGAGACACCAGGACTTGGCGCAGAGATAAGTACCCCTGTATTTGAGAATCAGTTTAAAGGAAAAAAAATCTTTGATGAAGCAGGTGAATTCGTTTCGGTAGATGTAGTCAAGCCTGGAGCAGTATCACTTAATGAGCACAGGGTTGACGGCATTTCAGGAGGGACTATAACCGGTAACGGGGTTGACGCCATGCTCGAAGATACACTTGGTAGTTATGTGTCATATTTTAGAAAACAAAAAAATGGGAATCATGAGTAAAACCGATAAAGAGCCTTTGTTTTCAGGAAAAAATTTAAAATTGCTGAGCACACCACTAAATGATGAGAATCCGATTACCGTCCAGGTGCTTGGTATTTGTTCTGCCCTGGCGGTAACCGCAATGCTGGAACCTGCCGTGGTACTGGCAATTGCCGTAGTTGTAGTTATGGGAGCGGCCAATGTGATCATTTCATTGCTCAGAAACACCATACCCTCCCGCATCCGAATAATCGTTCAACTGGTGGTAATTGCATCGCTGGTTATCCTGGTCGATCAGGTCCTGGAGGCTTTCTTCTATGATGTCAGCAGGCAATTATCCGTTTTTGTGGGACTAATTATTACTAACTGTATCATCATGGGCCGCCTGGAAGCTTTTGCCCTGAGTAACAAACCCTGGCCGTCATTTCTTGATGGAATCGGCAATGCTGCAGGTTATGGATGGATCCTTATTGTAGTTGGTTTTTTCAGGGAGCTGCTTGGATCAGGTAATTTATGGGGCTATCCCGTAATGGAGACCCTTGGTGTATATAATTTTGGATATGAGGATAACGGGTTCATGATTTTACCACCCATGGCACTGATAACAGTAGGTGTCATTATCTGGGTGCAGAGATCCCGTAACAGGAAGTTGATTGAAACAAAATAAAAATCTGATATGATGGAAGAATTAACCAGTATATTTGTCCGGTCGGTTTTTATCGACAATATGGTGTTTGCCTATTTCCTTGGAATGTGTTCTTATCTTGCAGTATCAAGGACCGTTAGTACAGCCAACGGGCTGGGTATTGCTGTTGTGTTTGTTCTTGGCTTTACAGTACCGATAAACTATCTCATCGAAAATTATTTTTTAAGTGAAGGTGCCCTGGTATGGCTGGGGGATAATTTTGCCGGTGTTGATCTTAGTTTTCTCAGTTTCATCTTGTTTATTGCTGTAATTGCCTCAATGGTTCAGCTCGTGGAAATGATCGTTGAGAAATTTGTGCCTGCCCTCTACTCTTCACTTGGAATATTCCTGCCCCTGATTGCGGTTAATTGTGCAATACTGGGAGGCTCGCTTTTTATGCAGGAAAGAGAATACGCCAATATAGGTCAGGCATCTGTTTTCGGTTTTGGTTCCGGCGTCGGTTTTTATCTTGCAATAGTTGGAATCGCAGCAATACGTGAAAAGATAAAATATTCCAATGTGCCCGGACCATTACGTGGACTGGGTATTACATTTATAGTGACTGGATTGATGGGAATAGCATTTATGAGTTTTATGGGTATTGCACTATAGGTTGAAGATATTGAATTGAATAAATTATAAAGTAAAGCCATATGATCTTATTAGCATCCCAGGGACAGATTATTCTGGTAAGCATTTTAGTTTTTTTTGTGGTCATTCTGACCCTGGTATCTGTTCTTCTGTATGCCAAATCCAGATTAACACCTTCGGGAGAAGTTAATCTTAATATAAACGGCGATAAGGATTTGTCGGTTAAACCCGGATCTACGGTTCTTTCAACACTTTCTGACAATAAGATATATCTGCCTTCGGCATGCGGTGGCGGAGGTACTTGTGCTCAATGCAAATGCCAGGTCCTGGAAGGCGGTGGCACCATCCTGCCAACCGAAAAGGATTTCTTTACGCGGCGCGAACAGCAGGAAAACTGGAGACTTGGATGCCAGGTTAAAATACGTGAAGACATGAAAATCCATGTTCCCGAAGAGGTGATGGGAATCAGGAAATGGGAGTGTGAAGTAATAAGCAACGAGAATGTAGCCACTTTTATAAAAGAGTTTGTCGTTAAGCTGCCCGAGGGAGAAAAAATGGATTTCAGGTCTGGAGGATATATCCAGATCGATGTACCGAAAGTCGATGTTGATTTCAAGGATATTGATGTGCAGGAAGAGTTCAGGGAGGAATGGGATCAGTTCAATATGTGGGACCTTAAGATGAAAAACCCTGAGCCCACTTTCCGTGCCTATTCCATGGCAAATCATCCTGCCGAAGGAAATATTGTGAAATTAAATATACGGATAGCTACTCCTCCCTGGGATCGTTCCAAAGGAACGTTTAAAAATGTAAACCCCGGTGTTTGTTCTTCTTATATATTCTCAAGGAAACCGGGAGACAAAGTTACCATTTCAGGCCCTTACGGGGAGTTTTTCATAAAAGAGACGGATAGTGAGATGGTATATATTGGTGGGGGTGCCGGCATGGCCCCTTTACGCTCACACCTTTTCCACCTTTTCCATACCGAAAAGACAACCAGAAAGGTCTCTTACTGGTATGGCGCCCGGTCACTGCGGGAAGTATTTTATGAAGAAGATTTCAGGAAAATAGAGAAAGAATTTCCCAATTTTAAATTCCATATAGCTCTTTCCGAGCCAAAGGCCGAGGATAACTGGGAAGGTTATACCGGGTTTATACATCAGGTAGCATATGACAATTATCTTAGCAAACATGAGGATCCTGATGATATAGAATACTATCTGTGTGGACCACCCATAATGAATGATTCGGTACTTAAAATGCTTTATGATCTTGGTGTGCCCGATGAAATGATCGATCTGGATGATTTTGGCGGATAATAATTATCTCCCCCTTAAAGAACAGTCCGCGCCAGCCAATTTAATTGCCGGATGATGATCATATCCAGGCCTTATATAATAATGCTTTGTGTCAGGCGTTATTTCATCAGACCTTCGGGCAACCTGGCATGCCATAAGAAGTTTTTTAGCAGTATTTTTCAGATGTGAATTGACTTTCGCCCGACTTCACATGAGGGTCTGATGAATGAATATTTTGTTATTATTATTGTGTGCGGAATTGTTTTTGATATGGTTTGTTTTATATGTTGGATAATTTAAATTTTTGTTGATGAGGAAATTGGTTTTCTGCTTTTTGTTTTTGCTTGTAATAATTTCCTGTAACAGGGAGGAGCAAAAAAATTTTTTGTTTTTGGAAGGATTTACACAGGGCACCAGTTACCATATAGCTTATAATTCCCCTGATTCTGTTGATTATCATGAGGACCTGAAAGAAATATTCCGGCAGATAGATAATTCAATGTCGGTGTATAATCCATCCTCGGTTATCTCTTCCATAAACCGGAATGAGAACGGCTATGAGATGGATGATTATTTTATCTCTGTTTTTGAACGGTCACAGGAGATGTCGGAGAAAACCGGAGGAGCTTTTGATATAACTGTCGGGCCCCTGGTCAATGCATGGGGGTTCGGATTTACGGAAAGAGAAAATATAAACCAACAATTGATCGACAGCTTATTACAGGTTGTAGGCTGGGAGAAGGTCCGACTTGTTGATCGTTCTGTTGAAAAGGATCATCCTGACATAATGCTGGATGTAAATGCCATTGCCAAGGGATATACGGTTGATGTTGTTGCGGAATACCTTGATTCTAAAGGAGTTGATGATTATATGGTTGAGATAGGCGGAGAGATAAGACTAAAAGGGACCAATCGTGATAATATACTGTGGCGCATCGGGGTGGACAAGCCCGTGGATGACCCTATGGCTACGAGCAGGGATCTTCAGGAGGTATTGCAGCTGACTGGAAAGTCTATAGCTACATCAGGTAATTACCGCAAGTTTTATGTTAAAGACGGGCAGAAGTTTGCACATACCATAAATCCGGAAACCGGCTATCCTGTGCAGCATAATCTTCTTAGTGCAACAGTAGTTGCATCTGCTACCATGGATGCCGATGCCTGGGCGACCGCCTTTATGGTTATGGGACTGAAGGAGAGTATGGAGGTGGCCAACAGTCAGCCTGATCTGGAAGCATATTTTATTTATGATCTCAACGGTGTTTCAGCCGTAGCTTATACAGATGGTTTTGAGGAGCTTATCAGAAAATAGATTCTTTTGCTTCAGAAAGGTTCAGCATGGCTGAAGGAGTCGTCCATTATGTTCAATCTCGCTGATTTTTGCCTTATTCAAGTTTTAAGACTGATCAGCATTGCTGCAGGGCTCTCCCCTGCCACATCCGCAGGTTATGCCTCTTTCTTCAAGCCCGGGGCTACTTCTGCATGAACCTCCTGAAAATTTCCCGTCTTTCACAAATAAAAGTCTCACTGACATTGCCCCTACTGCTATAATTACGAGTACTATCGATATAATTATTATATTGAGTAATTCCATTTTGCAATCTTTTAATTATGTTTATTCCTTGAAATTGTTTTAAACGTAATTGATGATTAAACAAATTTTTAGGTTAATTGTTTTGGGAAGTGCTTTGGATTTTCTTAAAACACTTGTCAGTAAAATGCGGTCATGTGCTGGAAGTTCTTTGCCTGGAAGGGATATGTGCTTTTAAAGAACTGCAGTGTGAATTTATTATCTGCAGCAAGAACCCCTGTTTTTGCCATTGCCGTTACATAGCATCTCTTCGTGACGGACACATGTAATTCCGCGTTTTTGCATCTCCTTATTCCGGCCTATTGATGTGACCGGGAATCTTCCGTTTTTCCTGATAAGGATACTGATTGACATGCCAGCGAAAACCAGGGCCATCAAAACTATAGCTACAACAAGAATCAGGATAAAATCATTCATGGCAAATATTTTATTCTGCAAAAATACATGAATTTTTTTTATCCGAATTTTTCATCAGACAAAATCAGCAAAAAGTAAAGCTGGCTACATGAAAAATCGACGAAGTCAAAATACAAACAGACGGATGAAAAAAATTGACTTCGTCGATTACATATGCTATGCTCAGTACTTTTAAAGATATAGTAAGATATGTAGTTTATGGGGAATCCTCATCAATTAAATACAGTTCGAAATAGTGTAACATGCCATAAGGATGCAACGGTTTGAAAAGCAGAGTTCCGGGCTAACGCTCTAATAATGTATGTGTAAAGTATTACGTTTTATAAAAAACATGAGTTAAATAGAAGCGGTTCCCTCTGTAAGCATTAATTGATACTATTTGATTTATTAATTTTAGGTAAGATTACGTAATTAACTAGCTTCAAGGTATATTCCTGAGTATTGAGAATTATGTCATATTAGCGGTAATTGAACAATTCTTTGGAATTATTCTTATTAAATTTGTAAGATATTTACCCTGATAGCGGAAAACAGTAAACAGATAATATATGGATTATAAAGCAAAACAGGGGGACACTGACCTTTCTTTTGAGGACTTTAAAAAAGAGGTGTTATTTGATTATAAACTCGCAAATATCAGCAGGAACCTCAGTATTATTGGAAGAAAGGAAGTTCTTACCGGCAAGGCAAAATTTGGAATATTCGGAGATGGTAAGGAGGTGGCTCAGATAGCTTTTGCCAAGCAATTCAGGAATGGGGACTGGCGGTCAGGGTATTACCGTGACCAGACATTTATGATGGCTGCCGGCCTTTTTACTCCAAAGGAATTTTTTTCGCAGCTTTACGGAGATACTGATGTAGAACTTAATCCAGGTAATGCCGGACGTTCCTTTAATAACCATTTTTCTACCCGGAGCATAAATGAGGATGGTACATGGAAAAATCTCATGGAACAAAAGAATTCATCGGCCGATATTTCTCCCACAGCCGGTCAGATGCCTCGTCTGCTTGGGTTGGCATATGCTTCAAAGATGTTCCGCAATCTGCCGCACCTTAAGGAATACAAAAATTTATCGGTGAATGGTAATGAGGTAGCTTTTGGCACTATTGGTGACGCAAGTACTTCTGAAGGCCATTTTTGGGAAACCCTTAATGCAGCTGCAGTTTTGCAGGTGCCAATGGCACTTGCTGTTTGGGATGATGGTTATGGTATTTCAGTGCCGAGGAAATATCAGACAGCTAAAGGAAGCATTTCTGAAGCACTTCGAGGTTTTGAACGAGATGAATCTAACCCCGGTATTGTTATTTTAAGGGGAGTGGGGTGGGATTATCCTGGTTTATGCAAGCTTTTTGCCGAGGGTGTAAAAATATGCCGGGAGCAGCATGTGCCCGTTGTTTTTCATATTGATGAAGTTACCCAGCCACTGGGGCATTCGACTTCGGGTTCTCACGAACGTTACAAGACATCCGAAAGACTTCAGTGGGAAAAGGATTACGATGCATTGAAAAAGATGCGTGAGTGGATGCTGAAGATGAACCTGGGAACATCCGAAGAACTTGCCCAACTTGAGGAGGAGGCTTTAGAGGAGGTGAAGAATGCAAGAAGAGAAGCCTGGAGAGATTATACACGGCCGATGGTAGTAGAACGGGATGCATTGATCGAGATTATTGACAACAGAAGTTGTGTGTGTAAAAGAGAAGGTTATGATAAGCCTGGGACTATAACCGAAGAGCTGAAAAAGATTCCTGCACCAACACGAAAAGATAATTTCAGCGCTGCCCGGAAAATATTAAGACATGTATGTGCAGATTGTGAAATAAGAGAGAAGTTGCAGGAGGATCTTTCTAACTGGCTTGCGCGCAATAAGGAAGATAATGCATTCCGGTATAATACTTTTCTGTATAACGAAACGGAATATTCCGCTTTGAATGTGGATCCGGTACTTCCCCGTTACGGCGACGATTCCCCCGGTATTCCCGGCAGGGAAATACTTCGTGATTTCTGGAACGAGGCATTGGTCCGCGAACCCAGGTTATTCATATTTGGTCAGGACACTGGTAATATTGGTGGTGTAAACCAGTCTTATGAAGGGCTTCAGAAAAAATTTGGTGAACTTAGAGTAACCGATACCGGAATAAGAGAAACTACCATACTGGGTCAGGGTATTGGAATGGCTCTTCGTGGCATGCGGCCGGTGGCAGAAATCCAGTATCTTGATTATCTTCTTTATGCTCTGCAGACCTTCAGCGATGACCTTGCTACCACTCATTACCGAACCCGTGGAGGTCAAAGTGTGCCGGTAATTGTTGTTACCCGTGGGCACCGGCTTGAAGGTATATGGCATGCAGGCTCTCCGGTAAGTATGATCATTAATTCAATACGAGGAGTTTATGTTTGTGTTCCCCGTAATATGACACAGGCAGCAGGCTTTTATAATACTCTTCTGGAAGGGCAGGATCCTGCTATAGTTATTGAACCTCTTAACGGATATCGTTTGAAAGAAAAAAGGCCTGAGAATATCGGTGAATACAGAATCCCGCTTGGTGAACCTGAGATACTTAATGAGGGCACCGATATCACCATTGTTACTTACGGATCATGCGTAAGGATTGCTCAGGAAGCAACCGAACAACTAAAGGAGTTTAATATTTCAACTGAATTAGTTGATGTTCAGACTCTATTGCCTTTCGACAGGACAGATACAATTTTGAAATCAATTAAGAAAACCGGTAAAGTACTGTTTTTTGATGAGGATGTCCCTGGTGGCGCTACATCCTTTATGATGCAGCAGGTTCTTGAAGAGCGGGGAGGCTTTTTTTTCCTGGATGCTGAGCCCCGCACACTGACAGGGAAAGATCATCGTACCGCATATACTTCCGATGGTGATTATTTTTCTAATCCAAATTCAGAAGATGTGTTTGATATTGTCTATGAGATCATGCATAAATCAGATACTGAAAGATATCCAGCCCTGTTTTAGACTATCTTAGAAACCGTGTCCGGGGATGAGGTTGTGGCCCCGGGGGACTTTGACAAAGGTGTGTTTGAGTTTGGTGATGAATAGTTAGCTTTTGGTAAATGGTTTTACCGGAGTGGGTTTTGTTCCCTGCTACTATTATGATCCTGTAAACTTCAATTGGTTAATGTATGAAATGATCACTGATCATCCATTTCAATTTTCCTATCCTTCTTTTCATCTGCAAACCGTCTGATATTTATGTTGAATGATGCCATAAATATTGACATAAAAGGACTAATAATATTGAAGAATGCATAGGGAAGGTAACTTATGGTGGGTACTCCGAGAACGGCTGATTGTGTCGCCCCGCAGGTATTCCAGGGTATCAGTACCGATGTGACAGTGCCAGAATCTTCCAGGGTCCGGCTAAGGACTTCTGGCTTCAATCTTCTTTTCCGGTATGTTTCAGCAAACATCCTTCCCGGCACAACAATGGATATATACTGATCTGATGCAGTAAGATTGAAAAATAAGCATGTGCCTGCTGTTGTCGCAACCAGTGACCCTGTGGTTTTTGCAAATCGCATTAGTCCACTGGTAATCTTTACAAGCATTCCTGCTGCCTCCATCACTCCACCAAAGATCATTGCCGTCATTATAAGCCAGATGGTATTAAGCATTCCTGCCATTCCTCCGGTGCTAAGTAGTTCATTGACCTGCGGATCACTTGTGGTGATGGATATTCTTCCAAACATGCTTTTCATGATCCCTATGTAGGCTGCTTCAGCGTAATTGTCGGCAATACCGGCAACTTGTTCGACTACCTGGGGCTGAAATATGAGAGCAAAGAGTGCTCCGAGTAATGTGCCGGCCAGTAAAGAAGGAAGGGGTGGAACTTTGTTAACTATGATGGTTACCAGAGCTGCGGGTACAATAAAGAGGAGTGGTGTTATGTTGAAACTCTGTTCTATGGCATGCAATGTTGCCTCCACATTTGCAGCATCTCCTTCAGGTTGAAAAAAGAACCCTGCTATCATGAACAGGATAAGAGTTATGAAAATAGAGGGGCCGGTTGTATAAGCCATATATTTGATATGTGTAAACAAATCTGTTCCTGCCATTGCGGGGGCAAGATTGGTTGTGTCTGAAAGAGGAGACATCTTGTCGCCGAAATATGCTCCGGAGATAATTGCCCCGGCAACTATACCCTCACCAAATCCCATTGCATTGCCAATGCCGATTAGTGCAATCCCTATGGTCGCTACGGTGGACCATGAGCTTCCTGTAGATACTGATACCAGGGCAGAAACCACAACACAAGCCACCAGGAATATCACCGGATTAAGTATCTGCAGTCCATAATATATCATCGCCGGAACAACCCCGCTTAACAGCCATGTGCCTGCCAGGGATCCAATTAGGAGCAATATTATCATCGAAGGCATGGCCGAACCTATGCTCTTAACTATTTGTTTCCTTACCTCATACCAGTTATGTCCCAGGTGAACAGCAATAATACTTCCAACAGCGGAGGCAAGTAATAAGGCTATCTGGTTTGCACCTGAAAGGGTATCATCTCCAAAGAAGTAAACGTTGAGAGACAACATGGCAATGAGAAATAAAACGGGGATTAGTGCCTGAACAGTTGATGGATTTCTGGAGTTTTTACTCATAACCGGAAAATGGATGTGGTCGGGGTTGCTCTTTTATATTTGATAATATGGTTAAATTATTAAGGGCTGACCAAGATACGTATTTTTTATTTTTATAAGACTGTTCCGTCATTTTTCCCTGCATTCAGATTAATTAAAAATAATACCCCATTTATTGCATACGGGAATGATTATCGAAAACCCGGACTGATTTTCGACGCCAATCAGAAATGTTATTAACAATTTGTTAACATAGATATATCACGGGTAAGCGATATTATGGCGCAGATAATCAGAGTAATAATAGTGTGCTTTTTTATTTTTGCGGACTAATGCGCAAAGTTATTAACAGGAAACTCATGTCACGTTTTTAAAATTTATGCACCTCTATACGGGAGGTTCTTTGTTATTATTCTGGCTTTATTCATTGCATGAGTCATCCATGTTTGCGCCTTGCTGAATCCGTGAGGTGAGATTTAGAGGCGAACTAAATATCATGTACAAAACAGGAGGATTGACCTGCGGTCGATCTCACATGCATTTGACTTTTCATTTTTGCGCAAATAAAACTTGGGTTTTAGTCGATTTTACATTTGATTACCGGTCTTTTTGGAAATACCCATCATCCCAGTTACTGAAAATAAATTTGCTGATGAAGATACTTGTGAAATTTCCCGGTTTATGGCTGCAGGATTCATCAGGCGCAGTAAAGATTAATTATGATGACATAGTTTATTGTGAGCACGCTTCGGGAGTTACAAAAATCGTGTATATATGCGGAAAATTTAAAAGAGTGCAGGTTCCTCTAAAAAGAATTGAAGAAAAGCTATGCAAACAAAAGTTTTACAGATGTCACCGAAATTACCTGGTAAATCTTGACAAGGTTGGTAATTATGATGAAAAGGATGAATTTCTTATCATGAAGTGCAGGATAAACGTGCCCGTTTCCAGACGCCGCAGGAATAATTTAAAGATCAGGCTTGGATTATCCTCTCCAGAACAGAATATATCTGCCTGATTTTTTACCGCTAAAATACAAATATCAACCGTTCAGTTTATTTTAGGGTTGGTAATTTGGAAATTTCCTGAAAAACATATTAATTTTATTAAGGTGCTTTCATAAATTGAATTAATTATTTCTGATACTGGCTAAATATAGTTTAATTATTGCATTGTCACAATTGCACTATCATAAAGTCAGTACAATATAAGTGCGTTGTAAGTTTTATGTTATTCAATAACAAATTCGAAAATGCCTGATAATCCAAAAGATCTGCTCAGTAATTCCATATTGCAGAAAACTCTTTATTTTCAAAGTGATAACGGGTTCTCCCTGATGGTCATGAAAAACAAGAAGCAGGAAGTACTTGCCGTTCCTCTGGTTAAAATTGAAAGGATGCTTCCTCCCGGTCTGTTTTGCAGGGTACACAGGAATTATCTTGTAAACATTAATGCTGTTTCCGAATTCCGGCATTACAGAGATCAGTATTTTGCTTTTGCCTGCGGATACCGGATTCCGGTATCCAGAAGAATGAAAAAAATATTGATGGATAACCTTAATGTTTTATAAACTTTCCACCGGCCCTTCTTTAAATTTTGGGTATATGTGTGAATTCTGATAATTATTTTAAATTGCAGGATTGTTAATAATCCTTATATTTTAGAATATGATCAGAATTACAATATTTTTTTGGGCATTTTTTCTTTTTATCCTGCCGGTAAATGAGGCCAGTGTTCATAATAAAGACAATAACCATCCCCAGGATACCCGGGGTAAATTTATTCCCTCAGGTTTATTGCCTGAACAAAGTTCCGGGAAACAAATCAAGGATAATCAGGATAAATTTATAGTTATCATGCATCCCACTGTTGATAATATCAGGACCTGGATATATCTTACTTCAGAAGGGATCTTACCGGTAGAACCGGATATTAAGCTTTTAGGAGTATACAGTGATCATGCTTCCTATGATTATTCGCGGACTGATGATTATATCAGGATGAATGGTTATGATCATATTTCACTCCTGGGAATTGGATCTTCCATGGAGATTGACCACTTGTTTTCAGAAAATGTTAATACGGAAATTTTCCGTATGGTTTTCCAAATGGCGAAGGGTATACTTTTTTTCGGTGGACCTGACATTCCTCCCGCAATATACGGAGATGAAATGAATCTACTCACAGTAGTAACTGATCCCCACCGTCATTATCTGGAGGTTTCCTTTCTTTTTCACCTTCTTGGCGGTTATCAAAACGAAGATCACATTCCATTTCTGGAAGAAAACCGGGAGTTACCCCTGCTAGGTATATGCCTCGGAATGCAGACAATGAATGTTGCCACAGGGGGGACTATGATACAGGATATCCCTTCTGATATTTATGGTAAAAATAGTGTTGAGCAGGTGCTGGCTATGGATTCTGACCAGCAGCACAGAAATTACTATTCGGCATTTCGTATCGATCAGGATGTTGCTGCACGTTCATTCCACAGGATATTGGTAGAGGAAGAAAGCCATTTGGAACAAGTGCTTGCAGACAACCAAACCTTGCCTTATGTGCTTAGCTCCCATCATCAGGCTATCGACCGGTTAGGGAAGGGATTCTGGGTTACAGCCCGTAGCAGTGACAGTAAAATTATTGAAGCTATTGAGCATGTGCGGTATCCAAATGTAATGGGTATCCAGTTCCACCCTGAGGTGATTACTCTCTATGAACAAGAAAGTAAAATAACTTTTGCTCCGGGGGAAGATGCGGTCAATTCTTTTATTGACTTGTATCCGGGACCAGAGGGAGAGGAGTTCCACCTTAATTTCTGGAAATATTTTGGAAACCTGATTGAAAAAGGGAATTAGTCTATTTTAAAACCTGCAGGCAGTTTTTTCAGGATTAAATGCCAGCTTAAATAAACTATCGACTTCCCGGAATAACTAAGAAACTTTTTATTTGGTGATTTGCATCACCTTTTGCTGGTTTTGTACATAATAAATTCTTTATTTGTAACAAAGATATTTCATTTTCGTATGTTAATTTAAACCGGCCTTTTGCGCCCTATTGTTTAACCCTGAAATATTATCCGGCCTTGAAAAGTGGACAGATGGTACATGATGATTATCCTAATCGATGCGGTTGCGGATTAATGACAATTCTTGTACTTGTTGTCGCTGTGGTTCTTATCATTCTCATCTGATAAGGATTTTATGTGTCATGGAAATTTAAACAAAAACGCTACATCGTCCTGTTATACATCACCGTAAATTTTTTGATCTTTTCAGTCATGGTTGAGGGAACACCTAGATCCTTTATTTTCCATGTCCAGTTGCCTCCGGAAGTTGATGGTGTATTCATTCTTGCCCCTTTACCAAGTCCCATATAATCCTGCATTGGTATAATAGCCGTTCTTGCGGGCGATGCGAAAGCCATCCTGATCATTTCCCAGTGTAGCTGAGATGAACCGATCTTTTTACCGGCATAATCCTGTAATCTCTGCTTGCCGGTTTTCCCGAGATCCCTGTCATACCATCCCCGAAGTGTATTATTGTCGTGTGTGCCGGTGTAAACCAGTGAATTTTTATTGTGATTATGCGGAGCATGAAGATTGGTTGACATATTATGGTCAAAACCGAATTGCAATACCTGCATTCCGGGGAGTCCGAATTGATCCCTGAGGTCATAAACAGCCTGGTCGATATCACCAAGATCTTCTGCCACAAAGGGCATGTTAGGAAATTTCTCCTTAAGTGCATTAAAGAACTCCACTCCGGGTCCCTTGGTCCATTTACCGTTAATGGCTGTTTTATCTCCGGCGGGCACTTCCCAAAAAGCAGAAAAAGCTCTGAAATGATCCAGTCTCAGCAGGTCGAAAAATTCCATATTCCTTGCCAGTCTTTTCATCCACCAGTCATAACCGTAATCTTTCAGTCTTTGCCAGTTATAAACAGGCATATTCCATAGCTGACCATTACTGTCAAAATAATCCGGTGGTACACCGGCTACTGTTTTCATCTTACCGTCTTCCTGCAAATTAAAAAGATCCTGATTTGCCCATACATCTGCGCTGTCATAACTTACATAATATGGAATGTCTCCAAAAATCCTAATGCCTTTTTCATTGGCATATTTCTTAAGGGTTCTCCATTGCCGGTCGAATATATACTGGTTAAATCTTTCCTGTGAAATAATATCGTCAAATTCATATTTTGCCGTTTTAAGAGTTTTCTCATCACGTTCCTTTACCTTCGCCGGCCATCTGTTCCACTCTTTTTTGCCGAAATGTTCCTTGTATGCCAGAAACAAAGTATAATCATTCAGCCATTGTGATTCCCTGTCACAGAATTTTTCAAATTCGCTGTACAACCGGTGTCCCGTTTCTTTTCTTAATTTATTCCATGCTTTTTTAAGCAGATCCTCCCTGAAACGGGATGCTTTTCCATGATTAATTTTGCTGCTGTTGCGGAATTTGGCACTCTCCAGATCTGAATAATTGATCAGTCCTACGGTATAAAGATGCCAGGGACTGATCAGAGTGGTATTTCCTGCAAATGCCGAGGGTGATGAATAAGGAGACCATGACTGTGCCCTGGTAACCGGCGAAAGGGGCAGGGTTTGCCAGTATGTTTGGTAGTTCTGGCTTAGAAAATCAACAAACCGGAACGCCTCTTCTCCAAAGTCGCCGATCCCATACTTCCCCGGCAAGGATGAAATATGAAGGAGTAAGCCACATTTCCTGTCCGAGGTTTTCTTTTTTCCCTTCAGAACTGCAACCGGTAGTCCGCCGAACAGATCAGAAACTTCCAGTTCTTCACTGCTTGATAAATTTTTACCGGTAAGAAGGTTCTTCCATTCTTCAGGCACACCCACTGGCGTTTTGATAAAGGTATCTTTCCATTTGACAGATGAGAAATATTCCCCATTTTTAGTGGAATTCATATTTCCGCTATTAAGGGGTAAAATGCACATTATCCATTGTTGCCTGTGTTTACGGATAAAGCCGAATACTTTGTCTTTATACTTACCTCCCGGTTCAACCGGAATATAGTCCCCGTACCTGAAGATATCCGGATTGTTCTTCCTTTCACGCAGCAGCAGGTGTGTTATCAACTGTTTTATCCGCCCGTCAAAGGACTCTGAATAAAGATCACGGATTGTGACTTCGGGATCTGCTTCCCATTGCTGTATGCTTTTCAGCAATCCGTCATGTAGTGCATTGAAATCCACCGCCCTGCGGTTATCCGGGTCAACCAGACTCAGGTCCCATGTTTCCGTACCCCGGTAAATATCAGGCATTCCGGGGGCACAGCATTTAACAACAGTCTGTACAAGGGAATTAACTATGCCTCTCCAGACAAGTTTTCTGTGAAAAGAGGTAAATGAGTTAATAAAGAGATGGCGGGAATCAAGTATGGATCTGGCAAACTCAGTCACACCCTTTTCGTGTTTCTCATCAGGATCATCCCAGTTGCTTGTCTGCTTTGCTTCCCGTAGTGACTTGATCAGGTAATCCTGAATCCGCCGGATATATTCTTCATCCACCTTTTCGCTGAAGGGAAAAGTCCCGGCCAGGGTCTGGTAAATAAAATATTCTTCATTAAGGGTAGGAGCGGGCAGGCCACCTTCATTGCTGTTCTTTTTGATATCCCGGTTAATTTCAATCCATGTTTTTACCATCATTTCCCATTCACCAGCCAAATCGCTTATTGCATTGAGTCTTGCCCTTACATCTTCACCCCGCTTGGTATCGTGGGTTGCGGTGCAGTTCATTGCAAGCGGAGTGTTTTGCAGGCGTACATTCATGGCATTATGGAAATTTTCAACACTTATTCCACGTGCATCTAGCGCATCACCAACTTCATTATGAGCAATAAAGCAATTATACTGGTACATGGATGTATCCTCAACACCTTTTGCCGTCAGGGGTCCGGTAAACTGCAGCAACCGCATGAAAAAATTGCCGAGAAGAGTGTTGAATTCGTCATCCCGCTTTTTGTCCACAAGTACAATATCTCTTAAAATAGAGAGGCTATTTTTTATTCCGGGGTTTCGTCTGATAGCCTGTTTGAAAATCTCGACAGTTAATTCCCGCTGTTCTCCCTGCAAAGGGAATTCTCCGGGGTAAATACGGTAAACCGGGAAGGCCAGCATAAATTCTGCCAGGGCCTGTTTCATTGTTTCCGGCGATAAGCCCTTTTTCTCATCGTATCCATCAAAACCTGTTTTTGCGTCATAATTCAAAAGCTTTTCCAGCCGACCGAAAAGATTATTGAGTTCACCCATCATATTGGCATATAGAATATGCTTTTTGTTATTATATACTAAGTCATCAGGATTATGATCTTCTCCCGTAAGGTTTTGATACAGCTTTAACAACCGGTTGTAATTTTTACCGGAAGTCATAAGGTTATTGATAATTGCCAGAAAATCATAACCTGTTGTACCCTGCACGGGCCAGGTGGCTGGTATTTCCTCTCCACGCTCCAGTATCTTTTCAACAATAAGATATGTGCTGTTGCCTGCCAGTGCTCTCAGATTATCGAGGTAGCCGCCCGGGTGATATAATCCGTCAATATGATCTACCCTGATGCCTGTAAGGTATCCTTCTGAAATCAGTTCACTGATTAAGTGATGATGTTTGTCAAATACAAGTCCATCTTCTATATTAATGCAAATAAGGTCATTTATGGTAAAGAACCGCCTGTAGTTTATCCTGTCAGAAGTATCTTTCCAGTGGCAGAGCTCGTATGTCTGGCTGGAAATGATCTTCTTAAGAAGAGCAGGGTTGCTGTTTATTCCGGTGAGAATGACACCGGTGAAAGCCATGATGTGGTCATTGGTATTAAAAAGAACATCCAGTTCCTTTTTGATCTCTTCCCAATCTCCGTTAAGGAATTTAGCATCAGCCTTTTTGTTTGTCAGGTCATATTTTCCCCATATATGTCTGAATTCTTCGGGTGCTGTATCCAGATGAGGCTCGAATAATAATTTGAAGGAACCGAAATTTGCAGGATAAATATTATCGAAATATTTTATGGCAACGGCTCCCTTGTTCAGGCAGATCTGCAGATCGCGATTCAGTATAGCCTGCTCCTGATCAGTGCCAAGGAAAGGGGTCATCAATTTTTCATGTCCTTTGTTAACATCAGGTTCTATATCGAATATCTTAAAATGGGGTGAAGCAACTCCCTTTTCAAGAACATCCATAATCCAGCCGTTACCGGGGTGGTAAGCCATATGATTAGGTACAATATCCTGGATCCATCCAATATTATTATCCTTCAGAGCTTGTACAATCCTGACGAAATCTTCGAAAGTACCCAGTTCAGGATTGATCATTCCGGGATCTGTAACGTCATATCCATGGTTGCTGCCTGGCACTGCTGCAAATACCGGCGAAGCATAAATACTTCCTGTGCCAAGTAATTTCAGATAATCCAAATATTTCTCCAGATCATTTAAAGTAAATGACTTGCTGAACTGGAACCTGTAGCTTGAAACGGGATTAAATACCATAATTGTATTTTAGAGTTTGATTACCGGGTAAAAAAAATAAAGATCTCTGTAAAAAGGTTAAAAAATATCGTGCCGGATAGCTGCAGGGAAAAAGCAGTTGCCTATTCCCGGAATGGAGATAATATCATGATCGATCGTGGTTCCATATCCACCATACCGTCATGCCCGCCGAGTGAAGCAAATCCACTCACCGGTCCCCCCCAAAAAGTATGGGCAGAATAAAGAAGAATGGTGCACATAGCAGCGTTCTCATTGGCAACAGGCAATTTCAATGTCTCCTTTGAAAGGTTCATGATAACTTTTAATTCACTGCAATCAACTTCAGAGTTACCTGGAGCAGCAGCAGAGTTGACATCCTTTAAATGCGGGTGTTCTTTAATGCTGTTACCGTAAGGCTCATATTCCCGGCTGGCTCCGATCCTTAAAATAATTGCATTACCTTCTCCTGCTTCAACTGCTGCTATATTATCTCTGATGCCCGGTTTAAGAGCAGGATGTGTTTTTTTCAGGTGGATCAGTTTTTTATAGAACTCCAGTAGCTTCTCCTTCTTTTCATTACCCTGGAAATCCCATCTTAGCTTAGATCTGTCAAACGTATCTTCAGATTGTGCGTCGGGAGGTCCTTCGCTACTCATGAATTCACTGAATTCATTTTTCCGCCCTTCCCTTACTGCATTAATAAGCTCCTTGTCGCCGTGACTGGTAAAATAGAGAAAAGGGGCATCTTCACCATATTCTTCGCCCATGAACAGCATTGGGATAAAAGGACTGACAAACATAGCTCCGGCCATCAGTTTTAGAGATTCAAAATCCACCAGGGAACTCGATCTCTCACCAAGCATTCTGTTACCCACCTGGTCATGGTTCTGTGTAAAAACAACAAATCTGTATCCGGGAAATCCAAGTGTTGAACTCCCGAAAGTTCTTTTCCTGTAAGCGGAATACTTCCCGTTATAAACATAAGCTTCATTAAATGACTCCACCACATGGGAGGTGGAGCCAAAATCGGAGTAATAACCCTCACGTTCGCCTGTCAGTCTGGCATGCAGTGCATGATGAAATTCATCGCACCACTGATTGTCAAGTCCCACCCCTCCTTCATTTAACGGAGTAATGTATTTAACATCATTCAGGTCACATTCACCCACCAGAAAATGCTGTTTCCCGGTGCGCATATTCAGGTCTTCCACATATCCTGCCAGTTCAGCAAGAAAATGTACTGTCCCCAGATCTTTTATTGCATGAACGGCATCGATCCTGAGTCCGTCGACACCAAAATCCCTCAGCCACATCAGGGCATTTTCAATAAAATACCTGCGCACTCCATCGCACCAGGCATCATCGAAATTTATTGCACTGCCCCATGGAGTCTGGTATTTATCCGTAAAATATGGTCCGGCAACTGAAAGGTAGTTACCTTCAGGTCCAAGATGGTTGTATACAACATCCAGAATTACTGCGATATTCTTTTTATGGCAGGCGACAATAAGTTCAGCCAGTCCGGCATAACCACCATAAGAATGTTGCACAGCAAACGGGTATACTCCATCATAACCCCAGTTGCGGGATCCGGGGAAGGCGTTTACCGGCATCAGTTCGATAGTGTTAATACCCAGACCGGCAAGGTAGTCAAGCTTCCTGATTATGCCTTCAAAGGTTCCTTCCGGTGAAAAGGTTCCGGTATGAAGCTCGTATATTATAAGATCTTCAGCAGAAATGCCTTTCCAGCCGGATACACTCTGACGGGAATATCGGGTATCTATAACTTCGGAAGGTGCATGAACTCCATCAGGCTGGGAAAGTGAAGCCGGATCAGGAATTTTCCTGTCATTATTGATTACAACCATGTAGCGGTCCCCGACCCCTACTTCAGGCAATACTCCCTCCCAATATCCGTAATCAGTTTTTTCAAGCGGGAAAAATCCTTTACCTGTAATTTCAATACCTGCTTTTTCAGCGAAAGGTGACCATAATAACATTCTGGCATTACCTTCCGGAAGAAACGTCATGCCAAGCTCCCTTTTTTCAGTTTTTGCTTTCAGCATTACTAGTAAGTTAGGCTTGCTTTATAAATATTCTTGAATTTTAGAGTACAAAAGTCAAGCCATTAAGACTGGTTCTCTATGGTATACTCCAGCAGAACTAACGAACTTTCCTCAATATATAATTTGTCACCTTCTCTGTAACCGTCTGTTCATTATCCTCTGTTACATGTTTCAGCAGAACAACCGATCTTCCTTCTACATATACTTTATCATTCGCTTTGAATTCATTTATTCCCTCCTCTGAAACAAAACCATCGTGTGTATCAATAACCCTTTTCCATGGATTTCCATATTCTTTACCGGGAAGTTTGAATGTCACTCTATCGTGGTTACCATTGAACATAAGATAGAAGCTGTCGTCGAATATTTTGTTGCCCAGTTCATCCCTGTGATGTATCCCTTCTCCTGAAAGAAATATTCCAAGCGATTTAGCGTATGATTTATGCCAGTCCTCCACACTCATGGTTTCCCCTTCCGGAAGGAACCATTCTATATCCTTTACTTTTTTCCCTTTTATTTGTTCGTCTTTGAACCATTTGAACCTGCAAAATGCTGGATGGTTAAGCCTGAAATCTATCAGGCCGGATACGAAATTCATGAGATCCTCATCCTTGTTTTCCCAGTCAATCCAGGTCAATTCATTATCGTGGCAATAGGTATTATTATTACCTTTCTTAGTTCGCCAGAGTTCATCACCTGCAACCAGCATGGGAATGCCCTGCGAAAGAAAAAGAGTGGAAAGGAAGTTCCTAACCTGCTTTTTTCTCAGGGCAATAATTTTTTTGTCACCGGTTTCCCCTTCCACTCCACAGTTCCATGACCTGTTATGGTTCTCGCCATCCCTGTTATCCTCTTTATTGGCTTCATTGTGCTTTTCATTATATGAAACAAGATCCCTGAGGGTGAAACCATCATGAGCAGTTATAAAATTTATACTGGCAACCGGTCTTCGCCAGTCATCCGAATAAAGATCGGAGCTCCCGGTTATTCGGTTGGCAAACTCAGGGAGCATCTCATCTTCACCCCTCCAGAATTCACGCATGGAATCCCTGTAGCGGCCATTCCATTCCAACCAGCCTGCCGGGAAATTCCCCACCTGATATCCATTCTCCCCGATATCCCATGGCTCGGCAATCAGCTTGACCTGAGACAATATTGGATCCTGATGAAGAACGTCGAAGAAAGAACCCCATTTATCCACATCGCTAAATTCTCTGGCCAGTGCTGTAGCCAGGTCGAAGCGGAAACCGTCTACATGCATTTCCAGCACCCAGTAGCGAAGGCTGTCCATAATTAATCTCAGGATAGTAGGGTGAACAGAATTCATCGTATTACCGGTACCGGTATAATCCATGTAGAATCTCTTGTCATCCTCTACCAGTCTGTAGAAAGAAGCATTATCAATACCCCGGAAGCTAACCGTTGGCCCCATTTGGTTCCCCTCACCCGTATGATTGTAAACAACATCCAGGATAACCTCTATCCCTGCCTTGTGCATCTCTTTAACCATATTCTTGAATTCGATGACCTGTGACTGACCCTGGTGGCCGGAAGCAGAATAGGCGTAGTGCGGGGCAAAAAAATTAATACTGTTATATCCCCAGTAGTTGGTAAGTCCGTTATCGATCAGGTGTTTATCGTTAATGAACTGGTGCACCGGCATCAGCTCGATTGCATTTACGCCCAGGAATTTAAGATATTTTATAGTTTCAGGATGTGCCAGACCTGCATAGGTGCCTCTTATTTCCTCAGGTATCTTCGGAAAGCGTTTAGTGAAGCCCTTCACATGTAGTTCATAGATCACAGTTTTATTCAGGGGAATTCTAAGCTGCGTATCCATTTCCCAGTCATATGCTTCATCAATCACTACGCATTTTGGGACAAACGGACTACTGTCAGTTTCGTCAAAGGAAAGATCTTCATCCTCATGACCTATTTTATATCCAAACAGTGAATTGTCCCATTCTCCACTACCATTAAGAGCCTTGGCATAAGGATCGATCAGTAATTTGTTGGGATTAAACCGGTGCCCGTTTCCTGGTTCATAAGGACCGTGAACGCGATAACCGTATAATTGTCCGGGTTTTAATCCCGGAATATATACATGCCAATTGTTGTGGGTCCTTTCTTTTACTTCTATGCGGTGTGTTTCATTTCCTTCTTCATCGTAAAGGCAAAGATCTACACCACTTGCATTTTCTGAGAAAAGTGAAAAATTTACTCCTTTATAATCATATTTTGAGCCCAGGGGATAAGGTTTTCCGGGCCATGGTTCAATTTTATTCATAAATAAATTTTTACAAATATACATTAAATTTTTTCAGTCAAAATAAGCAGAGACGGATGAAAAAATTTAATGTTAAAGTGCAGCGGTTCCTCCTGTAAGTCAAGATTTTGTAATTTATTGACGAAATTTTGACTTCTTGTTTTTTACAGGATAAATAACCATTAAATTGTTGCAGGTTGCTTACATCCCTGGCTGGGGTGGCAGTACTGTTTCCACATAGTCATCAAACTCTTCAATTACCGCTTCTGATATTGCCACGCTGAAAGAATCCAGGTCATCCGGGACTCTTGATGTGATAAGATTATCATCTATTACCAGTTCCTCATCCCTGTACTCAGCACCGGCTTCTTCAATTTCTTCCTTTATGCTGCTTACACCTGTAATAGTCCTTCCTTCTAAAACATCTGCCGTTACAAGTACCTGTGGTCCGTGACAAATTGCTGCAGTAATTTTACCGTCTTCAAAGAATTCGGTCACAAAATCTACAATATCTGCATCTTCTCTTAGCACTGAAGGAGCTTTGCCCCCGGGTATTATCAAAGCCTCAAACTCATCTCTTGAAACGTCATTTACCGTACGTTCTATACCTATGGTAAAATCACTGTTATATGCAGTTACCGGTCCTATTTCAGGCCCTATTACAGTAACATCAATGCCCTGATTCGTAAGATATCCGTATGGCATGTAGGCTTCTCCATCATGAAACCCTTCTGCAACCAGTATGGCTACATGAGGTCTTCTATCTATTGTAAGTTCTTCAGCTGGATCCTGGGGGCACCCCGAAAGGATTAACATCATACCCACCAATGGAATTATTCTTAGCATTAATTTCTTCATGGTATTTGGTTTTATGGTTATAGACATTTTATTTTTAATATATATTTAGTTACGGTACTTCTTATTCTGGTAATGAAAAAACTATGCCATTAGGCAGCATTGCAACATCTTTAAAATTTTAAATTCAGCCTGAGGCATTATGCTGACTGAAATAGTGTTTTTCCTGGTAAACCTGACGGGGATTGATAATGTCATGGCTGGTGTTTTGTTAGTCCGTTATAAATTTCTTGTTCACAGCAGGCATGTGATAATTAATTATGATGGGATAATATTTTTTTGTGGAATTATTCTACAATCCTTGTCATATGTTCTACATAATAAACCGGATTAATCTAAAAAAACAACTACGGCATTGCTGGTATGAAAACACCTCTGAAATATATTTTCCGCTTTGATCATTACAGCTTCATTGTATTTGAGGCTTGGCAATGTCAATAGTATTCTCTGCATATGCCTGGCTTTTATAATTAATATATCTGCATAAGTTTATATTTTTAATGTAATATAATTTAACTTTGTTGGAAATAGTTGACTTTCAAAGTTCAATTATGATTGAGTTATTTGATAAACCTAGCAGTCCTGCAGTTTCATACTGTGTCAAAAAAGAGGACCCTGAGAATTACATAATCTATTTTCACAAGAAGTGATGCTAATAAAAAGGATAAGGTCGTTATTTAATCCTGAGAATTTTCAGGGTTGGGGAAAAAGACATAGTTATTTTGAGGGATGGTATTTCAAGGTGCTGAGCCAAAATGAAGCTCATGCTTTTGCCATTATCCCGGGAGTTGCAATGGATGATTCCGGCTCCCGCCACTCTTTTATCCAGGTACTTGATGGAAGAAAAAAAACTGCTGAATATTATAAATTTGATTATGAGAGTTTTTCTGCTTCGGGGGACAGGTTTCTTGTTTCTGTCGGCAACAATCATTTTTCAGGAGATTCTCTATCTCTTGATCTTAACCGCCTTAAAGGGAAGCTTTTTTTTACCGGCAACATATCATGGCCAAAACCATGGTATTCCCCCGGAATAATGGGGCCTTATTCCTTTGTTCCGTTTATGGAATGTTATCATGGGATTGTAAGCATGGATCATTCAATCTCAGGAACACTGGCCTGCAATGGCGAAACTGTCGAATTTGACGGTGGAAGAGGATATATAGAGAAGGATTGGGGCAGCTCTTTTCCGGAAGGCTACATCTGGTTTCAGTCAAATCATTTTGACGTACCGGGGATTTCCATAAAAACTTCTGTTGCAAAAATTCCATGGCTAAGAAGTTCTTTCGTGGGCTTTATCTCGGGGATATGGCTCAATAACAAGCTGATAAGCTTTACTACTTATAATGGTTCAGTATTGAAGTTAGTCAGAGCGAATACCGATAAGATTGAAGTCGTAATTGAAAATAGAAGATATCGTATAGAGATTGCCGTTGAGCGTGACTCTGCAACAGCTCTGGCTTCTCCCTTAAAAGGGCATATGGAAGGAAGGATTGAAGAAAGCATGTCATCAGATATTGAGGTGTACCTGACGGACCGGCGTTCAGCTCAAACCATTTTCTCCGGCCGCGGACGTAATGTTGCACTTGAAGCAGCAGGAAGATTGGATGAAATTTTAACCGGTTAAAATGATTTAAAACAATAAAAATATTTGCCCAGATAAATAACAAACAACTCTATCAAATCATGGCAAGGAACCCTTCAGATTTTACCGGTTACAAGAGTGGAATTCACATGTTTTTTGAGAGGAATGCCAGTCCCCGTAATCTTTTAGTATTATTTGTTATCATTCTAATATTTAATTTTTTTCTTTTCCCCGTTTTGATGCCTTCGGGAGAAGAAGAAGCACCGCTGGATATAATGTTTACCTATGATTCAGAAAAGGCTTATGATATGATAGAATTGTATGGTGAGGAAGGAAGGCGGTCTTATATCAGGGGACTGGCATTTCTTGATTTTATTTATCCCGTTGTTTATTCGCTGTTTCTTGGGTTTATCATATTTAAGATTTATAAACGTCCCCTTCCTGCCCTTATTCCTCTGTCAATTCTTGTTTCCGACTATCTTGAAAATACAGGTATTATAATAATGCTGATCTCATGGCCTTCGCGGTTGTTTGTTCTTGCATGGCTTACAAGCCTTATGACAAGCATAAAATGGGTGCTAACCGGGATATCCGTTCTTGCTATAGTTCTTGGATTACTCAGCAGGTTGAGGATTAAAAATACTGCCGTTATTTTATTATGAACACCCGCCAAACAGGCTAATGGCTTTGGTATACCCGGCGGGCATAGGCATCTTTTTAATCATGTAAGCATGGGTGGGCGCATATCAAATATTGTTTCCTTCTTCCAGTATTTCTATTGCCTTCTCCAGGATGTCGTCGGTCCCTTCGAGCATAGATTCTTTGGTCATGTCTATCTGTATTTGTGGAGGAATCCCCGATTCAATATTGATTTCCTGGGGACTATAGAATCTTGTGCTGGAGACTCTTAGCAGCCAGCCATTCGGAAGATCGTGAAATGCCGGCATTCCTCCCCCTCCACCTGTGGTATCACCTATAAATGTTACATTGGAAAAAGTATTCATATACTGAGCAAAATAAGTGGTTGCACTGTAACTTTTTCTGTTGGTAAGCACGACTACTTTACCCGTGTATCTTTCTCCGTCATGTGGTTCGATATAAATATCCTCTTTTCTGAAATCTTCGTGCCCCGGTCCTGTTTTTACATAATTATATCCGACAAGTGTCTTTTCATTGGTAAAGCGTGATGCCAGCTTTCTTGCATTCTCAATGCTTCCTCCGCCATTGTTGCGGACATCAAATATGAGTCCTTCCTTATTTTGAAGGTTCAGCAGCAGGATATCAAGATTAGTGTCTCCTATAGTATTGGCAAAACTGCTGTAATAAACATATACAATCTCTCCCAGATCAACGAACTGAAGGGGGCCTATGTACCTCTGCCTGCCCTCGAAATAATTCCGCTCAATTATCGAATAATCAAAATTCTCTGGACTGTCCAGATACCATTCCCAATAGCGGGACCGGTCAAAAGAACTGACAAGATTGACATGACCGTCTTTTAGCTGGTATAGCATATCGGCACACAGGTCAAACAGTTCCACGTTATTCATCTCATCGTGCACCAAAGGCTGGTAATTTGAGTATATCTGATCCCAATCAATATCTTTGTATTCAAAAAAGGAATAATGCCTGTCTGTAAAGGTCCATACTTCCTCGAAAATGGTTGCCGGATCTGTTCCCGAATCGGGTTGCATTAAAACTTTTTCACATGCCGGTGAGATTATGGCAAGAAAAATAAATAGCATCGCCGGCATTATTGCCAGGGAAGCTTTGTTTTTTAACTTGACTATTTGTGACAACATATTGGAATTATAATTTTATTTTTCAGAAAGTAACAGGTTAATTATTATCTTACCTTGAAGTAAAGTTCAAGAACAAGCTGATGCTGGGTGTTGTTCATATTAAGGCTGTGTTTTCCCGCCATAGTATAATAATCCCATATATAACCTATCCGGAACCAGTTTGGGTTTGATTTGCCACTGAAAGATTCTCTTACAAATAATCCTGTAGTAAAATGGGAATAATTGAAGGGTGTCAGGATCGCTTGCTCGAATCCCTGTATTTTTGTGCCTCCGTCTTCATCCAGTTCGAAACTTACGCCATATTCGGGGATCCTCATTGCATAGCCGCCCAGACTGGCTGCCAGGGAGAGTTCAATATTCCAGTCCCTCCACAAAAACCTGCTTTCGAAATTCAAACCTGCCTGGGGCCTTAATTCGGCTATGAAATCCGCGAACAGAAAAGAATTACCCAATCTGTCAGCTATACGGAAATTGCCGAACAGGTTAGCTTCTCCTCCTGCAAATATTTCATAATTGTCAGGTGTATTAACCTTTCTAAGATGAAGATACCTCAATCCCCCACCCGGATTTGACACGATCGTGTTTTTATGTGCAGGCCTGGAATAATTGAACTGGATCCGGGCAAAACTCCATTCTGAAATATAGGTGGACCTGTGGACACGACGGCCAAAATTGATAATACCACCTGGTCCTTCATAATGAAGATTTGACATCCTCTGGTCCATTAAAATACTCCAGGTAAAACCCTGATCATTTTTGTAATATATTCCTTCCGGGACGGCAACCTTTTCGCTGCCTTCATCTGACTGCCCGGCATTAAGGTAAAGACCGGAAATTAATAACAGGATAGATGCCAGGATAAAGCTCCGGATCATTCCTGGGCAATTCAGGTAAGAAGGGTGTATATGGTAAAATAGTCGAAACAGGATAGTGTTTTTCATTATGAAATTTTTTCCCATGCAGTGATTTTGTGGATGGATAATTCTAAATATTTATTATTGCTGCAAAACTAACAAAGCTTTACTAAATATGATTCATGTTTCTGTGTTTAAATTTATTCGTATAAAGTATAGTTAGTAATCTGTTTAACAATGTGTTAGTGATTCATGGTTCGGATATTGTGCTTTTCAATCAATATAACCCCCTGTTTTATTGACTTCGTCGGTTTCACATGCAATGTTTTGTCTCGTTTTGCAATAGTTTTCGAATGTAAAATTCATGCTATTTTGCGTGACTTCAGTATCAGGGTGATTTATGGGTAAATTTTAAATGAGCAAAGCGATGCTAAGGATTTTCATCAATAATTATTGAAAGATAATAATTGGATTTCATGCAGGTCCCGTTGAAATATCTAATAAATATTTTACCTGTTTAATTCTTTTTATTTTATCTCATGCCGGTTACGCGAAATCTATAAAGTGATAAAATTGTTTGGCAGCCATTTATTTTTCAATATGTAGGGGTATTTCCCTTTACTTTTTTATTTTTATGTTTTAATTTGATCACTAATAAACAAAATAAAATAATTATGGAACGTAGGAATTTTATCCGTAACGCTGCTCTGGGGAGCATCGGGCTTACCGGGCTGACCGGTGCTTTTGCAACTAACGCAGGCGCCTCTGAAACAAAAGTCTCCAATAAGGCAAAATTCAATCTCAAGTATGCACCTTCACTGGGAACCTTCCGGGAGCATGCCGGTGATGATCCAATTGATCAGATAAAGTTTATGCATGATCAGGGATTCAGGGCAATATTTGACAATGGATTAATGGGTAGGGAGCCAGCATTGCAGGAGAAAATTGCAAACGAACTTGATCGCCTGGGGATGGATCTGGGACCATTTGTTCTTTATGCAGATTTTAGTGTGAAATCAATGGTAACACGTGATCCCGAAATGATGGAGATGCTTAGGGACAGAATGAGAATGGGTCTTGAAGTGCATAAGCGCACCAATGTCCAATCAGCTCTTGTAGTACCGGGACGTTATGATGAAAGGCTGCACTGGGATTATCAGACGGCAAATGTTATTGATACCATGCGGATGTGCAGTGAAATCGTTGAAAAAAGCGAAATGGTGCTTGTTATGGAACCCTTAAATGTTTTGATAAATCATCCCGGACTGTTCCTGACTTCCATACCACAGGCATATATGATTTGCAAGGCAGTTGAACACACCCATTGCCGTATTGTGAATGATACCTATCATCAGCAAATCACTGAGGGTAATTTGATACCCAACATAGATATGGCCTGGGAATATATTGCTGCTTTCCATTGCGGCGACCATCCCGGCAGAAGAGAGCCGGGGACAGGCGAGATTAACTATCTGAACGTATTCAAACATTTGTATGATAAAGGCTATGATGGCGTTATATGCACCGAACATGGCAGAAGTATTCCCGGCAAGGAGGGAGAGAAAGCTTTTATAGAAGCTTACAGGAAGGTGGATTCTTTTGAAGTTTAATAAAAAGTAAGTATTTCAATATTTCTTAAAAATTATTTAACAGGCAACTGGTATAATATGTTCCTCCTGTAAGGCAAAAATTTATTTAAGATATTAACAAGATTTGACCTGTGGTTGACTATATTATAATATACTATTAAAAGCTCTTTTTGCAAAATAGAACAGATGTATAATTGACACAGGGGATGAACCGGTGCGGGTGATTGTAAATTCTTTTCTTAAGACTGCCTGCTTAATCAAATCATTATCATGAAGCATTTTATTAAATTATTACATGAAAAAGATGTTGCAATAATCCACTGGATGGCTGAATATGGTATTTTCCTGGTCAGGATAAGTATCGGAATTATTTTTTTCTGGTTCGGGATACTGAAATATTTCCCGGGACTTAGTCCCGCAGATGATTTGGCAACCAGGACAATAGAAATACTTACGTTCGGTATTATAACCGGTAAGGTTGCCCTCGTCATCCTTGCCACGCTGGAAGTTGTTATAGGAATCGGCCTGATATTTGGGATATTTCTCCGGGAAACTTTGTTGTTATTATTTTTTCAGATGCTTGGAACTATAACGCCCATGTTTCTTTTTCCGGAAGAGGTATTTACCAGGATACCATATGCTCCCACACTGGAAGGACAGTACATAATCAAGAATATCGTTATAGTAAGTGCCGGAATTGTAATCGGGTCTACTGTGCGGGGCGGAAGAATTGTAGCAGATCCGGAGGAAATGGATCAACCCGGTGACTGAGGTTTGAAAACGTGCTTGCCCGGAGATTTTTTTGCAGATTGCTGCCATCTTGGCTAAATGCAATAACAGGAATTATGAAACTTGAAAAGGTTCTTTTTAAAATGTCTTTTACTGAGACATTAATACTATCACTGTTTTTCTTTGGTATTTTCAATGGATTTATTTTGCTTTTTATGGTTTTAACTGGCAGGACTGGGTTTCTGCTTTATGACAACGCCTGGATAATCCAGGTTTTCTTTCCATTTATGTATTCCATTATTCAAACTTCAATAAACCGAAATGGGATATTAAAGATTTCTGATTATAATGATTTACTGTCATTGGTTAAAAAGATAGAAAATCTGGTTTTTAAAAAAGGATATATTCCGACAGAGCCAAAAAAACAGATCTTACAACTGCAAAATCGAATACGTTCAACATTGCATTTGTCAGGAAGACAAAATGAGACAGGGTTTTTAATTTTTTTTTCAGAGAAGATATAAATATTCAGGTTAATATGGATGAAATACTAATCTTCACAAAAAGGAACCTGATTATCCGGATTTTAACCAGGCTTAAATACGACAAGTCCAATAATAAAATAAACCAGGCGGTTTAAAACAGACAATCAAATAATATTCAAGCTGCACTATTTCCCATCGTACAGTTGATAAACAAACTGAATCATAAAAATATGGATATCAAAATACCAGCCAGTAGATGTGCAAAGTGAAAAAGTTCACTTTAAGTAAACAGACTGTTTTTTATCATAATATTTAAATACTCTTCTATTTATATTTACCCGCGTAAGTTAAAGTCAAATTTGAATTCGAAATCTCATGGACAGACGTAAAGCAATGAAAGTTTTTGCCGGTGTCGTCGCCGGAAGTGGAGTAGGTGCTTATACTCTCGGAAACATTTTCAAGACTGAAACCCAACCAATGGAACAACCGGTGAAGCTGGAATACACTCCTTCAGATTCCTCCTGGGCATATTCTCCCTTAGACCCTGCTGCAACCGGGGAGCTGGCTTATAGTTATTACCAGGAAGGCAGTTGCATGTATGCTGTATTTAAGAGTATAATAGTGCAGTTAGCTGATAAATTTGGCGAACCCTATGCTTCTTTTCCATGCCACATGATGAAATATGGACATAGCGGTATTGGGGGTTATGGTACTGTTTGCGGTGCTCTTAACGGGGGTGCTGCTCTTATTGGGTTACTTGTAGAAGAGAAATCAGCCCAGAATATCCTTATATCCGGGCTTTTCAGGTGGTATGAACAGAATCAGCTCCCGGAATTCAAGCCCCGGACGACATTTCTTGATTTCACCCCACCCTCATCCTTATCTGAATCAACTCTATGTCATGCTTCTGTTACCAATTGGGTGAAACAATCAGGATATGAAGCCGATTCCGGTGAGCGCAAAGAGAGATGCCGGCGTCTGACAGCTGACGTAGCATTAAGAACCGCTGCAATCCTGAATGAATATACTGGTAATACTTATCTCACAGTTGGACATGACAGTCAGGATGTACGGGAATGTATGACCTGTCATGGTGATGAGGGAAAACTCAACAATACTAATGGAAAAATGCAGTGTTCTTCATGCCACAATGAATCGGTCACACACAAAATATTTGCAGAGCCGCACTATAGGGTGATGAAATAATAATAGCGGGGACAAGCAGATTTTATTGATTTAATTTATTTCCTTTTATCTGATAAAATATGCTATCTGAAGCAACAGTAAATATTTTATTTCGGCATCGCTATGAGCCGATTATCAGTTTGGCTCGTGAATTTGAAACCGGGGTCTTTTTTTAATACTTCTTTCGGTTAGCAAAAGCTACCAGAGAAAGCATTACCGGTACCTCGACAAGAACTCCTACCACTGTTACCAGTGCAGCGGGCGACTGGAGACCGAAAAGTGCAATTGCCACTGCAACAGCTAGTTCAAAGAAGTTGCTTGCGCCGATCATGGCTGCAGGTGCACAAACAGCATGTGAGAGATTCAGTTTTTTCCCTCCATACCAGGCAACAAAGAATATAAAGTATGTCTGGATCACAAGCGGAACTGCAGCCAGCAAAATTATAAACGGATTATTAATTATATTCTGACCCTGAAATGCAAATAATAGCACCAGTGTTACAAGAAGTGCAACAATGCTTACAGGCTTCAGTTTTGGCAGGAATCTCTTTTTAAACCACTCTTCACCATGCGATCTCAGTAATATTCTCTGCGTGATAACTCCGGCAACCAGCGGCACAACAACAAAGATCACGACACTGGCAACCAGGGTGTCATAGGGTATGATGACATCGGTAATGCCAAGTAGCAGACCGACAATCGGAATAAATGCTACAAGTATGATCAGGTCGTTAACTGAAACCTGCACAAGGGTGTAGTTTGGATCGCCGTCGGTAAGGTAGGACCATACGAAAACCATTGCGGTGCAGGGAGCTGCACCCAATATGATCGCCCCGGCAATATACTCGCCGGCCAATTCAGGATCAATCCATGCCTGATAAAGCTTCGAGAAGAACAACCAGGCAAAGAAAGCCATTGTGAATGGCTTTATAAGCCAGTTAATAATAAGCGTCCATACTACTCCTCTTGGTTTTTTGCCGATTTTCCGTATACTGCCGAAATCAATCTGGAGCATCATCGGATATATCATCAGCCAGATTAGTATTGCAACAGGTATATTTACCTTTGCTATTTCAAGGCTGCTTATGATTTCAATGCTGTCGCCGGCTATATGGCCAATGCCGATACCTGACAGGATTCCAAGTGCAACCCAGAGGGTAAGATATTTTTCAAACAACCCTATAGTTTTTCTGGATTTATCAGGAATGGTAACTTCCTTTATCGGGTCAGTCATTTTGTTTGATAGTTATTATGGTTAGAACAATCATTTAATTGCATTCTGCACTTGCAGAGTCTGGCTCAACGGTCCTTAATTATTGTGAAAACCTCATCTGCCTTAAGAAGGCAAAAAACATGAATTTCATATCTTTGCGCAGTGCTAAATCCGGTGGCTTAGATTTTAACCGCTCCAACTGTAATTGAAAACAGTCCGGTAATACTGGTTTTGAATTTTTTAATTTCAGCATCATCCATCTTTTCACCAAGTACATGGTCCGGGATTGCAAGGCTTCTCTTCTTGTATACCTTCACCGGAGCCAAGGTCAAGCACATGATCACCCGACTTGATACCTGCGTAATCAGTTGGAATACCGCAGCCTAATCCAATATCTGCATCAGGATTGTAGCCTTCAAGGTTTTCGTAACTCTCACTGAACATGGTATAGTCACTGCCTGAACAACAATCAGTGCTGCCACAACAACTATCACTGATCGAAGTATCGTCAGCTTTCCGTGCTATCCTGCCATATTTTTTCCCTGACAATATCCTTTATATTCTTCGCTTCCATTTTATTATAATCAATTATTTTAACTGAGGTTCAATCTTATCTTTATACAGTGTGTAAAAGCCCTCCCTGATCTCATCCCTGACACGGATAAATTCACTGTGAATGTGCTCTTCGGTACCGGTAACATGGGATGGATCATCAAACCCGATATGGAGACGGTTCTTTACATTACCCATAAATACAGGGCAATTCTCATTTGCGCCGCCGCATACGGTTATCACATAGTCCCACTCTTCTCCCAGATATTTATCAACAGGGTCGGAGGTATGATGGCTTATATCTATGCCAATATCTTTCATTACTTCTTCAGCTTTTTGGTTGAGCTGGCCGGAAGCTTCGGTTCCGGCTGAACGAACTGTAAGGCGGTTATTAAAAGATTCCATAAAACCGTGCGCCATCTGGCTGCGGCAGGAATTACCAGTGCAAAGGATCAGTATCTTCATGTTTCAGTTTTTTAATTATTTATGGTTAATGATATAAGGGTTTAATCAATATTCTGCCAAATCATATTTGCAGGCCATAGTCGCTAACTACTGAAGGAGTTAACAACAATCCTTTTCGATTTCGATAAAACCCGGATCGGTTTTTATCTCTTCAATAAATGATGAAAGTGTTTTTTCAAGCAGGTCCATTTTAGTGGGATTAAGGCAATAATTTGTTTTAACCCCATCGACTGTTCCTGAGATCAGACCGACTTTTTTGAGCTCCTTCAGATGCTGATTAACTGTTGTCCGGCTCAGGGGCAATTCCTCTGAAATATCACCGGAAATGCAGGTTTTGATATCTGCAAGGTATTTTAGTATTGCAAGCCGTGCAGGATGACCCAGTGCCTTGAAAAGCGATGCCCTGACCTGGAGTTCTTTATCGAACAAGGATACTTTAGTTGCTGCCATATCAAACAAGTTTTATTTAAGTTTATGATCATGCTCGTGTGTGTTAAAGTTTAGCATGGGTGCATCATATTTTCATAATTATATTTGACGTAAATATACGTCAAATATTTTAAATAACGTA
>CAZFOO010000005.1:0-76436 GCA_964520585.1 uncultured Bacteroidales bacterium
TGGCATCATACCGTGAAGGATATGTTAACCTGATTGGTGACGGCAACTGGAAAAACAAAGTGGAAACAGGGGGCAAGGGTGAAGCCTGGGGCGCAGAGTTTTCCCTACGTAAAAATCATGGTAAATGGAATGGTTTTTTAAGCTACACATGGTCGAGGGCTACCAGGCAATTTGAAAACATCAACAACGGGGCAGAATTTCTTTACGATTATGACAGGCCTCACAGCATGGTGATCAGCCTTAACCGTAGGCTCAGTGACAGGTTGTCGCTGAATGCCGCCTGGGTGTTCGAGAACGGGATACCGTTTACCCCTGTTGTAGGCCGCATGTTTACCCCCAGCACAGACTACTACTACACAGGAGATGACCTTCGTTTTTATGAAGCCTTTATATACGGGGAAAGGAACAGCGAGCGCATGAGGAATTATCACAGACTGGATATTGCCCTTCATTACAATTATTATACAAGACGCAATCGTCGCAGGGCACAATGGAGTTTTTCTGTGTACAACCTTTACAACAGGAAAAATCCTAATTTCTATTACTTTACGCACGATTCGAAACACCGGGGGCTAACTCAATCATGGCATAACCGTGAGCCATTCAGCCTTTACCAGATAAGTTTCTTTCCGATTTTGCCAACTGTATCGTATAAGGTGTTTTTTGAATAAGGACTGTTGCTTACATCCATGAATTTAGGCGTTTACACAAAGTTTCGAAAGCTTAAACTCATTTTGCTCTCATGGTTAACTTATATAATTGATACTATAAGCCGAGTGATTCAGGGTCCAGTTTATTGCCCCTGAAACTAACCAATTCAATATATTCACCGGTAAATCTATAGTATAAAGTGGTTTGGGGAATGGTGACGGTCTTTCACTTGTCTGAGTATGGAAACGTAATTCAGAATAGATCCATATTCTTTGAATGAGCGGCTTGAATAACGAACTGGATAGGACATTTATAAAAAGTCAAATCGGGTTTTAATATTGCTTCGTGCTTTCGAGCGGGACAAATGTTCTCCCTTGTCAAGTTGGGATATCCCTTCTTTAATTGCAGCTTTATCCTCTTTACTGATAGTATCCCACCAGTCGGATGCTTCCTTTTGTATATTTTCCACCTTATTTAGGATATCTTCTTCCTGAATAGTTGAAATCCAGTTAATCAGGTTTATCTTTCTGGTTTCTATGTTCATGGCTTTGGTTTTTACAAAAATAACGAAAAAAACTTAGTATTGTTTCATAGTAATAAAAGTGTATTCCCACACCCATTTTGCTCGCTTCGCTTCACAAAAAGAGTGTTTAACAATGCAGTATCCGGCATAGAGTAAAACTTTTTTCCGGACCATTAATATAACCTGATAAATTCTGTTTTCCCCTCCCCTTGCTCGTCGGCCTGACCGTCAATTGGTCTGCGGCAATATTGTTGATGTCCACTTTCCTCGATCCTGTTAAAAGGATCAACTGCCACCTTGGCTTATGTTCCTGGATCCACCCCGCTGAAGGGAAGACAGAATTTATGCCAGAGCTATATTAACATAATGCAATCCATTATAGGACAAACAAAGGGAAATTACGGCCAGGTCTGAAAGGCATGGTTAACATAGAATCAGTTATCGCGGCTGATAGTGAGCCTTGCGAATCTCACAGGCCTGCCTGGTGTGAATATTATCCCGGGATTACAGCTTCACAATCATCCCAATCCTGGAATTACGGCTCGCCTTTGCGCTCCTCAAAATTTTTAATAGTTACAAATCAATCTCCAGTACTTTAAAATTGTATTTGGAATTCTTTGTCCTATAATTAGCCATTATTTAAAATAGCCACACATCAACCCCAATTGCTTATAAAAATTTTTGTATGCGCGATGCCGGTGCACCTGCCCGCACTGCGGTTATATTGCCAACGCTAAAAATGTTATACTTTATATAAGCTGACATAATATCTTTATAACTAATTATTTAAGTATTAACTATAATTTCAGTATTAAATCCTGCCTTCTCCCGCATAAGTATATGCAAATTTCGCCGGTAAACTGCTCAAGTTTGCTACACACATGCTCATCTCACCCTCATAAAACCAAAAAACCAAGGCTGACATCAAATTTGGGTAAAACTACGGCCCGGTTCTCCCCTTTGCATTTTAACTCGTTCCTCCCGGTGGTCGTCACTCAGACAAAAATGCACCGACCCCTCCCCTTTCGAACCTTCACCTAGCTTTAGGGCCGGATTTCCTGAAGGCCTTTTATTTTTTGGTTTTGCAACCTTTGCATTATAACGTTATGCTTTACGAGATATTTGAATGCACAGAGGTTATCAGGCTTATTTATTTGCTCTCATAATAAAAAAATGGTTTGAATTCAATAGTTCTTTCATTCTGTTTTTAATTCATGCCATTATTCACAACATTTTTGCGACCTGTTATATCCTTTGGGTCGATGGGAAAATAAAAACTCCTGCAGCACCTCAAATATTTTCAATTTTTTTTCACTTCTTGTATTACTCAGTTTATCAAATTGATGCCGACACATTTATTGGTAATATCAGAAAACTATTTTAAAATCATTGTCACGTTTTTTGAATTTATGTACCTCTTAGTAGAGGAATGTATTTTAAAAACATTTTATCAGATGTATTTCTTTTTAAAGGTTTTTTTATTCAACCAGGAGTTCTAAACACAAATAATCCGGGAAAAGGAAGAGGAAGCCACCATGTTTTCCGACACAAGCTTCCCCTTCCGGCTCCCTTTCTAAAAAGAAAGGAGGTGAGATGGCAAAAATATCAAAATAATTTAAAGCAGGTATGCCCTGCTTACCATAGAGGATTTGCGCCAAAAATATTAAATCCTGCTTTCGGTGCCGGATGCAACAAAATATCCTCAATTGGATAAAACCACAATTTGATTGAACCAAAAACTGGAAATAATCCTAATTTAAACCAATCATCATGAAAAAAACACTACTGCTACTTTTTGTTTTATTCTATGTTAATGGGTTTTCACAGGAAACCTTCATTTATACAACTGAAGGAAAAACCTATTTAACATACGAGTTGTCTAAAATACTACTGCATGTTAGCGATACAAGTCCGGAGATGATTGAAAGTCTTCATGCCAATAGAGTACTTAATGAAATTGCGCTTCATTATGATTTTCATGAATTCGAAGAAATACGATGGATGGTTATCAATATCAAACCCGGGAAAATCGCTTCTGTCGGTAACCTTAAAAGCCTGTTAGGTGAACTGAACAGGGATTCGTTGAAAATGAACGCATTTCCTTTTATGAGAACCAAAGACGGTGCTTTACTTGGGATTGCTAATAGGTTCAACCTCAAACTACAAGAAAAAGATAATTTAAAAAATCATGATAAGCTTTTTTCCTCTTTGGGGATCGTTATTACAGATAGTGTTAAATTGATTAACAAAGCATATCATGGAAAAATCCCACATGGAGAACCGATAAGTGTAATAAACAAACTCTATGAATCAGGTTTGTTCGAATACATTGAATTGGACTATCTCATTAAAGCTGAAAGGAATCAACTTCCCGCTCCCAATGATCCTTATTATAACAACCAATGGGCAATTCCACAAATGCAGGTGAATAATGCCTGGAATCTTACAAGAGGAGAGAATATAAAAATCACCGTATTAGACAATGGCGTTGATATTACCCATCCGGATCTGATTGGTAATTTGCACAATAATGGTTTTGAATTACCAGTACCAAAACATGATTTCCATATATACCAATGCATCACCTGGGGGGAATGTGCAGGTAAGAGGCCAGACCTGTTGTACAGCCTGCGGATCAAACGTTACATTATTATCGGATTATTTTGGCCAGTATTGGAATTGTGGTTACGGATACATGACAGTATATCCAAACCCAGCCGGAAATTATTTTGACATTGATATTGACAAGGAAAAAGCTGGCATTGATGATTTAAGCCGTAATATTGAATACATGCTGACAATAACAGATAATATGGGTATGGTTAAGTACACTGATAGAGTTTATGAATTCCCCCATAGGGTAAATACCAGGAATTTATCAAATGGCGTTTATATTATCAGGGTTGTATATGAAGGAAATTCCTACTCAGCAAGACTGGTAATTGACAACTAAGTTATGATTATAAGGGAGATTGAGACATCTAATTGCATAATTGATTTCAATCTCCCTTTTGATATCAAACCAAAAACTAATCAATCTAAAAAAATAGCTATGAAATCAATTTATGTAATTCTGTGGGCGGCATTGATTTTATTCAGTTGTAAAGAAAAATGTGGTTGTGAATCTGAGCCGTACAAAACTGTTAGTGAGGTTGAAGCAAATTTCCTTCATAATGTTGGCTTATACATTCATAATGAAGAGAACTTGTTTGCAATTTGTAATCTGAATATTATTTCTGATGAAATTTCATCAATAGCTGAAGGTGCAACATGGGAAGGAATAAATGTCATTGTTAGTGGAGATCTTCATAATAGATGCAAAGGTCAATCTTTATCTATAACTCCTCCATTCATAACTTTGACTAAAATTGAATTACCAGAAAAATGAATGCCTCGCGAGGGCAACAAGGTATTCTTTCAGTTGTCGTATAGCACAACATCGTTTACACTTTCTAAGCGTTTAGAAATAGCATACATCGTTTAAAATGTTACCACCAGATTGAACATTTTGATACCACCCTAAGATGGTATCGGTTTTTACCGGTGGTCAGATTAGAGCCATGTTAAAAAGAACCAATAAACTTAAATTTTGCATGATCTGGTCATACATGCCACACCCATTTTGCTCAGCTTCGCTTCACAAAAAGAGTGTTCGGAAATGCAGTATCCGGCAAAGGAGAAAAACTTTTTTCCCGCCCATAAATATAACCTGATAAATTCTGTTTTTCCCCTCCCCTTGCTTGCCGCCCGGACTGTCAAAGTATTCAACAACCGGCTTATACGTCGAGAAAGGATCTGGAACTACAGGCATGATGCCTCCTTTTGCCGAGCCTGTCAAAGGTATACTGGTCTGTTATCAGTAAAGGGACTTTGGGACGAAAGCGGTTTATGCCACCCAGCCCATCCCCGCCGAGGGGAACACAGAATTTTTACCAAAGCTATATTAACATAATGATATCCATTATAGGACAAACAAAGGGAAATTTCGGCCAGGCCATTCTAATGACTAAATGGATATCTTCTCTGTCTGATATTTTTCTCAGTTATTACAGTCAACCTGGAATCGTACTTAATCTCCTTGGTTTCAAATAATTCCAGTAAATACTTGCCTGGTTCATCTGGCTGAAAATTATCCCATCTCAAATAAATCACACCTGACCTGGGTCTGTAACCTTTTTTGAAGATCAGTTCGCCATAGTCCCTATCAAACGTAATAATTGTTCTTTCTTCTTTAATGGCTATGTCAATCACTTCATAATCAAGGATACCCTTAAAGTCCAAACCGACATAGATAATATCATATCCTGCCTTCTCCAATATTTTTACACTGATTAACGGAAAGTTTTCGTTTGCAAGAAGTCTCATTAAACCGATTTAGCAGGTTTATTGTAAATCAGCCCATCTTTAATTATCTCCTGAATATATGCAAAGACTGCTTGTAGTTTATCCTTTGAAAGCCTCGGGTAATTTTCAAGTATTTGTTCTTCTGTCCAGCCAGATGCCAGTATATCAATTATATGCTCAACAGATATTCGGGTCCCTTTAATTACAGGCTTTCCAAGTAATATGTTCTCATTGGTTTCTATATGTTCTCTCCAATCCATATTTCAAAATTATAAATTTTTAATTACAACTCATTACAACTGGTGAATAATAGCTTTTACCACACCCATTTTGCTCGCTTCGCTTCACAAAAAGAGTGTTCGACAAAGCAGTATCCTGCAAAGGCAAAGGAGTAAAACTTTTTTTCCGTCCTTTAATATAACCTGAAAAATTCTTCTTTTACCTTCCTCTTGCCCTCAAGCTGGGCCTGCTGGCTGCGATACGTTAAGTAATTATGGCCACAACAGAATTTATACCAAAGCTATATTAACATAATGCAATCCATTATAGGACAAAAAAAGGGAAATTACGACCAAGCCTGAAAGGCGTGGTTAACATAAAATCAGGCACATTTCTTTTGGATGCAGGAGTTGCGAAGCAACAGGCAGACAAAAGTTCAGCTTTAGCTGAATGTGCCTGAACGGTGCAGATTTTATGTTAAAGTAATTTCCCGGCATTGTATGTAAAATATTTTGTTTGTCAGCTATAATGATATTATGTCTGCGCTCCACTGCGTTTCGCTTGCCCTCGCCATTTTTTACCACACATCAACCCCAATTGCTTTTAAAAAATTTTTCATTCAGAATATGTGAAAAATTTTTGTATACGCAATGCCACTACACCTGCCTGCACTGCGGTTATATTGCCCGCGCTCAAAAAAGTTTTACTTTATATTAACTGACTTAATATCTTTATAATTAATTTTTTAAGTATTAACTATCATTTCTAATATCTAATAAATCTACTCCCGCATAAGTATATGCAAATTTCGCCGGTTGCCGGCTCAATTTTGCTATACACATGCTCATCTCACGCTCATAAAACCAAAAAACAAGGCTGGCATCAAATCCGGGTAAAACTACGGCTCATTTCTCCCCTTTGCATTTTAACTCGTTCCTTCCGGTGGTCGTCACTCAGACAAAAATGCACCGGCCCCTCTCCTCTCGAATCCTCCCCTTGTTTTAGCGCCGGATTTCCTGAAGGCCTTTTATTTTTGGTTTTTACGATAAAATTCAATTGGTATATTATGAAGCGAGTGAGATCAAGCGATTCACATTCCTTTCCTAACCAAGTGACTATTCTGTCAGTGTATTTATGTAGATTATTTGAAGGTTGTGAAGAATAAAGTCAAACCTAAAAAACTGCTTATAATTCTACTTTTAATTTCAATTGTTTACCGAATCCTTCCCGAATTATTCGCATTAAGGTTGATAATCTGATATCGGAGGCATTATTCTCAATCCGGGAAATGTATGTCTTTGTTGTACCGCATTTCCTGGCTAATTGCTCTTGGGTCAATCCATTTTCTTTCCTAAGCTCCTGGATCATTACACCAAGCTTAAATGCTTCGAATCCTTCTTCAAAATCCTCCCTTTCCGGAGTACCTCTTTTTCCGTATTGTTGGTCAAGATGATCCTCAAACGATGTCAAATTATTATTTGATTTCTTTCTCATAAAAGTATTGTTCTTTAAGTTTCTCTGCTTTTTCAATCTCTCTTTTAGGTGTTTTCCGTGTTTTCTTCTGGAAACCATTTATTAGTATTATCAATTTCCCCTTATCAAAAAAACTGAAAACCCTGTAAATATTACTTCCAATTTCAACACGAATCTCATATAAACCATCTGAATTCTCTATATGTTTAAAAAACTTAACAGGAACTCTTTCAACAGTTGCTATCAATTTCAATGTCCAGTTGAATTTCTTTTTTACTTCATTATCAAGAGAATTGAAAAAATCCAGGTAATAATGTTTGTAATAGAAAATATTCCTGATATTTTTCTCATTCATAATGCAAAGTTAGCTAATTAGGTAACTTATTCCAAGAGAAATACGTTTAATTTTGATTTTTATGCACCCATTTTGCTTGCTTTGCTTCACAAAAAGAGTGTTCAGCAATGCAGGATCCGGTAAAAGGGGTAAAACTTTTTCCCGCCCAGTAATATAACCTGATAAATTCTGCTCTTCCCCTCTCCTCACCTGCAAACCAGCACGACAAAGTATTGGAGTCAATCGGATTAGATCTCCTCCTGTAGAGCCTGTAAAGGGGTCTGATAGCCAACTCGGCTGAGAGGAATGCAGAATTTTATACCAAAGCTATATTATGGTTATATTAAATGGAGACTTTATTGATTTGTCACACTTCGAAATAGTTTTTGATGGGACCTTTTTCTTCATTAATTCAAGACCCAATGATAAGATATCTTATATTAATAACCATTTGTATTTGCAATCGGAATTATACGAAGGTTATTTATATGAACTACAAGATATTGGGAAACATACAGAATTAATTGTACTTTTATTGTATATTACTGAAATTACACTGAATCCAAATTTAAGGCAAGATTTTAATTCACGTTTGGCAACCAAATCTGCAGGTTGTTCTTTTTGGGATACTTATCATGTCATTGCTTTTGGATTTAGTGAAAGTGAAGCAGAATATAATTTAGCTTCCGAAATTGATAAATATGAAGCTCCTGGTGGGGCAATGGAGTTTTGTCGCAAAATTGGGACAATGAATTCATCATGTGGAATCGGTGAACATTTGTGTGTTGCCTCACAAACTTATTGTTGTGATTAAATATTAATTAAACTCTACGATAATGAATATTCAATTTATTTTGGGACCATTTGGAGTTATATTCATACTCCTGATTTATTTATCATTAACCCTTTCAGCCTTATTTATCATGTTTAAAAAGGAACAGTCTTATGAACTCTTTCTCTGGTTTTTAGTAATTGTATTTTTGCCATTTATTGGTTCACTACTGTATCTTTTTAAACATATAGTTAATTCGAAAACAACACGTAATTAGATTAACTCATAAAAACAAATATCCACCATTATGGATGATGGATATTTGTTTTTATCCGAATCGATTCTTACAGAGAAAAGAGCTGGTTTTGAGCATAATGGGAAGGTGGAAGCAACAGGTGAAGTCGCTGACCCTGGTATTGTAAACCTTACTGAATATCACAAACGGGAAATTATAATTGCCTTCCGGTACAGGGGGGTGCTTCCCAAATTTCTGTCGCACTCCAGGATGACTGGAGACTGCAATATTATTTTTAAAAGTAGTGCTCCAACAGGTTCTCATCTATTAAAAAACGAACCATTATGTTAAAAGCTTAATAGAAAAATTACTTTTCATTTAATCAGCTGCAAATTTGATACAGGCATTAATATCACCAGGTTCAAGAGACGGATATTGAGCAAGAATATCCTCGGCAGAATCTCCTGCTGACAGAAACTCGAGTAAAGTTTGAACTGTAATTATCGTGCCCCTGATTGTAGGGCGACCATTACAAATATTGTCATCTATGGTAATACGTTCTGCAATATATTCCATTACACATTATTTTATTTTTGAAAGTAAACTGATTGAAATCTGCTGTGATCCTTTATAATTATAAAAATACAAATCTTTTTTTATTATCTTAACGAAATAAAAAACTTATTATTTATAAAGTTTATGCCATTGAGGATAAGCCTGGTGAATATTTCCAAGTCCATAGATTTAGTGCTTCTCCTTACTCAGAATGCAGGATGGATATAAGGGAATGCCCTTAACACTTAGTTCACACCCATTTTGCTTGCTTCGCTTCACAAAAAGAGTGTTCAGCAATGCAGGCTCCGTAATTTGAGTAAAACTTTTTCCGCATCCGTTAATATAACATGATAAATTCTGTTTTCCCCTCCCCTTCCCGAATGTCGGTCAAAGATCCAACCTGCTTATCTGTCGTCAGTGGGTCTGGAACCACGTGTACGAGTGTAAATTTCACTTGAAAAGTATACCACTGTTTCAGTTGAAAAGTGTACCACTTTAATGCAAGATTAATAATTATTTTTCATTGATAAAAGTTAAGATTGTTTCCATGAGCAGTGGAGCATGCTCCCTGTATGATGAAAATTCGGTGCCCGCGGCCAGCACTCTCCTTTTACCTTATTAACTATTAATTGCTTAACCATTTTTTAGTTTCTTTTACCCGGTAAGATTTACCTTGTTTATGGAAACCTTTCCATAAGAATGGACCAAGCTACCGTGAATATCAGGGTAAACTGTTACAGGAAAAATACAATAAGTAAAACTATAAAGGCGAGCAGCTTCCTTCAGGCTCGTATTGCCCGATAAGTGAACCCTGTTTTAAATCCCGTTTCCGAAGTAAAAAAACTTGTCCGGTTTAGTTCATTTTACAGATTTTGTAAATATTAATTATGCTGATACTACAAAAGGGTGGCAGCGTTTTGCTCCGTCAGGTGGCAGTGTTAAGAACCGAAACTGAAATGGATATTGAATTTTCGTTTATTGCCTTGTCCAGTTTTAACAAAACTCCTGTCAAACCATCACCAGTGAACGATGAAATCTTGTTGATTCGGTTTATCCCGCAAAAAGAAGCCATGATAATAGAAATCAATACCTGGTTCACTCCGAACCTGGTAGCGCTATGCCACCGGCTTGGGAACAGGGTACTAACCGATTTTATGATGCCTTGCTTGTTCATGTATTTTGCCACCGTATTTAAAACTGAATACTTCGCGATATTATTTCCTGTAAATGAATGTTTTACAACTTTTGATTGGCCTTTTAATTTTTTCTTTGTATATTTTATCCTGAAAGTGATGTTTTTTGCTGAAATTTCTGCTTATAACGACTTGAAAATAAACAATTAACATCACTTTTTTTAATTTTTAATTTACTTTTTTAAATACCATGATTATGAAAAACCTGATATTCATTATCCTCCTCGCAGCAAGCACCAATCTTTTATACGCTCAAACAATTGAAAAGACAGTCGATGCATTGGTTTCGCCAAAGATTGCAGAAAAAGAAATTACGGTTGGTGGAAACGATGCCGATGTTTGCGGTTTTACCAACCAGTCCATCCAGTATGCCATTGATGCTGTTGCCAAAACAGGCGGAACGGTGAAACTGAACCCTGGGCAATACGAAATTACCGCTCCTGTGCAAATGAGATCGAATGTAAAATTAGTGGGTTCCGGCAGGGAAACCATTTTGAAACGGGGGAAAGGTATTCAAACCCGGTTTGTGGTGGATGCCGATTATGCAGAATTGAAACTCACTGTGGAAAATTCCGACGGTTTCGAACCGGGCATGAAAATTCAGGTAACCGACCAGAACAACAGTTCCTGCTGGAATGTTTCCACGGCTTACATCACCGATATTCAGGATGATATGATTTACATCGACAGCTACCTCATTCGCGATTACCGTTCCGATCGTGATGGGCTGGTTTCCAATGCGTCTTCAGTTATCGAAGTAATCGGGGCTGAAAATGTGCTCATTTCCAACCTTACTGCCGACGGCAACCGTGCTGAAAACTTTTTTGCCGACGGCTGCAACAGCGCGGGAATTCTTATGATAAAATCGAAAAAAGTTACGGTGGACAAGGTTCATGTCAAAGATTTTAATGGCGAAGGAATTAGTTGGCAAATCACTGAAAATGTAACCATTCAAAACAGCGAAATTTCAGGCAGTGGCAATACAGGGATGCACCCAGGCACGGGATCGCCTTTCACTGTTATTGAAAACAATGATGTGCATCACAACGATAACGACGGTTTGTTCATTTGCTGGCGAGTTTATCAAAGTTCGGTTACCAACAACCGTTTTCACCATAACGGAAGGTTTGGCATTTGCACTGGTCATAAAGATTCTGATGTCATTTTTATCGGAAACCATATTTTCGAAAACGGCAGCGATGGTGTTCACCTGAGGGGCGAACGGGAATCGAATGCTCCACACCGCAACACGTTTGTGAAAAATGTAATTGAAAATAACGGCACGAAAAACGGAGGTTACGGTTTTTCTGTCAATTCGCCCGCCCGCGATTTGGTGCTGAAAGAGAATATTTTCAGGAGTACAGGCGAGAAAACACAAAAAGCGGCTGTTTACATTCAATCCAACGGACTTTCGCCTGAACTTATTAATAATCAGATGGAAGGACATCCGGAAGGAGATGTGGTTGAGGAAAAATGAATTTAACTTAAAAATCCAAATTGAATTTTTTGAGCCGGTTTTAATTCCGGCAATAAGACAAAAGTTATTTTATAGTGGATCGACTCTTACAGAGAATAGAGCTTATTGTGAGCATAATGGAAAGATGGAAGTAACAGGTGAAATCATCTCCGGTAAGGAAGTCCTTGCGCTGCTCACGGAAGGTGTATTCAATACTGTCAGTTAGGAATAAAGTCACCACCGGGGTAACAAAAACAAAGCCGGGAACTTTTCCTGACGAAAAAATTCCCGGCTCACTCTTCGCGGCGAACCGCTTAAGTGTCAAGCTACTGTTATTATGACTGACCTCTGTTAACTGATCCCGGAGGATCTGTTCCGAAGGTCCTGACCTTGTTCCGATCAGCTTTTTACGGCTGATGTTCACGCTGGTCACCGTTCCTGTTATGCGGCCTGAAGTTTTTCCCGGAGGAAATCCTTCGTTTGACCTGACCGAAATATTCAAACTCTGAGGCCTGGATCATTTCAGCTTAACATCTCAAAGAACAAGTCTTTTATCCCTCACTTGATGAAACAAATATAGCACTGAAAACCTGTTTTCTGCAAGTTTTTTGAACCGTTTTTGTAAACAGGAAAATAACAACGGTTATCAACATTTTGTTAATTCATTTAAGCTTTTGTAAATTAATTAATTATGCGATAATTGTTGCCAGAACAGCATCTGTTATCAACAAAAATAAATTTAAATATGCCGGGTTATCAACATCCAGTAAATACCAGACATTAAAAAACTACCCTGTGAAATAGTTGAATTTCTAATAGGTTAACTTTATTTCAGTAATTATTATTCTTCCCGGAGCTATCATGTTCCTGGAGTCGGTGTATTCATGATCAAAAAGATTATGTGCTTTAAGAGACAAGGAATATCCCCGGTAAATATTCTTCCACAGTTTCAGATCAATATATCTGAATGCCTCTGTTTTTTCGGAATTTACATCATTAATCCATTGAGAACCTTTATGGTTAACAGAGATAAATGCATTCAGATACCTGTTCCTCCAGGCTATTGAAGTGAAAATCATATCTTTTGGCTGATAAGCAAGCTCATTACCTGTCAAATCATTATCCTTATCCTGATTTAGAACCCGGAATTCTGTTATTTCTGTATTTATATGACTATATGCCAGCGACAAGTCAAGTCCCCGGAAAATCTGGAGTTCCAGTCCAAGTTCTAAGCCAGTTACGGATACCCGGGCAATATTATCCATAATTCTAATGGGCCTTAAACGGTCGTTTAATACAATTGAATCGCCTGTGGAAATATAACCGTGATAATCTGTTCCCCTTGAATGAAAGATATTGGGAGAAATAGTTATTCCCCCTCCAATGAATATATCTCCTCCAATCTCCACATTATCCAGATGTTCTGGTTTTAAATCCGGATTCCCCACCTTCATCCCACCCCTGATAAGGCCTGTCCGGCTCATATCGTCCAGTACCGGTGCCCTGAAACCACGGCTGTATCCCCCATAAATGCGATAAAGTCCTGTGTAGTGGTATTGCAATGATAATCGGGGACTAAATGCAGCAAATACCGCTTCTTCGATATCTTTTTCATAATCCTGCAGAAATCCAGTTTCCTTTGTTGGATCTTCAATGTTAAAAGCTCCATTGAAAAAACGGGCATAATCATATCTTATTCCTGTGAGTAAAACCCATCTTGTGCCAGATAATGAGAACTCATCCTGAATATAAAAGCCAAACAGGTTCATTTTTCCCTTATTGAAGACTTTATCGGAAGATGTTATATAAATATCAGCCCCGTCCACAGAACCATTCCTAAGATCAATTCCCGTGGTGAGCATATGAGATTTGGAAGGTGAAAACGACCAGGAAGATAGGAATCCGGAATCATCACGCAGGGATTCGACATCGTATCTGGTTATCAGATTGCTTCTTAAACTTTCACTTATTTTCTGGTAATTTTCACTTTGCCCATGCACTGTTAAGTTCATGTGACTGTTGTTGGCAAAATATCCATTATAGGCAACACGGGTGTTAATATTGCTGTAATTGTTAAATGCTCCCTCTTGCGAAGCTAGTTCATTGTTTGGAAAACCATGTCCGAAAAAACGAGTGCCGGTACCTCTTTTGCCATTGTAAAAACTACCGGAGACCTCGATCAGCTGATCCTTTCCGATATAATATCCCGCTCTGCCGCCTAGCTGATATTCATTAAGGAATGAAGCAACTGAGTATTCATCTGTTTCATCTGCAGGAATGCTGAGATATCCGTCACTGTCACGATAAATACCGCTAAAGTTCCAGAAAATATCATTTTTCCGTCCACCTATACCTGCCCTGGTGTCGAATGTATTGAAACTGCCAATACCCTGACTTGCATATCCTTCCAGGGATTCTTGTGGTGCTGCTGTTCTGAGGTTAATGACTCCACCCATAGCATTACCACCGTGAATTGAAGATCCAGCACCTTTAACTACTTCTATTTGTTTAATCTGCTCATTATCTATAGCATTCCAATTCACACTTCCACCATCTGATTTATTAACCGGCACCCCGTCAACCATAACCAAAGTGCGTCCTGCCTCGTTTCCCATGCCTCTGAGTGAAACATTCGCTGAGCCAAAGATTGAAGCTCCTCTGCTGACAAGAATTCCTGGAACTGATCTTAGCAGATCATCAGCAGACAAGGAAGGGAGGTTATCAATTTTCTTCTCATTCAGGATATCGGTTCTTACTGGAACATTATATATGCCCCGCCGATTCCTTGTCGCAGTCACAATTATTTTTTCAAGAATTTCTGTCCGTGGTTGCAGGTGAATTATAACCGGGCTATCATTAGGTTTGCAGGCTAATTCGGCGGACCGGTATCCTATGTGGGTTATTAATATTACAACACTATCGTCACTGCTAACTTCAATGTCAAATCTTCCTTTCTGATCGGTTGAGGTACCGGTTCCCGTTCCTTTGACCTGAACATTTGCGTAGGCCACTCCCACTGATGTCTGTTGATCAACAATATCACCGGAGATGAAGTGCTGAGCGGTTATTATGGTATTTCCACTAATGATTAATAAAATAGCAATGAGTGTTTTTTTCATGTATATAAAAAGTTAGTAGTTGTGATATTTTTTTAATGTCCCATGCAGTTATGCAAATAAATCATGTCGTCATAAAAAAAGCTTATTATCTTAATATGTTATTAAGTTCATTTTGCATTTCAGAAATTTCAGTTTCTATTGCAGGGTTCACTTTTACGTAAAATTTATCGAAAAAAGCAACCATATCTTCTCCTTTCTGTGTGGGTACGGTCTGCCCGTCTCTAGCTCCCCAACGAGATTTGTCTATTAACTTAAATCCAAATTAAAAAATTATGTGGTGAAGCAATAATCGGGTTAAAGCCAAATGGCATTAATTATTGTGTTGGATGGTCTGTATTTTGCGAATTTTTTACTATAAGGAAAGAATAAAGTCACTGCCGGGGCAACAAAAACAAAGCCGGGAACTTTTCCTGACGAAAAAATTCCCGGCTCACTCTTCGCGGCGAACCGCTTAAGTGTCAAGCTACTGTTATTATGACTGACCTCTGTTAACTGATCCCGGAGGATCTGTTCCGAAGGTCCTGACCTTGTTCCGATCAGCTTTTTACGGCTGATGTTCACGCTGGTCACCGTTCCTGTTATGCGGCCTGAAGTTTTTCCCGGAGGAAATCCTTCGTTTGACCTGACCGAAATATTCAAACTCTGAGGCCTGGATCATTTCAGCTTAACATCTCAAAGAACAAGTCTTTTATCCCTCACTTGATGAAACAAATATAGCACTGAAAACCTGTTTTCTGCAAGTTTTTTGAACCGTTTTTGTAAACAGGAAAATAACAACGGTTATCAACATTTTGTTAATTCATTTAAGCTTTTGTAAATTAATTAATTATGCGATAATTGTTGCCAGAACAGCATCTGTTATCAACAAAAATATTTTTCCATAAGCCGTTTTATCAACACACAAGTAAACACTAGGCATAAAGAACTTAGTTTATTCTATTGATTTTATAAGATGATATAAAAGCACCGGTTTTGCAGCAGTAATCCGGAAATTGCTTTATATCTTTGCATCAATGATGTCATAGTAGTAGGCACATAGCTTTGCATTATTGATGTCATAGTAGTGTGCGAAACTCCCGGATTATTCTTAAAAAATGCAACTATTCCTGCATTTTAATGGAAATACCTGTTTTGCGATAACCAATTGGCATTTTTCATCATGATCAGCGGAAAAAACATATCACTTTCATTTAATAGTACCTTTATTTTCCGGGATTTGACCTTTAGTATTCGCGGGGGAGAAAATGCCTGCTTTTCCGGTCCGTCGGGAAAAGGAAAATCATCCTTACTGAAAATAATACAGGGATATATTATCCCGGATACAGGGCAGGTTGAAATAGATGGTATGGATCTCAATATTGAAAATGTCAGAAAAATCAGATCAAAGATGGCGTATATTCCTCAGAATATTAATCTACCTGTCGATAACGGAAAAGATCTGTTGAAATTAATTAATGACAGAAATGCTGAGAAAACGGTTGATTTTTTTATTGAGGAACTTGGAATGCCTGCTGACATGCTTACACGCAGGTTTGATGAAATGAGCGGGGGACAGAAACAACGGGTTGTTATAGCTGTTTGCCTGTCTCTGGACCGGGAGATTATTTTGTTGGACGAACCAACTTCTTCTCTGGATGACGAATCCATAGATAAAGTGATCAGGGTTATGCAAAATCTTAAAAACAGAACTATTGTATCTGCTTCCCACAATCATAAATGGATTCGGTTTGTTGATAAAAAAATAAATTTGTGAATTTATATAATGCCGCTCTTTATGAAATATAATGGATATTTAATATAATACGGAGTGCTTCGGCATATTACTTTTTAATGTAATTGAATAAAACCAGGAACAAATAGTTTACCTGCCTCTAGTATTTATAAAATGAATTAGATGATTGATATCAGTATTTTTGATCTGGCACTCGGTTTTGCAATTCTTACGATACCGTTACTGGTTTTCATATATTACCGCATAAAGCTGGTAAAAGATATGTTTATTAGTTTGGCGAGAATGATCGCACAACTATCCCTTGTTGCTCTATATATGGAGTGGATATTCGATATGAACAATCCATGGATAAATTCTCTCTGGGTTTTTATTATGATCCTGGTTGGCGCCAGCACCATTGTTTATCGTGTGAAACTTATATGGCATAATTTTCTTCTACCTGTTATTTTGGCAGGACTTTTGTCCATGATGATTATTGATGGTTTTTTTTTGGGGACTGTCATAAGGCTTGATTATTTTTTTGATGCACGTTATTTTATTCCAATTTCAGGTATGGTGCTGGGCAATTCTATTAATCATAATATTGTTGGACTGACAACATATTTCGAAGGTCTATCGAAACGAAATGAACTTTACTATTTTATTTTAACAAATAACGGCAGCCGTAAGCAGGCAATACGGCCTTATATTCAGGATGCTATTGTAAAGGCACTCAATCCCTTATTAGCTAATATGTCTGTTATCGGACTCATTTCACTACCCGGTATGATGACCGGGCAGATTTTGGGTGGTGCATCTCCTGCAATTGCAATTAAATATCAGGTAATGATAATGTTAGCTATTTTTGTGGGTTGCACTATGATTCTGGTTATCAGTATCTTATTTTCAAATTTCTTTGTTTTTGACGCTTATGATAATATCAGGCCATTGCAGAATAATTCATCTAGATGATGCTACGAAACAGAAAAAATGATAAACCGGATTATCAAACTTCATGTATTTAATCAGACCAGAGGTATTAAATACCAGGAATATGACTGGCAAATAATCATGCTAATGGGTGTAGTTGTAGTTAATTAAATTATTTTAGGATTTGTAATGAGTGATTCAGGCTTTTTGCAATCCATTGTTAACCATACCTGAATCCAAAAAGGAGAAGCAGCAAAACCTGAGAGCAAAAAATAGATTCAGTTAAAAACCCAATGAAAGAATGAATAATCTGAAAAAGATCAATCAAATACTTTTGTTTATCCTGATCGTTTTCGTAATGCTCTCTTTTGGAGCATCATTCTTAATTCCTTTTATCTTTGGGATATTTTTTGCTTCTTTAATGACCCCCTTTTCCAATATCCTTGAAAAGATAAAAATAAACAGGATTTTTTCTTCACTTATCAGCACCGTTGTTATATTCATAGTGGTTGGTGGTATTTTATATATTTTTATATATCAGATGACTCTGTTCATGTCGGACATATCTGATGTAAGAAACGAAATACAGACTTTTATTCAGGATATTCAGGACCAGATCAGATCGCTGACAAATTTATCTTTGGAGGAACAGAAAAATATTTGGAAAAACAGATCAGATAATATTTTAATTGCAGCTGAATCAGCTCTTACCTCTTTTTTGGGTAACATATTAAATACAACAGCCGGATTTTTACTGGTGCTGGTATATGTGTTTCTATTACTGTATTACAGGGATAAATTTACTGAAACCATTCTCAGATTTGCAAATAATGAAAAAAAAGATGAAACCGAGGCTGTCCTTAATAAAACAGGTAAGGTTGTGTACCACTATTTATGGGGAAGAGCAAAGGTTATGAGCATTCTGGCAATAATGTATTACATCACTTTTTTGATTTTTGACATTCCTTATGCTGGCCTGCTTACTATTTCCGGTGCCCTGGTTACAATAATCCCATATCTGGGGCCCTTTATCAGTGGTGTACTTCCTGTCTTGTTTTCAATTATTTATCTTCAAAATTTACAAATAATTTTATTATTTACACTAATTATCTTCATTGAACAGATGATTGAAAGTTATGTTCTGGAGCCTTTGATTATTGGAAGTGAAGTAAAAATTAATCCATTAATTGTGATTGTTGCAATTACATTAGGTGGCATGATCTGGGGATTGGCAGGTATGATCTTGTTCGTCCCCTTATTTGCCATTATCAAGATTATTTCCATGCATACCCACGGACTGGAGCCTCTTGGTTATTTTTTCGCCCCCTCAAAGCAATCTGTTAGCGATGAACTGGATAATGATTTATAATTGTTGTGGAAAAACAACACAGTTTTTGCAATTTTTCTACAATTATATAATTCCCCTTATCTAAAATTATCCATCTCTTCTGTCTAAACATTAATTGTTCAGTCCATAAAAAGGGACATACAGCAAAGAAAACAACTCAAATAATTTTCAACCTGAACTGCGCTGAGAACAGCATTATACCATTAAGTTTTCATTCATTTTTGTCAAACAGATTATGTTACCGGAATTATCTAATAAATCATCTCAGTGATTATTATTAATATCATTATTACTGGCATGTATTTGGCATAAAAGAATTGAATATAATATTTAAAGTGAAAATAATATTCAGAAAGGGAGATTTGAAAAATCTCAAACGGCATTATCAATTCTTTAATAATGATTTAAAGATCAGTAATCTGCCATTATATAATAATTTAAAATTTGTAAATCATGAGAAGAAGAAAATTTAATCTTAATTTATTAATTGCTTTATTTGCTGGGATGGTAATGATTCCGGCATTTACTTTATGCGATGATTCATCGGAAAGCAGGGCAAGAAACAATTCTCAGAATAATGAATTGCAATCCGGCGTATCCGGAGATTCCGGTCCGGGAAATACCGATTTCACCCGTGCCGCCAACCATACTATTAACGGTGTGGTACACGTTAAAACACTAACAGAAAGAGAAGGAGGCCGTAGTCCCCTTGAATTCTTTTTTGGTCCACAGGAACGGGAACAGGAACGACAACCTCAGGAAGGTATGGGGTCAGGTGTGATAATTACGGCCGATGGATATATAGTCACCAACCATCACGTTATAGCTGAGGCAGATGAGATAGAAGTGACCCTGCAAGATCAACGAACATATAGTGCAGAAGTGGTCGGTCAGGATCCTAATACAGATATTGCAATACTGAAGATTGATGAAACGGATCTGTCTTTTATTGAAATCGGCAATTCAGATGATCTGGAGGTAGGAGAATGGGTGTTGGCTGTGGGAAATCCTTTCGGACTGACATCTTCGGTTACAGCAGGAATTATAAGTGCTAAGGAAAGATCACTGGGAGCACTTCAGGGCGGAGAAATGCCTATTGAATCTTTTTTGCAGACTGATGCAGCTGTTAATATGGGTAATAGCGGAGGTGCACTGGTGAATCTTAGAGGAGAACTAATAGGTGTACCAACATTGATCATCTCTCCTACCCGTACTCATATTGGTACTGCATTTGCGATACCTTCCGTCATCGTTCGAAGGGTTAAAGATGATATTATAGAATTTGGAGAGGTAAGAAGGGGTATCCTGGGCGTATCAATTAGGGATGTTACTTCAGAACTTGCAGAAGAAGAAGGAATTGAAGAGATTGAAGGGGTTTATGTTGAACATGTAATAGACGGCAGTGCAGCTGGTCAGGCAGGGGTCCAAAGGGGCGATGTGATTCTTGAAGTCAACGGAAATCCTGTAAACAGTCCAAGCGGACTTCAACTGGAGATCAGCCGTCATCATCCTGGAGAGAGTGTGGAATTATTGATCATGAGAGACGGAAGCAGGTCGGAATTAACTGCAGAGTTGATAACTATGGAAGAACATAATGAACTGGTTATGCAACAGCAGGAATCATTACTGGGGCTACTTTTAGAATGGTTCCCGAAGATTTAAAAGAAAAGCTTGAATTACCGGGAGGAGTTCAGGTAACGGAAATAGAAAGCGGTCCGTTACAATCTGCCGGCATGAGAGAAGGATTCATCATAGTAGGCATCAATAATCAATTAGTTCAGCAACCGTCACATGTTCTTCAATTATTGGAGGACTATTCAGGAAATGTAGTAATACAGGGAGTTTATCCTGACGGTTCATCTGCTACATACGCATTCAATATGTAAATTTCTTTAGGCCAAAAGTATTACAGATGACCATCCGTTTGTTAAGTCACGCGAAAAAGGCATGCACATAGTTTATTTGCAAAATATAATTAATTGATTATTAACATTATTGATATGCTTTATTAAAGTAAAAAAAGGATTTTGGATGAGTGTTGAAAAAAATGCTGCCCGACTATCTGCGGCTGTTAATTATTATAATTAACCGGTTCCAAAGTCTCCGGCACATTTGAATCACGATTTTTATCGGTTATTCTCTTACTGATGCTATATGCATTCATTCTGCCTGGATCAAATGGCTGCAATAAAGATTTCCGAAAGGATTTATCTTTATTCAGCCATTTTTTTTCAGTCACCTGATCAAGTATTACGGGCATTCTTCTTTTGCTGTTATGTATTTTAGCTGTCAGGGAGTTTGCGTCACAAGTGATGATTGAAAACGAACGTAAGATCTCCCCAGTGTGTTCATTGATCCATTCTTCCCAAATACCGGCGAAGGAAAAAACCGGCATGTCGGGTATGAAAATAAAGAAGGGGGTTTTTCCGGTGGACTTGTGCATCCATTCGAAATAACCTGTAGCTGGTATCAAGCAGGGCCTGTAAGAATATGCACCTCTGAAACTGGGTTTTGAGTCAACAGTCTCAGCCCTTGCGTTAAGAGTTGCCGACCGAATCTTAAGTGCCTGTTCTTCATTTTTAACCCACGAAGGTACCAGTCCCCATTGCATTAATTCCATGTTTAAATCATCTGTTCTATTAACCTTATAAACAGATGGTAATGAATTGTGATTAAATCCATTTACGTGATAATAAACCGGCTCCGGATTAATTCCGGTCCTTTTAATATTTATACCATACCGGTCTGCGATCTCCCGGGCGGTCTTCGCTAAGGAATAATGATAACACATAGGGACTTATTAAGTACTTTCCGTTAATGATAATGTAATAAAGCTGATACGCTTTTACATACAATTGGCTTATGAAGTCATTTCTGTTACTGATCCTGCTGGTCCCTTGCTTCACCAATACCAATCCTGTTCCCATCTAAATATGCGGCAATAAAAACATTTGTGATATCAAGCGATTCCATAACCTCCTCGGCTTTTTCAAATGTTGCATAAGGACCAAAATAATATTTATACCAGTTATCCTCCTGCATCAGTTTAACCTCTTTATTACCACTGTAAATTTCCCGGATCTCCTCTTCCGGAATTTCCCGTATATGTGCGGCAATCTGCACTATATAGGTTATTCCCTCAAACGATTCTTTTATTCCTGATGTATCATTGCTTGCCTCTTGCTGAACTTTTTCCTCATTATCGTCTTTGATCACCCGTACAACTCTTTCAGGTGAATCCTCCATTATTGTGATATCATCATCCCAGTCGTAAGCATACATTACAGGATAATCCTGGTAAACACGCAGGGCTCTTCCCATATTTAACAGTGCCATCTGTTCAAGGTCATAAGCCATCATATAAATATCTTTTACGCTGGTTAATTCTTCGGCATTCTCAGCTTCGGCTTTTAATATCTCTGCCTTGTTCAAATTCTCCAGGGCTTTGCTCTCCAATTCAAAGGCCCTGTCCAGTTCCGGTGGCAAAGTACCGGGAAGATCATCACGTTCACTTTTACAATAGCGTTCATAAATATCATATAGTTCCCGGCTGGCAGTGAAAAGTTCATTAAACGCTTTTTCCGTATCTTCCCTGTTCTCAGATGAAGAGGCCTGTGCAATAAGATCTTCAGCATTATCCTTTCGTTGTTCTATCCGTGTCAACCTTTTTTGGTCACGATCAGAAAATTCAAGGTGAAGATTCTTTAAGTTAGACCATATATCTAATTGTAGTTCTGATGAATATAGTTTTGATGAAAATGAATTTAATATCAGAAAAATAATGATTAACAGCGGTTTCATATTTATAAAATATAGTTATCAGTTATTTATTCATACGGACAAACATAAGAATTATTATAGACCGGAAGAATTTAGTGTTAATAGTTTTATCATCCAATCTTGATTTCACCCTCCCTGAATAATATGAGTCCTCAGATAATCAGGTATATGCCAAATTATCCAATTTTTAGTACCGAGGGTAACCCGTTATCAGGGAAACCCCGTCAATGGCTATAATTTTAATTCTGATGACGACTCTGGACCGGTCAGGTAAATTTTTCATATCTTTTTTATATAAAAGTAGTATTTTTTTCCCAATGGTATAAATTTATTCGAAAAAACCTTAACTCTTACTATCCTCTATATCACTTAGTTGAAGGTTGAGAGCGCGGACTGATATCTGGATTTCCCATATTGAGATACCTAATGAGGCGATCAGCAGCAACAATGCAATACCGAAAACATACACAGCAGTAATCATAGAACCAATATAGATCAAAAACATGCAAACCACACAAAGTAACAAACTTGTGATACCGTATATCTGCATATGACGGATAAGAGATAACCGTAGCCTGAGATTTTTTATTTGCCCGAATAACCTTTCATCAGGGTTCTCCTTGTATTTTGCATGCAGACTTCTTACCAGTGCAGCCAGAGCAAGAAAACGGTTCGTATAAGCAAGCAGCAACAAAGAAATTGCTGAAAATAATAACGCAGGGGTTGTAAGTGTAAGATCGGTCATAATTAATTTTCTTATATTGTTATGAATTTTAAAATGTAATGGTTTCAATCATCCAGTAGAGAAAAGGAAGAGTAAACAGACTCATTAACGTGGAGATGAAAACATTTTCCATTGCATGAGCATCATCGGCGTTAAATTTTTTTGCAAGGACAACGATTATCGCCATACAGGGTGTGCCGGATTGTAAGATTACAACTGAAAAAGCCACTGGGTCAATATTTAAAGATAGTAAATTTAGTATCGCTTTAAATATTATTATAAGTAAAACAGGAGAGATAACCATTTTATTAATGGACAGCAGGTACGTCTGACCTCTTTTGAATACCTTCCGGATATTTGTTTGGGCAAGCATGCTGCCAATATATAGCATTGATAAATAGCTGGTTGTTTCGCCCAGTCCGGTCAATGGGGTGTCAATAACTTTAGGTATGCTTATTCCCGAAAGCATAAACATGATTCCTGCGAAAAATGCTATGGTATTGGGGTTTATAAGATTCTTCATTTTCTGTCCCATACTGGGAGATGACGAATAATTAAGTAAATTCACTCCTATAGTCCACATCACTGAAGTTGAAGCAAGGTAAAACAACGTAGCATAAAAAAGTGCTTCTCCTCCAGGGAAGAGTGCATTCATCAATGGAAAACCCAGGAAAACTATATTACCGAAAGCAGTATGAAGAATATGAATTGCATAAGTTTCTCTTCCCAGTTTCTGTGCAATCGCGGATAGCTTCCCTGTGAATAGCAGGAAAAATAATGAAGCCAGTGCCATTACAATTACCAGCAAACCATTATTGAGCAGTTCAACAGTAATATCCAGTGTGGTAAAGGAACTTAGTATAAGCAAGGGAAGTGTAATATTGAATACCAGCGAGGCAATGCCCTCTTTCAATTTTTCTGTAATAATACCCGCTTTTGCGGCAATAACGCCAATGCAGACAATTACACCCAGAATGGTTATTTGATTAAGTATTATCTCAGATTGCACACCTTTTATTTAATGCGCAAAACTATAAAATTTAAGTAATATCTCAATATAGCAGCGATTATTATGCAGATCGGAAATGAAAGCATGGTGGTTATTAAAAAAACATTTAGGTTTGCCTTAAATTTTCACTAATTTAAATGAAGCCGGTTATTTACCAGATATTTGTCAGACTTTTCGGCAATAAGTCCACCGAAGTAAAAGTTTATGGCACCATAGATGAAAATGGATGTGGAAAATTTGAAGATATTAATGAATCAGCACTTAATTCCTTAAAAGACTTTGGAATTACCCACATCTGGTATACCGGTATTATTGAACATGCTGTAGCAAATGATTATTCACAATTTGGTATTGAGAATGATTATCCTGAAATTGTTAAGGGAAGAGCCGGTTCACCATATGCAATAAAAGATTATTATGATGTTAATCCCGATCTGGCCAATGATATTCCCGGCAGAATGCGGGAATTCGACGAACTTATAGCGAGGACACATGCTGCTGGAATTAAAGTAATAATTGATTTTGTACCTAATCACCTGGCAAGATTATATAAATCAGATGAAACCCCACATGCGAACAATGATGATTTTGGGGCTAATGATACCCCTGAGGAATCTTTTTCAGCAAAAAATGATTTTTATTACTTTCCAGGAGAAGCACTTAAACTTCCTGATGAGGTCTTAAAAAGAAATGCTGTCATAACCGATTATAGAAAAAATCCTTCCCCATATACAGAATTCCCCGCAAGGGCTACAGGAAATGATTGTTTCAGGCCTGATCCTGGTATCGGAGACTGGTACGAAACGGTAAAGCTTAATTATGGAATAGATTATCTTAAGGGAAAACAAAAACATTTTCAACCCCTTCCTCCTGTATGGGAAAAGATGAAGTCAGTAATACTTTACTGGGCAAACCGCAAAGTTGATGGCTTCAGGGTTGATATGGCTGAAATGGTGCCGCTGGAATTCTGGGAATGGCTTATACCTGTCATAAAATACCAATATTCTGAAATAATATTTATAGCAGAAATATATCAACCTCATCTATATAAAGATTTCATTGAAACCGGCGGATTTGATTTTTTATATGATAAAATAGATTTTTATGAATCGACCCGCAATGTGATTGAAGGAAAGGAAGATATTGGTTCATTTACAAGGTGCTGGCAGCGAATAGGCCAGCTTGAAAAAAATATGCTCAGGTTTCTTGAAAATCATGATGAACAAAGAATTGCATCCCGGTTTTTTGCCGGGAATCCATGGAAAGCAATTCCGGGAATGGTACTTGCTGCCACAATGAATTCGGGACCATTATTATTGTATTCCGGACAGGAAGTTGGTGAACCGGCTGAAGGAAGCAGTGGTTTCAGTGGTGATGACGGACGCACAAGTATTTTTGATTATTGGACTGTACCTAATCTTCAACTATGGATGAACGCTGGAGAGTTCAATGAAGAAGCACTCCCGGCAGATCTGGCGGATTTAAGAAATGTTTATGCCGGGATAATCAGGCTATGCCATGATCACAGAATGTTCAGCCAAGGAGGATTTTATGACCTGATGTGGATAAATCAGGAAATGATTGAATCTACCAATGCAAGAATATTTGCATACTTACGTTATGATAACCGGGAATCATCCGTGATTATATTAAATTTCGCCAATGTTTTTTACAGAGATGTAAATCTATATATTCCGGAAGATGCCTGCAAGTTAATGCATTGCAAAGATGGAAGCAATCTTGTTAAAATAATATCCTTCCCTTATGGCAATGATTTTGCAATAAGGGAAATGACAGATGGCCCGCTGAAATATACTTTTAATATTGCACCCCATTCTGCCATTATTATGTTTCTTGAAAGTTTTTAATATTTGAGGCCCGTTTTATCTTTGCGGGATATTTCCAGGAGTAAAATATGTTTTATATGCTGAGTTTTATAAGAGAAAATATCAACGGTTTTCTTGGTACCCTGATCTTCCACCTCCTTTTAGTAGTGGTGATTATGGCAACAAGGCTTTCGTCGGTAAGCCATCAGTCTGAACAGAGCATGCTAATTGAATTTGATAGTGACGTTACAGAAGAGGAATTCCGGGAGCTTACAGAATCTCTTATGAATCGGGATGATTTTGCTGAGGATACGGAAAGCGATCAGCTGAGAAGAAATATTGCAGTCAATGTTTCAGAGGAAAGACCTGTGCCAGATGAGTTCAGGGAAATGTCGCCAGATCAGATGTCGGAGCTGGACGATCGTGTGGATGAAATTCTTAATAACGCTGCTAACGGGAAAATGCCGGAGCCGGAACAACCGGACATGAATTTTGAATTGCCAACAGATACTTCGGACCAGAAAAATATTAATGACGAACCATATACAGGACCAACTACCATTACTTATGATCTGCCGGGCCGTATTCATCTTAGGATGCCTGTGCCGGTATATAAATGTCCGGGTGGAGGAATAGTAGAAGTGAAAATTTCTGTAAACCGGCAGGGGAAAGTTATCAGTGCAAATATTGATGGTGATCCGGGGAGCTTTAATGAAAGATGTATTTTTCAGATGGCTCTAGAAGCAGCGACAGGAAGCATATTTGACGAGAAGTCCGATGCCCCGCCTGTGCAGGATGGCACTATTACATTTCATTTTCAAAAACAATAAAAATCATAGTATGATTGTTTTTGGAAATGTTTTTTTGTTTAATTTTCCGGATATATTTGTTCTTAAGAAAAGTTTTGCAAAATTAAATTTATGTGTCTTTTACTTATGGAAAAAAAACGATTGATAGTCAATATGGATAACCTTCCTGCAGGAGTGCATGAAGCAATCCGCAAAAAATACCCTAATGGGTATAATGACTACATTATTAAGGTTCCCAAGGGGGAAGCCGATTTTTTTCATGCTATTACCGTTGATACAGAAACGGCAAGTTATCTGGTTAAGGTAAATGTAAAGATTGATTCAATATCTGATAATGATGAAAAGGATGCTGAAGAAGATGACATTGAGGTAGATGAGCAAAACCTGACAGGCGATATCCCGGATGATATTGAGGACATAGATGATTGATATACCGGATTATTATAAATCCTCTATTTTTTGCAAGGTCATTCCCCGGTGTTGCTATATTGAATTAATTAGCTATATTTAAGCCTAATTCCATATTTAAGCGTGAATCTATATAAAGGCGACAATGGAGCCAATCTATATTGACGGAACCAACAGAACACCTTTTGTGAGTCTGGATCCATCGGGTAAATTCAAAATAAGGGGAAGATCAATTCACGAAAATCCTTCCAAATTTTTTGATCCTATAATGAACTGGATGGAAGCATACCTACGTGATCCTGTGGAAACAACCGTATTTGATATTGAACTGGAATATTTCAATAGTGGGTCATCCCGCTATATCCTTGAGATACTAAGGCTTCTGATGGAAGATGGCGGGGATAAGAATCTTATAATCAACTGGTATTTTGAAGATGGTGATGATGACTTGCTGGAACGTGGTCAGTACTATGAGTCAATTCTTAACACTAAGTTTAATTTTATTGAATTTCAATAAATATGTTTTCGCCATCCTTCTCTTCTTTTTCGATTTCAAGTGCTACTTTCCACCCAATCCTGTGATCATGGAGGTCTAGTAGTTCGCTTATACATCCCGGACATATTTCTTCCTTTGCAATATGGTTTTTGCACCGCGGACATAGTTGGTCTGCCTTATTTTCATCCATATATTCCGTAATTATTAGCTTCGCACCTGGTCTTACTTATTTTGTGTACGCCGGATAAAGATTATTTGTTGCGGAATATCTGTTAATTATAACATCCGGTAAGCCATAAAACTTAAATTGCACCAAAATGCTTTATTTGTAGGTATTTAAAGGAAGGAGTCTTCATCATTACTGAATAAAACCTTACATACCATGGGGGCTCCTGCAGGATTCCGGTTATATGCTGCGGGAGCATGTCCCGAGTCAATGCTCCAAACCTCAATATCCGGATATCTTGCGGCAAGAAGCAGGGAAGAAAGAGTAAAAGGCTTTGGCCCGGCAGGAAGAATTGATACCCGGTAATTAAGTCTTAGTTTCATTGTAAGTGAAGTGAGAAGAGAATCTGTTTCTTTGAAATCTTCAACCGGGTACCTGTATATATGTTCTTCCGGAAGACATCTTAAAATCTGCCGGTTATTTTTAGTAACCCTGTCGGCATAGCGGCTGTCAAAGGCAGGATCAGAATAAAAGACATAAATAATTTTATAGTTAATTGAATCAATAATTTCCCTGGTCAGAAATCTTTCATAACCAAGTCCGAGAATAAGGGCAAGTGGTTTTTCACTTTGAATATTTGCACTTAACAAGCCATTTGGTGAATTAAGCATTACTTTTCCCTCCGGATTTACAGGTTCTGAAAAAACTGCAGATGTATAGGAAAAATATACTTCCAGATTATTTATGGATAATTCTTTTGAGATAAAGTATTCCAGCATCCCGGCATACCATATTTTGCTCATGCATGAATAATCAATCAAAATACTTATCTTTTCCGTTTCAATGTGAGATTCAAAAATCTCATCCAGAAGCAGGGTTACTCTGTCCTTTTTATTGGCAGATTCTTCTATGAAATTAAATCCTTCATCATAAAATCGTTTATCATTTTTTTCTCTGAACAGGATATCTTTTTTATCGTCAAAGGCAAGAGTTATTCTATTCCCGGCTTCAATTTCAATACTGTCAATAAGATAAGTACATCTGTTTTCATATCCTGATGCAGTTATGAAATAGTTGAAATATTTATCTTTTAGATGATCAAATCCTATTTGATGAGCAAAAATTAAATCCATATAAGCAAGAGATAACCCAGACCGGGGCGATAAATATAGAAAGTTATTATTGATAAAAAAAACGTTCTTAGGTAACCTTAAGGTAAAATTTCGGGAAATAATAAGGGAGTTCTTAAATTATTGAATTTTTTTATATGTTTACATGTTTTATAACATAAGGCATTCTATTTGAATCTCTTGTAAGAGCCTTATTATCAAACCATAAGTAATAAATAATGATAAAGAAAGTACTTATAGCAAATCGTGGTGAAATAGCTGTCAGGATTATGCGTTCCTGCAGAGAAATGGGAATAAAAACTGTTGCCGTATTTTCTGATGCAGACAGGAAATCAATGCATGTCAGATATGCAGACGAGGCTATCCATATAGGAGCTTCTCCATCTAACGAAAGCTATCTTGTCAAGGAGAAGATAATTGAAGCTGCACAAAGAAGCGAATCAGATGCAATACATCCGGGTTATGGATTTTTATCAGAAAACGCTGAATTTGCGGACCTTGTGCGAGAAAATGGAATAACCTTTATAGGACCTTCTGCGGAAAGTATACGCCTTATGGGAGATAAGATTTCTGCCAGAAGCATAATGATGCAGGCAGGAGTGCCGGTTGTTCCCGGAACCAGAAATAAGATAGAAGGTTCCGAAGAAGCACTGGAGGCAATTAGAAAAATTGGCTATCCGGTAATGATAAAAGCTTCTTCAGGTGGAGGCGGGAAAGGAATGAGACTGGTTTTTGATGAATCGGAATCACTTCAGGCAATAAATGCCGCAAAATCTGAAGCAAAGGCATCTTTTGGCGATGATTCGGTATATATTGAAAAGTATATATCATCCCCTCACCATATTGAGTTTCAGGTTCTGGCTGATCAACATGGGAATATTATTCATCTTTGTGAACGGGAATGTTCCATCCAGCGAAGACACCAGAAAATAATAGAAGAAACCCCCTCCCCTGTCATGACAGAAGAATTGCGAAAAGAAATGGGAGAAAAAGCCATAGCAGCGGCGCTATCTGTTAAATATGAAGGAGCAGGAACAATTGAATTCCTTGTGGATGACCAGCTCAATTATTATTTTCTGGAAATGAATACCCGGTTACAGGTGGAGCATCCGATAACAGAACGTGTAACCGGGGTTGACCTGGTAAAGGAACAGATAAGGATTGCTTCAGGTGAAAATCTTAGTTTCAGTCAATCCGATATATTCCAGGACGGCCATGCAATAGAATGCAGAATATATGCTGAGGATCCGGACAATAATTTCATGCCAAGTCCGGGTTTAATAAAAAAAATAACCGAACCTATGGGTTTTGGTGTAAGAACAGACGGATATGTGTATGAAGGTTATGAAATTCCTATCCATTATGATCCCATGATCTCGAAATTAATAACCTGGGGAAAAACCAGAAATGAAGCTGTCAGGCGCATGCAACGATCACTGGATGAGTATTATATTATGGGAATCAAAACATCAATCGATTTCCTTAAGAAAATTATGGAAATTCCTGAATTTATATCCGGAGAATATGATACTCACTTTGTAGATACACATAAAGATATATTGTTTATGCGATGTGATGATTCACCGGATATCGAAGACATGGCTATGATAGTTGCTTTTATGGAACATCTTGAAAATTCAGGATCTAAATCAAACGGTCAGGCCTCAAAAAAATATTCAAACTGGAAAATTCAAAATAGAAAGAGTAATTTATCCAGGTAATTATCCAGTAATCATACAAAATTGATATTTATGTCTGAAATTCAGCTAAAAACCGGTAATCGTTTAGAAACGATCAGAATTATTGAAAGAGACGGTAATAAATTAAAAGTTTTTTTAGGAGATAAAGAATATAATCTGGATATTGTCAGGGTAGAAAATAATATTTATTCACTCCTTTCAGGAAACAAATCTTACGATATTGAGGTAGTTCCCTCCAGCCGGAAAAATACATATTCAGTTAAACATTCATGCTACTCCTTTAATATCGAGGTCATTGATTCTGAAATGCGTTACATGCAAAACAGGTTGAAATCTGCCGCTTTAGATGATGAAAATATCATTTCATGTCCCATGCCTGGTAAAATAGTAAAAGTTATGGTAGAGGAAGGTGATAAGGTTGATGCAGGTCAGGTGGTTATAACCGTTTCTGCAATGAAGATGGAGAGCGAATATAAAACAGGGAAAAGCGGACTGGTAAAAGAAGTTAAAGTTATCGCAGGAGATGTCGTCGAAGCGAATATTCCATTAATAATCCTTGAGTAGAATATATTTTTAAATATTAAGTTAACAATTTGTAATAATCTGTTGTAATTTATTATAATTTTTCCCTATGTTATATAATCTGACACAATCTCTTTAACAGATTATTAATTTTTTATTGGTAAATCACTACTGTTAATTTTATGATTAATAATGCGTAAAGCATTATCTGACCCTTTAAATGAGGGTTTCCCAATAATAAAAAATTTAAATATTATGTCAACACTAGAAGAAAAGTTTAATGAGCTTGATGAGCGAAACCGTGAATCTTTAAAGGGAGGAGGTAAAGAAAGAATAGAAAAGCAACACGCAGCCGGAAAGTTCTCAGCGCGGGAACGTTTGGAACTGCTTCTTGATAAGGGAACCTTTGAAGAGATAGATAAAATGGTTAAACACCGTTGTACTGATTTTGGAATGGAGAAAAATAAGATACAGGGAGACGGAATTGTTTCGGGATATGGGAAAATTGACGGTAGGCTGGTCTTTGTCTTCGCACAGGATTTTACTGTTTTTGGCGGTACATTAAGTAGAGCCAATGCTGACAAAGTAGTTAAAGTTATGGAAATGGCCATAAAAATGGGGGCCCCTTTGATAGGATTAAATGATTCAGGCGGTGCCAGGATTCAGGAGGGTGTACAAAGTCTTGCCGGATATGCAGATATATTCCATCTTAATGTAAAAGCATCGGGAGTTATACCTCAAATTTCAGCCATACTGGGACCATGTGCAGGAGGCGCTGTATACTCTCCTGCACTTACCGATTTTATTGTTATGACCAGGGAAACAAGTTACATGTTTGTAACCGGTCCGGATGTTATCAAAGCAGTAACACATGAGACAGTTACTAAAGAAGAGCTGGGGGGCGCGATGACACATAATTCGAAAAGCGGGGTTGCACATATGATAGGTGATAATGATGAGAATACTCTGATGATGATAAGGGAGCTTACCGGGTTTCTACCGTCAAATAATATGGAAGATCCACCGGTCAGACAATATTCCGGTGATATAATCCGGGAAGATGAGAGTCTGCAAAAAATTGTACCGGCCGATCCAAACAAACCTTATGATATGATGACTATTATTGAATCGGTTGTTGATGACAATAATTTTCTTGAGATCATGCCCCATTATGCCAAAAATATGATCACGGGATTTGGCCGTATGGCGGGAAGACCAGTCGGATTTGTCGCAAATCAGCCTGCGTTTCTTGCAGGTGTTCTAGATATAAATTCATCGGTAAAAGCCGCAAGATTTGTTCGCTTTTGCGATGCTTTCAATATTCCCCTCATAAGTCTTGTTGATGTTCCCGGATTTTTGCCTGGTGCGACACAGGAATTTGGTGGTATTATAAAGCATGGCGCAAAATTATTGTACGCTTTTTCAGAAGCAACCGTCCCTAAAATCACTCTGATTACCAGAAAGGCATACGGAGGGGCTTACGATGTTATGGCCAGCAAACATATAGGTGCTGATGTTAATCTTGCCTATCCAACAGCAGAAATCGCTGTTATGGGTCCGGAAGGAGCAGTTAATATTATATTCAGGAAAAAGATATCTGATGAAGATAAATCCAAAGCCGTTGCGGACTACCGGGAAGCATTTGCAAATCCCTATAAAGCTGCTGAACTTGGATATATTGATGAGATAATTTACCCTCGTGAAACTCGCAAAAAGCTTATAGCAGCATTGGAAATGACTCAAAACAAAAGTGTTTCCGGGCCTTCCAGAAAACATGGGAACATTCCGTTGTGATATCGGGGGACTCTGTTTTCTTATCTTAATTCAGCTATATCCGGGTAGAGGAATGGTGGTGTATCGAAGTGATAAAATAGGTCATGGTCAGGCCATTCTTCTATTTTATTGAGGGCTGTCTGCACTTTACGGGTTATTTCTCTGGCCAGATTTGTTCCTTTATAGGTACTTGAATTGAAAAATACAGCCCAGCTGATACCATTGGATTGACGCATAACCAGGGCAGAAGTCCCGGCAAATGTGCCGGTACGCCACCATTTGCCATACCGGTCCGAATAGCTCCACCCTATTGTACTACCTCCTGAAATTCTTTTATCAGTCATTATTTTGATACTTTCGGCCGATAATATGTCATTTACGCCGGTATGTCCGTCTATTGCAACAATAAGTTTCAGGAACTCAGATGGAGAGGCAATCCATCCTCCTGCAGCACCAAGCACTTCTATATCGTTACCCCCATATGATACGGGGACCAGATCATTGTGATTATAAGCAGAACGGATTTTAAATGCATTGGATTGTTCATAATATTTTACCTCATTTTTAAAACGGTCGGCTTCCCTGTTACGGCCTATTTTTATGTCCTGGATTCCAAGCGGGAATAATATGGTTTCCCTGATATAATCCTCATATGTTCTGCCGGAAACCTTACTGATTACCTCTCCAAGTATAGCATACCCGAGATTTGAATAACTGGTTCCCGAGCCGGGTGTGAAATGAAGTCGTTTTTTTAATGCAAACCTTATAATATCGTTCACCTGGACTGGCAGGTCAACTTTCATTTCCCTTGAAATATGATGGGGCATAAACATATGGTCCCCATAACGCCTGCTCCAGCCGGCGGAATGATTAAGGAGATGCCTGATGGTAATATCTTCGACCCTGCGATCGGTATAGTCCAGAAGAGCAGAATCATTAAGTATACCTCCGGGGCCAAAAACCCTGTCATCAAGATCCAGTAAACCTAACTCCCGCATTTTCATAATGGCAGTTGCAGTAATAAGTTTAGATACACTGGCAATCCTGAACATATGTTTTGGTTCTACCGGTTGCAAAGCTTCAATATCAGCATATCCAAACCCTTTGGCAAAAACCAGTTTGCCGTCTTTTGCAACTGCAACAGAAGCTCCCTTCATATCATACTTGCCTAATAGAAAGGCAATACCTGATTCCAGGTCTTCAAAATCCTCAAAATCAGATAATTCATTATTAATCCTGAACGAAATCGGTTCTGTTTGCTCTGAACGAAGTACTTCATGCATAGAGCTGTTTACTGATGATATCAATGTAACATCCAGGAAATAAAGGACAAACAATACTGTAAATTTAATAATCAATCCTCTTGCAAAACTCTTCTTCATAAACAATATTGATAATATCTGGTTATTGATATGATTTGGCAGTAAATATAAACATCCAATTCTAAACAACCGGCGAAATTATTAAAAAATATATCAATCTGAAATAATATTGGTAATACTTTAATAAATTAAAACAGCCATGTGCCGGAAAGGCCACATGGCTGTTTTGGTTATCATTATACAATAACAGGATTCTTAACAGAAAGTTATGGAATTACTTTCCATCAATGCGCAGGTTGTGTCATTTTATTAATTTACTGTTTTAATGGTACATCCTATGGCCCTGGTGTATTCAGGTTCTGGCTTATTGCCATTTATTAAAGCATTTATTGCATTTGAAAGAAATCTTTCTTCAACGGCAGAAGCATTCCTGTAATTGTCATCAATAGTTCCGATGTAGGCAACTACCAGGTCACCCCCCTTCCTGTTGAGAAGAAAGACATGCGGTGTTCTTGTTGCCCCGTAAACAGGATATACTTCTTGTCCTTCATCAATAAGGTAAGGAAATGTAAATCCTTTTTCATTAGCCCTAACCTGCATGAGTTCATAGGAATCCTGTGGTTGGACAGCAGGATCATTCGGGTTAATAGCTATTACCGGGAATCCCTGGGGTCTGTATTTTTTATCTATATCTATCAACCGATCCTCATATGCTACGGCATATGGGCAATGGTTGCATGTGAATACCACAACAAACCCTCTGGCATCAGGATAATCACTCATACTTACGTAATTTCCATCAACATTCTTCAGCCTGAAATCTGCTGCTTTGTCACCTACCTGGTATCCCTGTGCTGAAATATGAATAACAGCCAAAACGCTAAACATGAATAAAAATAACATTTTTTTCATAGTAGTGGTTTTCTGGTTTGACAATCTAATTTAATTTTGACTTTACGATATCTTCTAATTCACTGTATGTAAATACCTGTTCGTAGAAAGATCTTTTATCTTTGGTGAAAATTATAGTTGCGGGTATTGACCCACTCCAGGAATCATCTACACGAGGAATCCACTGGTTGCTTCTGGGGTCGTCCAGTAAAATAATTTCTGACTGTAAATCATGTTTTTTAATAAACGGCATTATCCTTGATTCCATATGAATGGGATTATCGAGGCTGACAAGGATGACCTTCACTTGTTTATCCGAATAAATGTCATTGAGTTTTTCGAACTCTGGCAATTCCTTTACGCATGGTAAGCACCACGTAGCCCAAAAATTGACTACAAATACCGAATCACTGTTTGTGTTAAGCAATGGTTGAAATTCCTCAAAAGTCATAGCCGGTATTTGACTATAAGCTCCGGTTACAGAAACAAGAATTATAACGGCTGTTAAAAAGATTTTTTTCATATTAATCTTATTTAATCTAATTAACAGTAGATTAAAACAAAATGTTCAGTATTTTTTGGCTAAACTGGAGTCAGATTATATTAAAATGTGTTAAATGCGGAGTTCTAGCCAATTTTGATAATCCCGGAGTCTATAACCTTTAATGATAGTCTGGCTTTCTTAATAGAAGTCACAAGACACAAAACTGATGATATTTTTAGTGCCGGGCATTCGTTCTTCATTTTAAATTTTTTGGTATCATGTTCTTTCCCGAAAACATCTCTTACCCTTGCCGTAAAAAATTTTTCATCGTGATGAAAATTATTAAATTCGATAAGTTTGAAATGATATGACTCACAACGTTTGTATACGGGATGTTCCGGTTCAAAAAAAAATCTTCCTAGACAATTTATCTTGTCCAGATGGCATTTGATGCTATCCCCTGCCCTGATCCCATATTGAATATAATATTTTACAGGTATCAGATGTTTCAGCCCGTTCTTATCCCTGCCCACGTAAAATTCCTGATCATCAGCAACATTTATAAGCTTAATAATCTTCAGATCATATTTGTTTCCTGGTTCAATCAGCAGGGTCTTATCCTTAAAGTATTGATTTTTCATGAACAAATCAGAGGTTAATTCCTTTATATTTATGAATGTAAATTTAATTTATTATTTGTCATAATATATGCTGATGTCAAGTCACATTGATGTAATGGCAATGATCTTCTTAGATAAATGCTAAGGTCAATAGCTTATAAACTATTTAATGGATAAAAATATTGATCTGTTTATTTAAACGATGATTTGGATCCACAAATATTTGGTTTTTTATAAAAAATAGATTATATTACATTCTTAACTTGAAATTTCAAGATTAAAAGCTTTTATATTGCATTTTGCAATATTTTTCAATTTAATATTAACCTTATAAAATAAAATAATTATGAGTAAATCATCAGTTAGTGCAGTTTTAGGATTTATGGCAGGTGCTGCCGCAGGTGCGGCATTAGGAATACTTTTTGCACCTGAAAAAGGAACTTCAACTAGAAAAAAGATTAAAGAACAAGCTCAGAAGGTAAGCGATGAAATGAAAGATAATTTAACGCATAAAATGGATGATCTGAGTAAATTTGTTTCAGGATTTGTCGATGAAACAAAAGAAAAGATGGCCGATCTTGAGAAAAAAACTAAGCAGGAAATAAAAGAAGTTAAAGAAAAAGCCACAAAATAGTTAATAAATGACTAATAAATCCTTTTCAAGCAATGTTACTGAAATAATAGCAATTGCGCGTTCTTACGTGAATACAAGGATTGAGCTTTGGAAATTGTCCCTGCTGGAAAAAACCGCACTGGCAGGGGCTTTTTTTCTTGGTTCGGTTATCATCGTTTTGATCGTTGCTTTTTGTTTACTATTTTTTTCGCTGGCTTTTGCATTCTGGTATGGTCAACGTACAGGTGATCTTTCTTTAGGATTCCTGATATTGGCGGGTATTTATCTGGTTCTTGGACTAATATTTATAATCAGCCGTAAACGCCTTATTACCGGACCTATTATAAGATCGTTGTCTGCCATTATTTATGAAGATGATGATGATGAATCTGAAGAACCGGTAAATGATGAAAAATAAAAGAAGTTTTAATTCGATGCATGATATAAAACTTGAAAAGGCTAGACTCAAGTTTGAAGCTAAGCTACACGAAGAAAAGCTTAAAAATGCGAATTATCATATTTTTTCGGGTTTTTCCTCTTCCGTGCAAAGTATTAAGCATAATATCCGTAACCGGCTAATTTCCTATTCAATTTTCCGTTCTTTATATAAATCTAATTTTGTATACGATTTCGTAAAGAACTTTTACAAAGGGATCCGGCAATCCAGGTAGTCAAACAACACCAGAGTGATTTAAATAAAAAATACCAATATCAAACGATTTGTCAGGATCGTTTGATATTGGTATTTTTTATTATTATTAATAATCAGTATTCCGTTTAGACTGGAAAAAAACTAAAAGAATATTCCCACACTCACAATAAATTGCCTGCTGCGGGAGTCAAATTCCATATCACGTTCCCCGATCGTAACTCCACTGCCAAGCTTGCTTAAATTTCCTTCATATTTCAGATCAAGAGCAAGAAATTTAAGAACATCCAGTCCCACTCCAAGCTGATAACCAAAAGTAGCTGAGTTAAATTGTTCCTCAAGTCCAAATTCACCCAGTTCTGAACTGGTACTGAGCATTATTGTGCCGACTGGCCCAATCCCAACTCGTGCCGGCCCAAAACGTTTTCCTAAAAGCACCGGAAAATCAAGTTTCGTAAAACTTTGTTCTCTGATACGTCCAACTGCATTACTCTGATCCAGGTCTCTCACTCTTACCTCACTGTCCAGCGAGGTAAGCAGCAATTCAGGCTGTAAAAACAGGCCAAAAAAGGATACCTGCATCATTACTCCCCCATGAAATCCTATGGTTGCATCATTGAGGATTGTAAACCGGTAATCGTCAGTTGTGATATCCGAAGCCTTAAAATATGCAGTATTAATTCCGCCTCTTACCCCCATACGGATTTGTGAATTCAGGGCCGGTGCCATTAATAAAGCCACCATCGTTATTAATATTAATCTTTTCATTGTTCTCGGGTTTAAGTAATGAACAAATTAGAACTGTGTTTCTGGTTTATGGTCATATAAACAACAAAATTATATAAAAATTGCCCGGATTACTTATTGTTCTGCATTTTTTAATTTTTCCAGTCTTTTAAGCAAAGGAGGATGCGAATAGTGAATGAACACATATAATGGATGTGGCCGCAGATTACTCAGATTTTTGACCGATAATTTTTTTAATGCACTTACCAGATATTGTGCCGGATGGTGCTGCGCAGCAAAATGGTCGGCTTCATACTCATTTTTCCTTGAAATCCAGTTACCGGCAACACCGAAAATTGCGGAGACAGGAGAGTAAAGTATACCAAAGGCTAACAATCCCATATGAAATGAAGGCTGGTCTGATCCGAGGGCTGAAGAAAGAGCAGGATTTGAAACCATCAGGGAAAGTATATACAAGGTAATCGCACTGGTTATGAATGAAATTGCCAATCCGGAAATAATATGCTTTTTCTTATAGTGACCTATTTCATGAGCCAAAACACCAACTATTTCTTTAATTTTCAAGTCCTCAATCAAGGTGTCAAAAAGCACTATCCGTTTTTTCTTTCCGAGACCGGCAAAATAGGCATTAGCTTTGGTACTCCGTTTTGACCCGTCTATAACAAATACATCATTGAGACGAAAATCTGTCCGGCGACTTATTGATTCTATTGATTCACGAAGTTCTCCCTCTTCAAGCGGAGTTTGTTTATTGAAAAGCGGGACTATCAGAGTTGAATAAAACAGATTCATGAAGATCATGAAAAATGTTATAAGTGCAAGTGCATAGACCCAAAACCATACCGTGGTAAGATAATAGAACCAGGTTATTAGTGCAAGGAGTCCCCCGCCGATAACTATACCAAGCAGCCATCCTTTAATTTTATCTGAAATAAATATTGCCGGCGTGGATTTATTGAATCCGAACTTTTCTTCAATGACAAAAGTACCATACCAGTCAAATGGTATATGCAAAATATCGGATGCAAACATGATTATGCCAAAAAAGATCAGTGCAATTATTACTGGACTGGAGGATAATCCCCGTGCAAATTCATCCACAAAAGCAAAACCTTCCAGAAAGAGCATTGCCAGCACAAGTCCGAGAGAGAATAATCCACGGACCAGCGAAAACCGCTGTTTAACTTTTTCATATTCGACGGACTTGCGATATTTATCCTCATTATAAATATCCCGGAGATCTTCGGGCAACACGGGTGTTCTGCGGGTGGAATTCAGATATTCCAAAAATACTTCCATCAAAAAGGAAGCAATAACAAGCGCAACAATAATATAAAATATCATCTCCTGGTTTTTAATCAAAAAGCTCAAAGATAATATTTTTACCGGTCTCTGCCCAGTTGGTTATCCAGTTCTCCGGCCTTTTTAATTCTTTCTTCCAGAATATCAATGTAAGCTACTGTTGCCGGATGCCTCCTTTTTTTATAGGCTTCCCTGGCAAATTTAATTGCTTCAGGGTATTCACCTCTCATCTCACTAATTAAGGCAAGATTATGAAGTGCGGCTGCAACAACATTATCATTCCGCCTATCCAGAAGATCGGTATATATTTCTTTGGCTCTGTCATAATTACCATTATTCAGGTGAGAGGAAGCTATCCTGAGCATATATAAACCTCGCTCAAAATACATTCTTCCCTGCTCAATCCAGTATGGTGAAATTTTTCTTGCATAATTCAATGCAGTGAAATAAGCAGATTCCATGAGTGCTTCTTCCGGCGAAGGTATTCTTTCAGGTACTTCATAAGCATTAAATGCAGCATATTCCCAGTTAATCGTATCAAACCAAACATGCTCATTAATAATCTCACCATAGTCGCCTTCATAGATCCGCCATAAAGCAGAGATATTTACATACATCTCTCCCAAAAAATAACTGCCAAATTCATCACTTATAAATGTTATCTTTATGTCGTCTGGTAATTCTGCATTAAAAACTTCCAGGGCTATAACAGCATTAGCGTCAAGAGAATCACAAATAAATAAAACCAGTTCCGGGTTTAATGGGTCCTGAATGGAAATCTCTTTACTTCCTGGAATTTCCAGAAGCATATCCTTATCCAGGTAATCAAGACCGGGTGATTCATTCAAAATATCAGCAAGTGAAAATATAACTTCAGTTGTTGTTATGTTATGTAGCATTAATGGTGACGTCTCCGAAGAATTCTGAAAGTTGTTTTCCTGATCTGTATTATCTTGCAGAGCTCTGTTTACTATTATGGCTGTGTTAGCATAAGTTGTTACAGGTTCGGGGGCAGGTTCCAGAACTTGAATGTTAATAGTTGACACAGAAACACATGATAGAAAAAAAAACGGATATATGAAAAACAAGAATCGATAAGCCATAAATGGAAAATATTATGAATAAAATCAGTTACCAATTTACCTGACTGTTTAATTTGTTGTAAAGATTATGTATTTTTCCGATTTAATAAGAAAACATATTAAAAATAAATTATGCCGGACAGTCTGCTAATACAAAATGTATCTCTATACTATAATATTAAAGATACAATTAAATATGATATTCTTGTTGCAAAGGGGAAGATTATCTGTACAGCACCAGCCGGTGAAATTGTCCGCACCGGTAAAAGCATAGATGCCAAAGGAAATATCGCAATTCCTGGCATGATTGACATGCATATTCATGGCGCTGGTGGTTCCGATAGTCTTGACGGAGAGAGGGAGTCCCTGCAGACTATTTCCCGCACCCTGGCGAGTCTGGGAACCACAGGTTTTCTCAGTGCCATGGTTATTCAACCAGGTAAAAGAAATATCCATCTGCAAATTGCAGGTGAATGTACAGGGGTAGACCTGGGAGGGGCCACACTTCTGGGTTCATATGTTGAAGGACCTTTTATCAATAAGGAAAAGAGAGGTGGTATTCTTCCGGAAAGCATTACAAGGCCTTCACCTGAAATTCTGGACCGGATTATTGAAGAATCAGTCGGAAAACTGCGAATAATGTGTATAGCTCCAGAATTACCAGGAAATGAAAAAATTATACGCAGACTAACAGATGCAGGGATAATTGCAGCTTTTGGTCATTCAGACGCAGGTTATGAGGAAACAAAAAAGGGGTTTGATTACGGTATAAGCCATGTTACACACCTTTTTAATGCCATGCGTTCACTCCATCACAGGGATCCGGGGCCACTTGCCGCCATTTTTGAACATCCCGAAATCAGTATTGAACTGATTGCAGATTCCTACCATATTCATCCGGCAATGATAAATCTGGCTTCCAGACTTGCAGGAAAAAGGCTTGTTGCTTGTATAACTGATGGTATAAGTGGTATGGGATTACCTGACGGCACTTATACTTACAATAACCGGGAATATACATCGATAAACGGTCTTGCCAGGTATCTTGATGGCACATTAATTGGGTCAACTATGGGACTGGGAAAGATTTCAGCCAACTTTATCAAGTTTACCGGTGCCGGTTTCAGGGAGGCAATAGATTGTGTTTCAATTAATCCAGCACGCATCCTCGGTATTGATAAATACAAAGGCAGTATCGAAGCAGGTAAAGATGCTGATATTGTGATTATCGACGAAAATTTTAATGTGAAGTACACTATTATTTCCGGGAGAACCATATATCAGAATTAAATAACTGCTAAACATGCATTTTTCCTACCTGGACACATTCATCCTTATTACATATCTTGCAGGAATAACCTGGTTTGGTATAAAAATAGCCGGAAAACAGGGCACTTCAAAAGAGTATTTTCTGGGGGGAAAAAAAATACCCTGGTGGGCAGTTTGTTTTGCCATTGTTGCTACGGAAACAAGTACTTTGACATTTATAAGTATTCCGGGACTGGCCTATCTTACAAATATGAATTTCCTGCAACTTACACTGGGGTATTTTCTGGGTAGGGTTATTGTAGCCCTGGTTATTCTTCCGGCGTATTTTAAGGGCGAAATGGGGACTGCCTATACATTCCTGGCAAACAGATTCGGGACCCCCATGAAAAACCTGGCGTCCGGTGTATTTATGATTACAAGGCTAGGTGCTGACGGGGTAAGATTATTTGCTACCGCAATACCTTTGGCTCTTATTCTCCAAAATACATTCTTAGCTGCAAATTTTTCAGCGAACTGGATATATATTGCTTCTATATTCCTGATAGCTGTTATCTCTTTAAGTTATACATATGTAGGTGGGTTACGTGCTGTTGTATGGATGGATGTTGTTCAGCTTTTTATATATTTTACAGGGGCAGTAGCAGCAATTCTAATTGTCAGCGGTGATCTTGAAGGGGGGCTTGCCGGAGGTATTGCCAAAGCCTCTGATGCCGGTAAATTTGAAATATACAATTTCTCTCTTAAAGGAGGTTTAAGAGGCTTTTTTGCCACACCCTATACCTTCATTGCCAGCATTCTGGGGGGAGCATTTTTATCGATGGCTTCACATGGGATCGATCAGCTTATAGTTCAGAGATTACTGGCTGCAGGATCTCTTTCCGGCAGCCGGAAGGCGCTCGTACTAACTGGCGGTATCATAATACTCCAGTTTGGTTTATTTCTTTTCCTGGGGAGTCTTCTATACGTTTTTTATTCGGGGGCAGAAATACCTCCTGATGAAGTATTTCCGAAATTTATAATTGAAGAAATGCCCGCAGGTCTTTCAGGACTGATTATTGCCGCCCTGTTCGCTGCTGCAATGTCGACCCTCTCCAGTTCAATTACTGCCCTTGGCTCTGCAACCATGTATGATTATGTAATGCCATATTATAAAAGACTTAATTCATCAAATGAAATGGCAGTGTCAAGATTTATTACCCTGGTATGGTGTCTTCTGCTGGTAGGTTCCGCCATATTTTTCATGCAAAGTTCCCAGGCTGTTGTTGAACTGGCACTTTCTATTGCTTCTTTTACTTATGGAGGATTACTGGGTACATTCTTCCTGGGAGTACTTTTCAAGGCACCTCAGATCAGGCATGCAATACCTGCATTCATTGCCGGTATCCTGGGAATGGTGTATATTATACTTTTTACTGATATTGCATGGACCTGGTACACCCTTATCGGTGCAACAATTACCGTTTTGGTGGGCAAACTCTTAACAATCAGGTTTGCATTCCTCCACAAACACTGATAACCTGTCCGCTGATATATGAAGACAGATCAGAAGCAAGGAAAAGGGTTGCGTTTGCAACATCTACAGGAGTACCTCCCCTCTTAAGAGGAATAGTTTCCGCCCATTGCTTGCGCACATCTTCAGGTAACCGGGCAGTCATTTCTGTCATTATAAATCCCGGAGCAATGGCATTGCAGCGAATATTTCGTGAACCAAGTTCTTTAGCTATTGATTTGGTGAATCCAATGATACCTGCTTTAGAAGCAGAATAATTTGACTGGCCTGCGTTTCCGCTCACTCCAACAACCGAACTCATATTGATAATTGAACCTGAACGCTGTTTAAGCATATACTTCTGAACAGCCCTGGTGAAATTGAAAACTGATTTCAGGTTAACATTAATGACTGCATCCCACTGTTCTTCTGTCATCCTCATTAACAATGTATCTTTGGTAATACCGGCGTTGTTAACCAGAATATCAATACTGCCGAATTCTTTAGCTACAAGATCAACAGTCTCGCCTGTTTCATTAAATTGAGCGGCATTAGAAGGATAGCATTTTACCTGTACTCCCATATTCCTGATCTCATCTTCCAGGGTTTTGGCATTATCATCATATACGAGATCTGTAAAAGCAATATTTGCACCCTGACGAGCAAATGTAAGGGCTATTTCTCTGCCGATACCACGACTACCACCTGTGATGAGTGCATTTTTTTCTTTCAGCATTTCCATATTATCCATTTTAAAATTTAGTATAGCAAATTAACTAAACAATTTTATTATTATCAAAAATCAATACCGGCATAAAAAATTAAATATACAATTAGACCGGACCATATAAGCAGCGGTATTATAAAGAACCTGACTCCTCCATAATAGCTTTATTTATTTTTTTCACCAATTGGGGACCTTCATAGATAAATCCGGTATAAATCTGAATAAGACTGGCTCCGGCGTTCAGTTTTTCAAGTGCATCTTCCGGACTCATAATTCCGCCAACTCCTATAACAGGTATTTTTCCATTTAGCTTTTTTGCAAGATATTTTATAATATATGTTGAGCGATCCCTAAGAGGAAGTCCGCTCAATCCTCCTTTTCCAATACTATCAAGCCTGGTTTTGTCTGTCCGGATATTTTGGCGCATAAGAGTCGTATTGGTAGCTACCATACCATCAATGCCGGTTTGCAATGCGATTTCCACTACTTCATCAAGCTGTTGATCATTCAAATCGGGAGAAATCTTAAGTAATATTGGTTTTCGTTTTTCGGGAGGATCTTCTGATGAAAGCTTTTTAAGTGAAATAAGAATATCTGACAGTATATCAATATCCTGAAGCTTTTTTATATCTCCTATATTCGGACAACTAATATTGACTACAAAATAATCTACTACTTCATTAAGTACATTAAAACACTGTATATAATCATCTATAGCATTGTCATTTGGTGTTAAAGTATTTTTTCCTATATTCCCTCCTATTATAACATTGGGGCTGTTTTTTCTGATGTTTTGAGCAATTTTACGAGCACCCTGATTGTTGATTCCCATCCTGTTAATCAGGGCTTTATCTTTAACAAGCCTGAATGAACGGGGTTTAGGGTTACCGGGTTGAGGTTCGGGAGTTACTGTACCTATCTCTATAAACGAAAATCCAAAACAAGATAATTCATTATAGAATTCAGCATTTTTGTCAAATCCTGCAGCGAGGCCAACCGGATTATCAAATTTCAAACCAAAAACATTACGTTCGAGAGATTTATCTGATACACAATAAAAGTTTCTTAAAATTTTGGTTACTCCTGGAACAGCATTTACTGCTTGTAGCAATAAAACAACAAAATAATGCACTTTCTCGGGACTAAAAAGAAATAAAACTGGTCTCAGAAATTTTTGGTATATCATTTTTAGTTATAAATATAGATTAATCTTTATCAGTTCAAATAGCGCACAAATTACAGGTCCTTGTGACATAAAGAGTAAATGCAATGGCAAAAATAGTTATAAGTTTCAAATATGTTACCAGTGTTATTAATCATACCGGTATATTAGTCATGAATTCTCCGGATAATATTCTTCAAAGCTTCTATCTGCATAAAATATAACAATTTTCATCATCTGCTTTCTTTCGATTACATTTGTAACGCCACCATTATTGAGGGGATTACTTTTGTAATCACGCCTGTCTTCGCCTTCAATTACATTTGTATTTGTTTTGGATGTTGTATTATCATTATCGTGATCTGTTGTATCTTCATGCTTATTGCCGGTTTCGGAATTATCAGGTTTTTTACTTTTTTCCGCTAATGACTCCTTGTTTTCATACTGTGCCTGAAAGAGATTCCCCTGAACACTTTCATGCTTGAACATACTACCTTTGCCAAGAATTAACCAGTCAGCATTAACAGATGGATAGCAGGCAAGCATCTTTTGCAGAAAATCAAATCCGGGTTTGTTTCGTCCAGACAGGATATGGGATACACTTGAAGGCTGTACACCTATTATTTCGGCAAATCTGGCTGAAGATAGTTGTTCTTTGTTTAAAAATTTCAGTAACCGGTCTCTCATAATTGACAAATTAATTGTTTGATAAAAGACATACACAAATGTAATGCAAATATAGTTCACATGCATAACTTTATTGATATTACAAATGTAATGCATCATTAGTAATTCCGTGTATCTAATAAGCAATCGCTAAATTTTCAGTATTGCCAATTATGAGCCGGATTTCGTTGATATTTAAGTTAATGAAATGATGTAAAATCTAAGAATGGAATCAATAAAAGATCAAATTAATGATTTAATGCTTATATATTACTAAAAATTAAGAATATAGGTGTATTTCGATATTTTAAATTTAAGTTATAATTTATATAAATGATGTATATAGCTGGTCTACAAGCTTATAAAATATGAAATATGGATATTTTTACACTTATGTAACTATTATAATGAAATTAATTAAACAATAGAATTACATAAACCATGTAAAGGACTGGTTATATGTATTATAAAATGTGTTTTTAATATGTGTGTTATGAATTTGTTTATGTTGGAAGCTTAGGTTACAAATGTGAATATGTGATATTTTTATCCAATGATCAATTATTGTTCTTGAATTTATGAAATCTTTGTATTAACAAAAATCCCTTTTTATTACTGCCAAATAATTCGTGAAATATCAGAACAATGATTAATATAAGTATAATCGATGTTATTTAAACTAAAAAAAAAATTTTATTAAGTATCTTCTTATATGTAATTTTACTCATTTATGACTAATTTCACATGCGAGTCAATATCTATATTTTTTGCCATATATTTTGTACAATTTTAAAATTTGAATTATAATGGAAAAATTCAATCTTTCTTCTGTCGAGGACTCCTTTTTTAAGCAAAGCAGGAATAAAAGTGTCTCAACTAAAATACCTTACATATCTGTTGATAATTTTCCGAAGCTCGGACTCTTTACTGCTCTCCGTTTCATTGAATGGGTGTCTGAAAATCCGAACGGAGTTATTAGTCTTCCGACAGGTAAAACTCCTGAATATTTCATAAAATGGACAAGGAGAATTACTGATAACTGGGAAGATTATAAAATTAAAGAATTACGAAAATCGTATGGGTTAAACGCCAAAAATAAACCGGATTTCAGTAACCTTCAGTTTGTTCAGATTGATGAATTTTACCCTATAAGCTCTTCACAGCATAATAGTTTTTACCATTATGTAAATGAGTACTATATAAAAGGATTCGGCTTGAATCCCGAAAATGCGTTGCTTATAAATTCCGATACTATTCCGCTTCCCGGGGGAAAACATTTCAAAGAGGTCTTTCCAGATAATTTTGTTGATTTGTCTTTAAGATACAGAGAAGCAAAAACTGCCTTTGAACAGCATCAGCAAAAAGCCGTTTTTGCTATTGATGACTGGTGTATAAAATATGAAAATGCGATAAGGGATAAAGGAGGCATAGGTTTTTTTCTCGGGGGTATCGGACCGGACGGACATATTGCGTTTAATGTAAGAGGTTCTGATCATCATTCAACTACAAGACTTACTGCTACTAACTTTGAAACACAGGCAGTAGCAGCAGGAGATCTTGGAGGAATAGAGATTTCAAGAAACAGGCTTGTTATAACAATTGGATTACAGACAATTACATATAACCCGGAAACTGTTGCCGTTATTTTTGCTGCCGGTGAAGCAAAAGCTCCGGTAGTAAAGGATGCACTTGAAAAGGAAAAATCAAATGTATATCCGGCATCAGCCCTGCATACTCTTAATAATGCCCGTTTTTATCTCACAACCGGTGCAGCTTCTATGCTTGAAGATAGTATAGAATTATTCTATAAATCCGGAAAATGGACTCATGAAAAGACTGAGCGGGCTGTCATTGATCTTTGCAAAAAACTTGATAAATATGGGCATCATTTGAGGATCGAAGATTTAAAAAGGGATAAATATTGCAGTATGATTCCCGGTCTGAATGAAGATACCGTTAAAACCGTTATTGAATCTGTTAAAGCAAAGATGGGAAAAGGAATGGAGGAAGAATATGATCAGACATACTATCATACTGGTCCGCATCATGATGATATAATGCTTGGAATACTTCCTCATATTCACAGACTACTGCGTAATGAAAGCAATGCAGCCTATTTTTCGGTGCTTACATCAGGGTTTACTGCAGTGACCAATCAGTTTCTTAGAGATGCGCTGGAAGATGCCAAACGGTTTTTAAATAGCGGATTTATTCAAATGGTCAGCTACCCCGATTTTTTTGAAATTGGTTACCGTCATAAATGGGATAAGGATGTTTATCATTTTCTGAACAAAGTGGCTTCCGGAGAACCATCTGAAAGACGAAGGGGTTTGGCACACAGAATAATAAGAGCTATAGTTGACATACACAAAATAAGGGATGTGGAGCAACTTCGCAATCAAATAGATGATATCCTTGCCATACTTCGCAAGAGCTATGACGGAGAAAAAAACCCTCCCGGAATCCAAACTCTCAAGGGAATGATCCGGGAGTTTGAAGAAGAACTTGTATGGGCTCATTTTGGAATTCAGGTTAAGAATGTACATCATCTCAGACTGGGTTTTTATACTGGTGATGTTTTTACAGCCCAGCCGGAAAGGGACCGGGATGTTAAGCCAATACTCGAGAAGCTAAAAAAGATCAATCCTTCTGTTATTAGTCTGGCCTTTGATCCTGAGGGTAGCGGTCCCGATACTCATTACAAGGTGCTTCAGGCAATTGCTGATGCCGTCAGGATGTGGCAAAATGAAGCAGACCTTTCTGATCTCCGAATATGGGGATACAGAAATGTTTGGTACAAATTTCATCCAGCAGAGGCAAATATTCATGTGCCTGTATCGCTCAATGCCATGGCCGTTCTGGAAGATTCCTTCACTAACTGTTATTTGAGCCAGGTTGATGCATCATTTCCTAGTTATCAGCACGATGGCAAATTCAGTGAGCTTACCAAAAAGACCTGGGTAGACCAGTTAAAGACCATTCAGCTGTTACTGGGGAAAAACTTTTTTTACCAGAATTCCAGTCCACGCATAAGATCTACTCACGGAATGTTATATTTTAAGGAGATGAATGTTGAGGAATTCCTGACAAATGCAAGAGAACTGGAAAAATCAATGGAAGGTATAGATCTTTAATATATAGGGATTTAATTTAGTCTAACGGTATCTCCAGTTTAAATATTGTATTTAAAACTACAGGAGATATGTTCCGGATCGGTAATTTATAACCCGACAATGCCGGCACAGGCCGGCAAATTCTCAGGAAACATCATTTCCAGTGGTTTTATGTGCTGCTGTTTTTTCAATTAGCCATATAGTCAGGTACCCTGCTGCCATCAGAAATATTGCAATCACCACTTCCTGATTTAAAGTATCAGGTATAAATCGGTCATAATTTTGTATAACCGGGCTGCCATCCGGCCTGGTGATTATATTACCGAACTCATCTACTTTATATACAGGATCTTTCCATGGCCATAAAACTAACAGTGAACCAGCAATGAATCCCGTTAAAGATGCCAGGGTCATATTTCTGAACTTCTTGAATACCCATGCCAGAAAATGGGAAAAAACAAGTAATCCTAACACAATGCCGGCAAAAACCGGCATAAGAATATCCATCCTTAACTCATTTATAGCTTCAATAGCTATAAGTTCATAATTACCCATTAATATCAGGATAAATGAACCAGACAGTCCAGGTAGTATCATGCTGCAAACTGCTGCCATACCACTAAGAAAAAGATATAGAATATTTTCATTACCGGTAGCAGGAGTCAGAAATGATATCCAGACTGCAAGAAAGGCTCCGGCAGTAAATAAAACTATTACCGGAGTTGTCCATTTTTCAATTGTTTTTCCGACAAAATAAACAGAAGCCAGTATTAGTCCGAAGAAATAAGCCCAGATGTATATAGGAAAATTATTAAACAGGAATGCCAGAATTTTTGCAAGGGTGAAAATACTCAGAATCGCTCCTGAAAAAATTGCTAACAGAAATGGGAAATTTATATGAGAAGAAAACGACTTGAGTCGTCCCTTTAAAAGAAATGCTATTGCATTATGATCGATTGATTTAATTGAGTTGATAAGCTTTTCAAAAACCCCGGTTACCAGTGCTATAGTACCACCTGATACTCCGGGAATTACATTTGCCGCCCCCATTGCAAAACCTTTTAACATCAGAATAAGGTATTCACGGAAATAGTTATACATTATTATTCAAAAAATTTGGAATTAATTTTAATGGAAATTTAAAAATAATATCTCAGGTTAATGGACTTAATTTTAGTGCAATCCACCTATTTATCAAAAATATACTTTAGCTTTTTATCCGTTTATCTGTGAATATTATACTCAGATTTTCAGGGAATAAAATCATTAATTGTATCTCCTCTTAATCCCAGGCGTAAGGCCTCCATAGCCACCACTTCGCCCGAAGCTATATTTCCAAGGTTAACATTTGCGCCAAGCAATTTAATGAAATAAACCTGCTGACTTTTAAGAGGTGCTTCCCATATTATCCTGTTATGATCTATTTTTTCAGCAATGTCCCCAATTAATTCCGCATTTGCAGAACCGTCCGCGTTATATATTCCTATGGTGCCACTTTCCCTGGCTTCAGCAATAACTTTCCAGGCACCGGCCTGCAATTCGGTTTTCATCATTATGATCCAGTCTTCTACAGGAATATTCACCCCTGCAATTTTTGATCCTACCTCTGAAAGTACCTGTACCTCGCGGGAGAGGATTTCAATACATTTGAGTTTTTCGTCATGATCCATGATCACTGTACCATCAGATACTTCTACCAGATCCAGCCCATATCTGGAAATAAATTCGCGATATTGATCGAACATATCCCTAAGATAAAAAACCTCAAACAGAGTACCTCCAAAATATGGGCGGATGCTGCCATCCCGGTAAACTTTTAATTTAGCTTCCAGCTCTTTAGTGATTAAAGCAGTTCCAAACCCAAGCTTGACAAAGTCAGTAAAATCCCCTGAAGACCTGACAAAATCTTCCGCTTCCCTTACACTAAGACCTTTATCCATCATCATTGTAATGCCGCTGTCTCTGGGCTTACTTAAACGATTGGGTAAGTGAGGTATATCAAAGTTCATATAAATAAAATGTTTAAGTTAATAATCTTATAAGATCTGTAAGCCAGTGAAGTGCAAATTAAAAGATAAGTTATAATCCATTAAGCAACCGGAAATCATTCACCAGTTTCTTTACAACTTTATGTCTGGAAGCAGCCGGATAATATTCATAAAAGTCCTTATGCTGGTTATAGTCAATAGAGAGCGCAATTTTAAGATAATGCTCGGCCCTTTCAATCTTTTCATTCATAAGAAAATGTGCGGCCAGTCTGTAATTTAAAAGCGCGTCTCCGGAATTGACCATTATAGCTTCTTCCAAAATGCTTAGGGCTTTACTTTTATTATTCAGAGTAAGAAATGTTTCAGCCATGTTTATCCATGAATCCGAATCCTGCGGGTCAAAATCAACTGCTTTTCTGTAGGAATTAATTGCCTTTTCAGGTATGTCCAGTTTAATAAAAATATTCCCCAGGGCATACCAGTATTCAGAATTTTCAGGAAAAAATATGATCGCTTTTTCTACATAATCCAAAGCAAGCTTATAGTTTTCCATTGAATACATAACGAGCCCCTTGCCTAGCCATGCATCGGCATAATCAGGATTAATATCCAGTGCTTTGTTGTAATATTCAAGAGCCTTATCCCATTTTTCCAGTTTTTCATAACATTCACCAAGATAGCATATTACCTGTTCATTTTCTTCTTCAAAAAAAAGCAGCTCCCGGTACACATCTATAGCTGATTCAAATTCACCACTGTTGGCAAGGGTATTTGCTTTATTGAAATAAGCAGAAGCATACTCTTCATCCAGTGCAATGGCATAATCGTAGGCTTCGATTGCCTTCTTATAATTCTCTTTGCGATTATATATCACCCCCATATTATACCAGACATTCTCGGAAAAAGGATCAATATCCAGGAATTTATCGTAATAATCAAGGGCTTTATCAGGTTGGTCAGTCTTTTCGTAACAATATGCTATATCATAGATGTAGGAAAGATTATCAGGTTCCAGATCATATGCCTGAACAAGATATTTTAGTGCCGTTCTGAACTGATTTTGTTGTTCCAGAACCAATGCTATATTAAACATCATTTCCGCCTTACCATCGCTAGTTAACTGGATGGATTTATTAAACTCATTTACAGCCTCCCTTATTTTCCCGAGCCTTGTCAATGCCATTCCCTTAGCCATACAAATATCGGGATTCCCGGTCTCGATCTTTTCGATTGTTTTTAATATGCTGATAGATTCAAGTGGCTGGGCTTTTTCTATGAGTATAACAGCTTGTTTAAGCTGTATAACAGTAGATGAAGGATGCTGCCTGAGAGCTAATTGAACTGCTTTACTTGCATGGTTAACCTTTCCGAGATTTAAATAATGATCTATAATTTCCTCAAATTCATCAACATCAAAATAATATTTCGCACTATTACTTAACATTTTTTCAAAACGTTTTACCAGATCGGCAAACCCGTTTTCATTGTAAAAGTTATCTTTCTCTTCACTCATAATTTAGTAAATTCAACCTGCAAAATTACAAATTAAAATCGGAGCATTTAACTACCAGTCCAAATTCCTCTCAATAAGAACATATTTATTAAATATTTAAAAATACCATCATTTTTATCAAACCGGTTTTATATTGAGTTTTTTTTTCAACAATAAATTAACATTTCATAAAAATAAATTTTTGTGAATGCTTTGTTTTTTGTTAATTTGATGCAAAATTCAGTTAAGTGGCTATAGCCAGTATTTAATAACCTGCATAATAATGGAAAATTTCAGAGAAAAGCGACTTGAACGCCAGCTAAGAATGCAACAAACCACGAGTATTGTAATTGGAGTAATTTTATTACTCTCAATTACCGGGAATGTCTATCTATTTTTGCGGAACAGCAACATCACAAATGAAAATGAAGAACTGACGAGCGATAAAACCGAACTTATTACTGATTTACAGTCCGCAGAAGCATCCAATGCAGAACTTCACGCTGAAATTGATATCTTGAATGAGCAAATTGAGGAGATAAGAGAACATGCAGCAGACCTTGAATCTGAGATACAGATCAGGGATTCCCGTATTGCCGTCCTCAGAAATCAAATTACAGAGATAGAGGATCTGCGTAAACAGCTTGCCGAACTTAAAGAACTGGAGGAACTGGAAGAAGACTACAGAAAACTGGAGGAGGAAAGACATGAATTGCTTGAAGAATCCCAAACCCTGGGTCAGCAATTATCTCAATTAAAAGGACAGCAGGAAGCACTTCTAGATAAAATTGAGAACGCAACCTATCTGAAAGCATACAATGTCTGCGTGAATCACTTGCGGGACAGATGGCTGTGGTTCAGACCCGTAGTAATGGATGTAGCCAGAAGAGTTGACCGTACTACTGTAAGTTTTGAAATCAACAGTAATATATTCGTTGAACCCGCCCAGAAACATATTTATCTGGTAATGCACGATGCAGATGGAAATGTGGTCAATCCTTCAGCTGAAACATTTACTGTTGCAGAAAACGGCACATCCAGCCATTATACTGAATATACGAACATTCAATATGAAGGCAGAGCGGTGCCTCTTAATTTCACTATTACTCACGAGGAAAGCCTTGAATCCGGTACTTATAATATTACCGTCTATATAGATGGCGTAAATTCAGGGAGCAAGGAATTTAAACTGGAATGAGATAATTATCTTATTTATTAGTTTACCGGGGTTTCCTGGAAACTAAAAAAACTTTCAGGATTATATCCTTTAAGAATCGTGTTATTTTTCAGACTGTAGATTTGATGCTGGCAGGAATATAAATTAAAATCGCAGCAGAACCAGAACCGGAAAAGTGGTTATTAATATATCTCTTTTTTAGCGGCTTTTAATGTATTGTTCAGCAATGAAACAATTGTCATTGGCCCAACTCCACCGGGAACAGGTGTAATATAACTGCATTTAGGAGATACTTCATTAAATTTAACATCCCCAATCAATTTCCAGCCTGATTTGGTTTTATCTGACTTAATCCTGGTTATACCGACATCGATAACCACAGCCCCTTCCTTGACCATAGAGGCTGTTACAAATTCAGCTTTACCCATTGCCACTATAAGAATATCAGCCTGACGACATATCTTTTCCAGATCTTTGGTCCTGCTGTGGCACAATGTTACGGTGGCATCTCCGGGATATCCTTTACGTGCCATAAGTACCGATACAGGTTTGCCTACTATATTGCTTCTGCCGAGCACGACACAATGCTTCCCTGATGTTTCCAGGTTATATCTTTTTATTAGTTCAACAATGCCATTAGGTGTTGCGGATATATAGCAAGGCTGATCAATTAGCAATCTGCCCGCATTTACAGGGTGAAATCCGTCAACGTCTTTTTCAAAACGTATTTTTTCTATTATTTTTCCTTCCTGAATATGGGAAGGAAGTGGTAACTGCACTATCAAGCCATCTATATTGTCGTTTTTATTGATTTCATCAATTTTATCAAGCACAACTTGTTCACTAACATCCTTTTCCAGTCTGATAATAGTGGATTCGAAACCAACCTGTGCACAAGCCTTCACTTTATGTGCAACATAAGTTTCACTGGCACCATCATTACCAACTATCATTGCAGCCAGGTGTGGAGCTCTCTGGCCTGATTTCCTTATTTCGGAAACCGCACCGGATATTTCTTCCTTTATTTGAGAGGATACTTTTTTACCATCCAATAATATCATGATATATAGAGTTTTAATTGATCTATTTAAAAGTAAATGTTTAGCGTCCGGGCATTGGCATCCCCTTCATCATGTTGCCTGGCTTTTTACCACTGGTCATCATCCTCATCATTTTGCGTGTTTCATCAAATTGCTTTATAAGACGATTTACTTCCTGTATGGTGGTGCCACTGCCCTCGGCTATCCTTTTCCTTCTGCTGCCATTTATGATTACCGGATTATTTCTCTCCTCAGGGGTCATTGATTTTATTATTGCTTCAATGCTTTTAAAAGCATCATCATCGATATCAAGATTCTTCATAGCCTTTCCAATTCCGGGTATCATGCTGGCCAGTTCTTTTAAGTTTCCCATTTTCTTGATTTGTTGTATCTGGGAAATAAAATCATCAAAATTAAACTGGTTTTTCGCTATCTTTTTATGGAGTTTCCTTGATTCGGCTTCATCAAATTGTTCCTGGGCACGTTCAACAAGAGTTACTATATCTCCCATACCCAGAATACGGTCGGCCATCCTTTCAGGATGAAAAACATCAATGGCATCCAGTTTTTCACCAGACCCGATAAACTTGACCGGCTTGTTTACTACGGAACGTATTGAAAGCGCTGCTCCACCCCTGGTATCACCATCCATCTTGGTTAACACCACACCGTCAAAATCAAGCCTGTCATTAAATACTTTGGCCGTATTAACTGCATCCTGTCCGGTCATGGCATCAACAACAAAAAGTATCTCATGAGGTTCAACGGACTTTTTAACTGCAGAAATTTCATCCATCATCTGCTCATCCACTGCAAGTCGCCCGGCAGTATCTATTACCACAAGATCATAACCCTGCTGTCTTGCATGCTTTACGGCTGCACGGGCAATTTTAACCGGCTGCTGATTGCCTTCTTCAGTATATACAGGTACATCAATTTGACCACCAAGAACTTTCAGCTGCTCAATTGCAGCAGGCCTGTAAACATCACCTGCAACAAGCAAAGGTTTTTTACCCTTTTTTGTTTTAAGATAATTTGCCAGTTTGCCGGAAAAGGTGGTTTTACCAGAACCCTGTAAACCAGCAACCAGGACTACGGCAGGATTCGCTTTGATGTTAACTTCTTCCATTTCCCCGCCCATAAGAGCGGCGAGTTCATCATGAACAATTTTAACAAGCATTTCCCCGGGTTTTACCGAAGCAAGCACATTCTCGCCCAGAGCCTTTTCTTTGACATTGTCGGTAAAACTCTTTGCGATCTTGAAATTAACGTCAGCATCTAGCAAGGCTCTCCTGACCTCCTTAAGGGTTTCCGCAACATTTATTTCTGTTATATATCCTTCACCCTTTAGCAGCTGGAAGGACCGCTCTAGCTTTTCTGATAAATTTTCGAACATTTCAGGTCTTTTTATTCTAATTACACAAAATTAATTAATAGAACTGCTTTTGCCAATTTTTATTTTAACGGGATATATGCCTTGATCACCATACTTACGAAACTTTCCCCCGCTACATTACTTAATATTCCCGGGTACCATACAGTGAAGGTCGAATTGACAGGCCTTTAATCCTGCTATTACATTCTTTCCGGTACATCAACACCAAGAAGTCCCATCCCTCTTTTTATTACTCTCCCGGTCAATACAGATAATTGCATTCTAAAATCTCTCCTTGCTAAATCCGGTTCTTTTACCACCGGGTGGTCGTGATAAAACTGATTATATTCTTTTGCCAGTTCATATATCATATTGGCAATAAGGGCAGGACTGCAGTTTTTCCCTGCTTCTGCCACAATAAGAGGAAATTCATGCAGAAGTGTACACAGGCCGGTTTCTTTTAAGCTAAGCTTAAAATTGGGTGTTTTAATGCTTTCAGTCAGAATATTGTTTTGCCCGGCCTTTTTGAGTAATGAACATATCCTTGCGTGTGTATATTGAATAAATGGTCCGGTATTACCATTAAAATCAATGGATTCTTCGGGATTGAATATCATATTTTTCCTTGGATCCACTTTTAAAATGAAGTATTTAAGGGCTCCCATTCCTATGGTTTTTATAATGGTTGCTTTTTCAGCTTCTGACAAACCCTCGAGTTTGCCAAGCTCCTCAGAAAGGCTGCCTGCGGTTTCAATCATTTCATCAATAAGATTATCCGCATCCACTACTTTCCCTTCACGTGATTTCATCTTCCCGGAAGGTAATTCAACCATACCATAGGAGATATGTTCCAGTGAATCAGCCCATTTATAACCAATCTCCTTAAGTATTAATGCAAGTACCTTAAAATGATAATCCTGCTCATTTCCCACCACATAATACATTTTGCCGGCATTGAAATCTTTTTGCCTTATTACTGCCGTGCCCAGATCCTGTGTCATATAAACGGATGTTCCGTCAGATCGAAGCAATAGCTTCTCATCAAGCCCTTTATGTGTAAGATCGGCCCATACGGATCCGTCTTCTTTCCTTATAAGTACTGATTTTCCTAATCCTTCTTCTACCACCTTTTTTCCTTCATGGTAAGTTTCGGATTCATAATATATCTTGTCGAATGAAACTCCAAGCCGTTCATAAGTTACATCAAAACCGTCATAGACCCACCCGTTCATTTTTTTCCATAATTCAATTACCTGAGGATCATTATTCTCCCATTTTCTTAACATCTCCTGAGCTTCTTTTATCAAGGAGGCTTCTTTTCTGGCAGTAGCTGCATCCTCACCGCCTCTAACCATATCGTCGACCTCTTTTCTGTAGGCCTGTTCAAACTGGACATAGAAATTACCTACAAAATGGTCTCCTTTCATTCCAGCATCTGAAGGAGACATATTATTTCCCCATTTCTGCCAGGCAAGCATAGTTTTACAGATATGGATTCCCCTGTCATTGACAAGATTAACTTTTTTCACCACTTTACCATTAGCTTCCAGTATTTTCGAAATACTATAACCAAGAAGATTATTTCTTATATGGCCCAGGTGGAGTGGTTTGTTTGTGTTGGGTGAGGAGAATTCAACGAGGACGGTTTCTTTTAGGGTATCATTTTGCACAAATCCATAATTACTATTTGAAGCCGAGGAGTTAACAAATTCAATCCAGTAGGATGCATCTACAGTCAGGTTCAAAAAGCCCTTTATTACATTGTACCCGGTGATTTCAGGTAGTTTTTCAAGATAAATTCCCAGTTCGTCACCAGCTTCAGCGGGTGTCTTTTTCATTAATCTTAAAAGCGGAAATAATACAAGTGTATAGTCACCCTCAAAATCTTTGCGGGTTTTCTGAAGTTGTATAAGTGATCCATCTGGTTCCGGTAAAGATTTTTCTGCAAAAAACCGGTTTACCGCACCGGTTATAATATTTTCAATTCTCATTGCTGGAAGGCTGAAATAAATTGTTAAAATTAAAAAATCCAAAGATAGTAAGAATCGCGGTAAATATCTCTTCCGGCCCCTATTGAAAAACAAAAAGCCGCCCCTTTGGGAACGGCTCATTAGTTTTTATTTGTCCGGCTCAATCAAGCAATAACAGTATTATTAATTTCCGCAAAATCCTAGTTCATAATTTCTTTAAATTTTATTGTATCTGACTTAAAACCGGATATTCGGAACTTTATAAACGTACCGCATTACTCAACTACCTTTTACCCATCTTTCACTATCCTTCATCCAGTCATTAACCGGCAGGTTACTTTCCTTGATATCTGTTTTGATAAAATCCGCACAATGATTAATCTCGTTAATTTCCCAGTGACAGGGATCGGTCATCCATTCCTGGATTTCCAATGCAACTTCTTCGTATGTTTCCATATGATATATATTATCGCCTGAATTCCAGTAAGAGACGTCATTCATCCAGGGTTCCATCATACATTGAGGTTCAACTGCGTGGTCCAGAAATATTTCCACAATAATGCTGTTTATACCGGATAAATCTGTTTTGGACCCTTCAGGGTATTCAGCCGATAGCGTTGCTACTGCTCCGGCAGAAAAAAATATTAAGAAGACCAGGAAGTACCTTTTTAAGTTTTTGATTGTTGTTTTCATAATTATAATAAATTTTAGTTATAAATTTCAGTTATAAATTTCAGTTATAAATTTCAGTTATAAATTTCAATTTTAAATTATGCAAGATTTAATCTCTATGGTTAAACTTTCTGTCTTTCAAACATAGATTTAAGTGTATTGTTCAAAGTTTATTGTTAATTTTTTATCAATTTTAAAAATCTTTAACATGCTGTAAATACAGACATTTTAAATCTATTTGGAAACATTATAAATAGGTTTGTGATATTTTTACATTTACAGTTTACCGGTTCATATGGGCTTAAATAATTTATACAAAGCTTTCAGGAATTGCCGATTACAATATATATTGAAGTGAAATAATGCAAGGTCAAATTGGAGATGTCTGATCAAAATAATATATAAATGATGCATCGACGGGTAATTCTTTCAGTAACCAACGATCTTGCGACTGATCAGCGACTAAAACGTTTTTGCAAAACATTGCATGAACAGGGATATCAAATAACACTGACAGGAAGGAAACTCCCAGGTAGTCTTTCTCTTGATAACCTTCCATGGACAACTAGACGAGTAAAACACTGGTTCAATAAAGGAGTTTTATTTTATGCAGAATACAATATCAGGCTTTTTCTTTTTCTTCTTTTTTCAGGATATGACATTTTACATTCAAACGATCTCGATACTCTTCCAGCCAATTATTTAGCATCCGTTATCAGGAAAAAAACATTGATTTACGATTCTCATGAATATTTCACTGAGATACCTGAGATAAGGGACCGGAAAGCGGTAAAAAAAGTATGGGAACTAATCGAAAAGTTAATATTCCCCCGTCTTAAAAATATAATAACAGTAAGTGAATCGATTGCCTCAGAATACGGTAAAAAATATGGAAAAAATGTTAACGTTATCCGCAATCTTCCGGAAAGAATAGATACCATACAACCAGTCTCTCCCTCCCTTTTTGGACTTCCTCCCAATAAAAAACTTGTAATTATCCAGGGAACAGGCATAAACATGGACAGGGGAGCAAGCGAGGCAGTACAATCAATGAAATATTTTGATAATGCAGTTTTGGTAATCGCGGGCAAGGGTGATTTAATCCCGGTTCTGCGAAAGGAGGCAACAGCATATCGCCTAAAGGATAAAGTCTTTTTTATTCCTGTTCTGCCTTATGAGAGATTAATGCAGCTTACAAAAATTTGTGATGTGGGATTATCGCTGGATAAGGATACTAACCTGAACTACCGTTATAGTCTCCCGAACAAGCTGTTCGACTACATAATTGCCGGAATACCATCTGTAGTCTCCCCCATGCCGGAAGTAAAAAAAATAGTGGAAGATTACCATACCGGTCTTGTAATAGAAGATTATTCTCCTGCAGGAATTGCTGAAAAGATTAATATCTTGCTATATAACAAGCCAAAGCAATACTGGCATAAACATCTAGAAAAAGCTATGGCAGAATTGAACTGGGAAAATGAAAAATGGAAATTATTATCGGTTTACGAAAATTCAGTACCGTAACCAAACAATAATTTTTGCGTAAATCCATTATAATTACCGGCATATTGCAAAGGAAAATTCCGACCGCATAAAATTTCAATTAGTGGTGTTACTTTTGTATGATGTTTTTGTATTTTTCAAACACATTAAACTTTTAAAATGAAAAGATTCGGTTACTCGGTCATAGTTGCAGCTTTACTTCTTTCAATATTTGGATCAGCCTATCCGTCAGGTTATAACATCAGGGTAAAGATCGACGGATTACAGGATACTTCTCTCCTTCTTGCCTATCATTTTGGTAACAGAAAATACATAAAGGATACCATACAACTGGACAGCCGGGGCGCCGGAGTTTTTCAGGGTGATGAAGCTCTTCCCGGTGGCATTTACCTGGTAGTAATGCCTGAAAATAACTACTTTGAATTACTTATAGATAAGGAACAGGATTTCAGCGTTGAAACAAGCATGAATGAGCCGGTTAAAAATATGCAGGTGAACGGATCCGGAGAAAATACCCGGTTTATTGAATATCACCGTTTTATGGATGAAAAACAGTCCGCCTCCTCGGCTCTGCAGGAAAGGATACAAAATAACAGAAACAATCCTGATTCCATCGAATATTTACAGGCCCGCGGACAGGAGATTGATAAAGAGGTGGAGGATTACTGGGAATCGATCAGGAATAATCATCCGGGATCATTACTGGCCAATCTGATCGGTGCAATGCAAAATCCAACGGTTCCCCGGTTTGAAATACCGGATGATTCTAAAGATCCCGATTCGCTCAAATGGGCTCTTGGCTATGAGTATAATAAAAAACATTTTTTTGATAAGATAGATTTTTCTGATGAGAGGTTATTGCGTACCCCCGTATTGCATAATAAGCTCGAACATTTTTTTACCCGGATGCTGGTTCAGAGTCCCGACTCCATCATTCCTCAGGCAATAAGGGTTGTTGAATATTCAAAAGCTAACGACAAAGTGTTTCAATATGTTCTTGTTTATCTTCTAAATCATTATGAAAGATCTCATATAATGGGATTAGATGAAGTATTTGTTGAACTTGCCGAAAGGTATTATCTGGGAGGGGAAGCATTCTGGGCAAATGAAGAAACTGTTAATAAATTAAAAGAACGGGTTGAAAGAATAAAACCCAATCTTATCGGGCGTAAAGCTGCCGAAATGAAAATGAGAACTCCGGAAGGCGATATGGTCAGCCTGCATGAAACTGAGGCAAAATATACTATATTATATTTTTATGAGCCTGCATGCGGACATTGCAAGGTTGTAACTCCCAGGCTAAATGAATTATACAACAAGTATAAAGATGAAGGTCTAAAGGTTTTCGCCGTTTATATTTATGATGACAAAGAAGAGTGGACAGAATATATAGCTAGTAATAATCTGGACTGGATAAATGTTTTCGATCCGCAAAATGAGACTTATTTCCGCTATTATTATGATGTTTACAGCACGCCTACCATATATATCCTTGATGCAGATAAAACCATAATAGCAAAACGGATTGGGATAGATAGTATAGAGCAGATGACGGAAGAAGAATTATTTTAAACCGCTAAAATAAACTGTCCCGTGGCGGACTCCGAATTTTCCTGTAATAACAACATATTTCAGGAAGGCCGGGATAAACCCGGCTTTTTCATTTTTGGAGGAGTCTATACATGGTTTTACCAATATCAGCAGGTGAATCAACAACTGTAATACCGGAATCCTGCATGATCTTCATTTTCGCTGCGGCAGTATCGTCGCTGCCACCGACTATAGCTCCGGCATGTCCCATTCTTCTTCCTTTTGGAGCAGTCTGCCCTGCAATGAATCCAACTACAGGTTTAGTTCCATGCTCTTTGATCCACCGGGCAGCTTCTGCCTCCATGCCCCCTCCTATTTCGCCGATAACTACCAGACCCTCAGTTTCCTGATCCTCCATAAGTAACTTAACGGCATCAAGTGTGGTTGTGCCTATAATAGGATCACCACCAATTCCTATGCATGTCGACTGTCCGAGTCCGCTCTTTGTAATCTGATCAACAGCTTCATAGGTAAGCGTTCCTGACCGGGAAACAATCCCAACAGATCCCTTATTATGAATGAATCCGGGCATGATGCCGGCTTTTGCCTCTCCGGGAGTAATAACACCCGGACAATTCGGACCGATTAGCGTTGTTTTACGTCCTGTAAGATACTCTTTGACCTTAACCATGTCAGCCACTGGTATTCCTTCAGTAACGGCTATAATGACCTTAATGCCAGCTTCTGCGGCCTCCATGATTGCATCTGCAGCAAAGGGAGGAGGAACAAAAATAACAGAAGTATCTGCACCGGCTTTATTTACTGCCTCTGAAACTGTATTGAACACAGGCCTGCCAAGATGTTCCTGTCCCCCCTTCCCGGGGGTAACCCCTCCTGCTATGTTTGTACCATATTCAATCATCTGCTGGGCATGAAAACTTCCTTCACTGCCCGTAAATCCCTGTACTATGACCCGGGAATCTTTATTAACAAGAACGCTCATTAGATTGATATTTAGTTCTGTAATTCTTCTCCTGAGGACCGGTCAGGTAATCAGGAACTATTTTTAAAGCTTTACTTTGCAGTTAAATCAACTCACAAAATTATAAGTTTTTTTGAAACTATAGCTCAGGCTTACTGATTATTAAATTATCAATTTCTTCCGATATCTGTTTCAGAGACATCTTATTTTTAATGGCCAGACGTTTAAGGTCATCATATTCAACTTTAAAGTTCACCTTCTGATCGTTATACCAGGAAGTTTTGACCTTCACCTCTCCATATTGAGTGTTAATAATGCCAACTTCTCTTTTTAGTATCTCCCTCTCTTCTTTCCTTATCCTTACTCCTATGGAGGTTGTTTCCCTGAAAATAATATTTATAAGCTTTTCTTTGTTAGCAGGTTTCGTAAGAATAGTAAGTTTCGTACCAGGCCTGTTTTTCTTCATCTGTATATTTGAAAAAAAGACTTCCAGTGCCCCTTCCATATAAAGCCGGTCCATAATGTGATCGTACCATTGCGGATTCATATCGTCTATATTCGTCTCAATTACATAAATATCTTCCGGTAGCATCTGGTCACCCGCTTCTCCAATAAACAACCTCAGTACATTTGGATGTTCGAAATCTTTTGATCCTGCACCATAACCTATTGCACTGGTATTTATAAGGGGCATATCACCAAAGCTGTCCGCTATTGCAGTTATAATTGCAGCACCGGTTGGGGTTACCAGCTCACCTTTGGAATCAGTCGAATATGAAGGAACATTCTTAAGAATCTCAGCAGTAGCAGGAGCAGGCACAGGAAACTTACCATGTGAAAAAGTAACAAAACCAGAACCGACATTCAGTTTGGAGCAATAAACTTTTTCAATACCCAGCTTTTTAAAGCCTGCAAGTGCCGCCACCACATCGACAATTGTATCTACCGCACCAACTTCATGGAAATGAACTTTTTCAAGCGGCATATCATGAATCTTGGCTTCGGCCACGGCGATTTTCATAAAAACCTTCTTTGCGGTTTCTATGACTTCTGCATCAAGAGTGGAATTTTCCACCATATCATTCAGATCTTTAAGGTGGCGGTGATGTTTCTGCTCCTCGTAGATCACATCAAATTTGGTAGAGGCAATATTCTGCTTAACAATCTTAGATGCTTTTATTCCGACATTTTTGAGACCCAGCTTCTTTATTTCGTTTTCCAGCTCAGAAAAATCGAGTCCTGCATCAAGCAGCGAACCAACAATCATATCTCCGCTAATACCGGAGAAACAGTCAAAGTAAGCTATTTTCATTTTTACTGTAAAAATCTAATATTTATATTTATTAATCAGTGATGCAGAATAGGCGGCACCAAAACCATTATCAATATTGACAACGGTTATTCCCGGTGAGCATGAACTAAGCATTGTAAGAAGGGGGCCTATACCGTTAAAACTTGCTCCATATCCAACCGATGTAGGAACGGCAATTACGGGCTTTTCCACCAGTCCCCCGACCACAGAAGGAAGAGCCCCGTCCATTCCGGCGACTACGATTATGACATTTGCCTCATCAATCTTCTGCTTGTTGCTAAGCAACCTGTGAATACCTGCAACACCTACATCATAAAGGTTTTTTACCTGATTTCCCATAAACCTGGCTGTTTCCACAGCTTCTTCTGCAACCGGAATATCGGCAGTACCGGCACTTATTACGAGAATATGCCTGTCCTGAGCAGGTTCTTCAACAGCATCCTCATGCCTGACCGTAATGGTTCGTGCATGCTCATTGTATTTTGCATTGGGAAGAACTGAGCTAACTGCAGCAAACATTTCAGGAGTTGCACGGGTACCAAGCACGCTGTTTTGATCAGCCATCCGCAGAAAAATATTTTTCACCTGGTCAACGGTTTTACTCTGGCAAAATACTACTTCAGGGTATCCCCGGCGCAGGGTTCTGTGATGATCCAGTTTTGCAAATTCCAGATCTTCAAAGGGGAGGTTTGTTAGCCTGAGAAGAGCATCTTCAATGCTGGTCTCCCGGTTTTGTACGCTGTTTAACAGCTCTTTTATCTTATCTTTTTGCATTGTTGTTGATTAATTTATTTAGAGATCCACTTTGAAATTCTTTTATTTCCAGTTCTTTAAAACCAAGTGTTTTGAATTTTGATTTAATAGCCTCGTAATTGGAGTCCACAAGCTCCCTATATAGCGGATTAACTTCCAATACAGCCCGTTCTCCGAAATGCCGGACACGAAGCTCCCTGGCACCAAAGGACCTGACGAATTCTTCAGCCTCTTCCACCTGGGCCAATTTTGTACGAGTTACTGAGCTTCCGTAGGGAATTCGTGATGCAAGACACGGACTGGCAGGCTTGTCCCATATCTCCAGATCAAGTCCTTTTGCTACCAGGCGGATATCATCTTTAGTCAGCCCGGCATCCCTCAGGGGACTGACAACCTGGTGTTCGTCTGCAGCCTTGAGTCCCGGACGGTAATCCCCCAGATCATCAAGATTAGTGCCGTTTGCTATATACCGGACACCTTCTTCCTGTGCCACCTTCTCAACAAATTCATACAACTCTGTTTTGCAAAAATAGCAACGGTTATCAGGATTCATCCTGTAATTCTGGTTTTCGATCTCCCTGGTATTGATAACCCTGAGACGGGCTTTTGTTTCGCGCGCAAATTTTATAGCTCTGTCCAGTTCGCTTCGAGGTATTGAGGGGGAATCGGAGATAACCGCCAAAACCCTGTCCCCCATCACCATATTTGCAACCTTTAGCAATAATGCACTATCCAGTCCCCCGGAATATGCTATAATAAGATCATCATATTTAGACAACTCTTTTTTTAGCTCATTTAGTTTTTGTTCTGCCCTATTATCCATCTCTTCATAATTTAATTTGTCAGTATACTAATCTGTTAACTGAAAATAAAAATAATTACATCTATTCTGCGAAGTACTCCCTGCATATTTTTGTATAAAAACCCAGATCCATGCCGTTGGACCTCATCAGTTCCTTATCCCTGATTATTTCTGCACTGGAACCGACGGCAGTAATCTCTCCCCTGTTTATCACTGCTATTCTGCTGCAACATGATAGCAGTGGAAGGACGGACTGGGATACAATAACAATTGTTGCTTCGAGGCCGTTGATAATATTTATAAGCTGAAGAACCATCGCGGGGTCCAGACTTGAAAAGGGTTCATCAAAAGCAATTACCTCAGGGTCAATTGCCAGTACAGTTGCCAGTGCAACACGTTTTCGTTCACCCATGGACATGTGATGGGACTCAGATTTTTCAGAACCGGCCAGATTCATAGACTCAAGAGCATCCTTAACTCTTTTGTCAGTCTCCTCAATGCTGAATCCGAAGTTGAGCGGACCAAAAGCAATATCCTCTTCCACTGTAGGATTGAATAACTGGTCATCAGGATTCTGAAATACCAGTCCCACTTTGCGCCGGATTTCGGCCAAATTCCTTTTTTCAACCACTGTGCCACCTACACTGACCTTTCCTTTTCCGCCAAGTATGCCGTTAAGGTGAAGCAGCAACGTGGATTTACCCGCACCTGAGGGACCGATGATACCCAATTTTTCTCCGGGATTTATATCCAGCGAAATATTATTGAGCACCGGTTTCTCCGGTGAGTATGAAAAAGTCAGATTTTCTATATGTATTCCGGCAGGCATAATTTTAGTCAATTAAACAGGAAACAACCCATGCTGTGATTTGTTAAACGGATTGCCAAAAATATGATTATAAATAAAGATGAATACAAAATATCTCTTGTACCTGCATTCATTTTTTGCATTGGTGGAAACTCCCCCTTAAATCCTCTGGATAACATAGATTTATGAACTGTTTGTGAACGCTCCCAGCTTCTCAGGAATATCAGGGCGGACTGGTTTCCGAAGGTTTTTAACCTGCTTACTTTTAGTTTTCCGGGGGTCCTGCTATCCCTTGCCCTGGTAGTTTTCAATGCCTCGTCATAAAGAATAAAAATATACCTGTACATGAGTGCCGATAAGATTCCAACCAGCTTTGGCATCCTGAGCCGCCTCAAACCAAGCAACAGGTTGTGGAACTTTTCAGTGGAAACAAGCATAGTAAGCAGGATAACAGATAAATATGCCTTAAAAATTATCGACAATGCAATCCCGAACTCCGGCAGAAGCAGTTGAAGGGAATGGTCATTATTTGTTAATGCGGCTGAAACAGGATGAAAAAGTGCTGCCATCAAAATAAAGGGAGAAACTATCAGGCATCTGCTGAGAATAAATTTCAGAGGTATGCGGCTGATAACAAGTATTATAAAAATGATGCCACCATAAAAAACAAATGACCCGGTTTCGCCGCGAGGTTCCGATACTATTATAACAATGGCAGAAAATACGGCTACCAGCTTAACCGTGGGATCCAGCCTGTGAATGTGTGAATTCAGGCCACTATACTTATCAATAAACGAATGCTTCAACTTTTTTCACTGTTGTTATTCATTGCCTGTTTTGCTTTTATCCCGTATATAATTCCGGTCAGGCCAAAAATAAGTGCCAATCCGGTAATTATGCTGTAAAAAACCGGAAAGTCATTCACTACTTCAATATTTTCAACTTCAACCATCTGGTCCTTAATTTCTTCTGCAACGGCGTCTTCAGATGCAGGTTGATCTCCGGTAAAGAATGTATCGGAGATTTCAATAGTGGCCCTGTCCGCATGACCTCTCTCATCATCGACCCTCAGGGCCCATTCCCCTGACCGGTCCGGCATAAAGGCAAAATTCCCGGCCCTGTCTGTCCGTCCGCTCTGGTAAGGCTGATCATCACCCGGAGCATACACATCAACCCTGGCATCAACCAGCGGAGCAGTTGCAGAAAAAGAAGCCCTAACAATGATAACCGGAGGTTCTTTTGAGAATTCAAAGCTGATGCCATGTGCGGCACTTTCAATACTGAAAGAAACCAATAGAAACATATTCAGTATAAACGCCCTGCCAATAAAATTTTTCATGATATATTCCATTAAGTTAAAAACTCTTTACTAAATCAGGGATATTTGATAATAATATAACCGGTTAATGAAATAACCGGGGAATAGCTGATTTTATTTCAGTATTCCGGGTTTGACCCTACGAAAAAATTTAACCGCCGAAAAAGTAATGGCACTTTCAATGCCGGCAGCAACCAGGTAAACAGAAAACAGATAAACTATCCCTCTCCCGTAGCCGGACAACCTGAATTCAGTCGCCATAAGCAATGCAGGTACTATTATTCCGAAAAATCCGGCAAGAAGTGCCCTGATAAATTCAGGAATCTTCACCATCTTCCATATCAGCCAGGCAGAATATGCACCGGTCCCCATATTAAGCGCATTAACACCCAGGGTAATAAGTCCCCCATGCTGAAAAATAAGGGACTGGAAGAGGAGTGCTGTAAAAATTGCCGGAAACGCATGTTTTCCAAGAATAATTCCGGCCATACCAAATAAACCGAGATGAATTGAGGTCCCCGCAAAAGGAAAATGAATCAATGAAGCTACAAACAGCGCAGCACCCATAATACCGACCCCGGGAATTTCCTCAACAGGCATCTTTTTACCAGAAACATACAAAATGCCAGCTGAAACTACATGAGCAGCAATACAGATATTTGTATCTATAATTCCATCAGCTATATGCATGTTAAATAACAGATTTTTTCATATCCCTGGTTAGCCTTGAGCTATATGCAAATAATTTAAAATGTACAAATATACAAATGTTCATTTATTTTTTTCCAGTTGAATTTTCCATCAGTTGAAAATTCAATAAAGAAGAATATTTTGGACGGTTAATTGACCCAATCAATTTTTCAACGGCCATAAGTCCGCAATATGTAAAGCATTTCCATGAAAAAACGACGCAATCAATTTCTTATCCATTGAGAAAAACAACAATTAATAGTCGGGTATCACTAAATCGTTAAAACTTTCAAAGAGTTTAGAAATAGCATACATCGTTTACGGTTCTTTGACTCCGTCAATAAATAAGCTAATTTTGTAAAAAAAGAGATCAATGGTACATGAATCAACCATAGCCGCAATATCAACTCCACCCGGACAGGGAGCAATAGCTGTATTGCGCCTGAGCGGGGAAAATACCATGGCTATATGCGACAGGATATTTCATTCTGCCGGAGATGGTTTACCTCTGTCTGAACGACCTCCCAATACCATACATTACGGAAGAATTATTGAAGACGGACAGATGATCGACGAGGTGATGGTTTCCATATTCAGGTCACCCCGCTCCTACACCGGAGAAGACCTTGCAGAAATATCATGCCACGGATCAGTCTATATACAGCAAAAGATCCTTCAGATACTTCTTGATCACGGTGCCGTTCTTGCCAAACCCGGCGAGTTTACGCAACGGGCATTTTTAAACGGGAAGATGGATCTTTCCCAGGCAGAGGCGGTCTCCGATCTTATTGCTTCCGAATCAGCTGCTTTCCATAAAGTTGCCATTGAGCAAATGAGAGGGGGCTTTTCAAAAGAAATTAAGGCTCTTCGCCAGCGGTTACTGAATTTTATTTCACTGGTGGAGTTGGAACTGGACTTTAGTGAGGAGGATGTTGAGTTTGCAGATCGTACAGAATTAAAAGAACTTCTCTCCGGCATATCTGAAATGCTAAAATCTCTTACCGGGTCATTTGCTTTCGGAAACGCCTTGAAAAACGGGATTCCTGTAGTCATTGCCGGAAAGCCGAATGTCGGGAAGTCCACCCTGTTAAATCAGCTTTTAAAGGAAGAAAAAGCACTTGTTTCTGAAATTCCGGGAACTACCCGCGATTCTATCGAAGACGTTATCCATCTTGAGGGAATAAGCTTCCGGTTTATCGATACTGCGGGACTGCGGGAAACCACAGACACGGTAGAGATAATGGGAATAGAGCGCACCATGGAAAAGATTAAACAGGCCGGTATTGTATTGCTTATGGTTGAAGCAACCGATACCGCTGAACATATTAATCATTTGCTGGAAGGATTGCGAAGTAAGCAGGAATTTAAAGATAAAAAGATAATACTACTTTTGAATAAATATGATCTTACTCTCCAAAACAAGCAGCTTTCTTCACCCGGAGAAGAAATTTCCAGGGATAAAATGATTAAAAATCCTGCTGAGAAGGATAATTATCCCGGTTTAAAGGGAACTGACCAGATATTACAAATATCAGCTAAAAACAATCAGGGAATTGAAGAGCTGAAAACCCTGCTGATCGATACTGCAAAACAAGGCAGAACAGCCGGGGAAAGCATAATCGTAACCAATGTACGACATTACCAGGCTCTTAAAAACGCTCACGAGGCAGTCCTTCGCGCATCGTCAGCACTTGAAAATCAGCTTCCCAACGATTTGCTTGCCATGGATATAAGGGAGGTCCTTTATTATCTCGGGGAAATAACTGGAGAGATTACAACCGATGAAATTCTCGGCAACATTTTCAAAAATTTCTGTATCGGGAAGTAAATTTCACAAACCATCATTTTAATGGTCCTTCCCTGCCTGAATAATTATTAAAATTTGATTTTTGAGAAATAATCTCAAAATGCTTTTTTGAAATTCAAAAAGTTTGCTAGCTTTGCATATCAAAGTACTTTTTATGAAAACAGAGCAGAAATATATCAGGGATTTAACAGAGATCCGTTCCATGATGGAGCGATCAACCAGGTTTTTGTCATTAACGGGCTGGTCAGGAATAATGGCCGGCTTATATGCTTTGGCAGGAGCTTTCATTGCATGGAAGTTATTTTACCTTAACGGCAGTGAAGGAATTTACAATTCCCTGGAAAGACAGGCCTTATCAGGCAGTGTTTTATACCAGTTCTTTTTAGCTCTGGTAATTTTGGTTCTGGCAATTGGTACTGCCATATTTTTATCCTGGAGAAAGTCCACAAAAAGCGGAGAAGGGTTATGGAACTCCGCCGCCCGAAGATTAGTAATAAATATGGTTATTCCACTTGCTACAGGAGGAATATTAATTCTCATTCTTATTTCAAAAGGACTGCTTGGTTTAATAGCACCTTTGACCCTGATTTTTTATGGACTGGCTCTGCTCAATGCCAGTAAATTTACTTTTGAGGAAGTTAAGTATTTAGGGATAATTGAAATTGTGCTGGGACTTGCTGCCTCGTATTTTATTGGATACGGACTTCTGTTCTGGGCTGCAGGCTTTGGATTTATGCACATTATTTACGGTATTTATATGCACCTTAGGTACGAAAAGTGAAAAATATAATAAACGGTTTACATAAAGCTTTTGAGAGCCGGATACGTCTGGGTATAATGTCAGCACTTGCAGTGAATGAAACATTTGATTTTAATTCCCTTAAGGAATATCTCGAAGTGACAGACGGCAACCTGGCAAGCCACCTTAAAGCTCTCGAAAAAGAGGAATTTATAGGAATGAAGAAGTCATTTGTTGGACGCAAACCCAATACAAAATATTATATGACCAGGAATGGAAGGAAAGCATTTGAAGAGCACATTACTGCTCTTGAGAATTTAATAAGATCACAAAAATAGAAATATATTTTTTTGTATTTTAACTTTGATTCCCAAAGTACTTTTAATCAAAATAATAATGAAATGGAAACATCCTCTAAAAATTATCTGGAAAATATCGGTCAGTCGATTAAACGGTCGGTAACTTTAAAACTGCTTTCAATTTTCATATTGATGATGCTGTTAATGATACCCATGTCATTTGTTAAATCATTGATCAGGGAACGTGAAAAGTTGAAGCAGGAAGCAATAAATGAGGTAAGTGATAAATGGGCAAATGAACAATATGTATATGGCCCGGTACTTACTATACCTTTACAAAAGCAGGTGGTTGAGGATGATAAAATTAAAATCATCCACGATCAGGTACATATCTTACCGTCAAAGTTAAATATAAATGGCAGGGTGGCACCAAAATCGCTGCGCAGGGGGATTTATGAGGTTGTGGTTTATGATTCTCAATTATCATTTTCAGGTCAATTTAATGAAATATCAAAATATTTATCAGAGTTAAAAGATTATGAAGCTTTTCCGGAACAAGCTTTTCTGACCATCAATATTTCCGACCTGAGAGGTATTAAAGAGAAGGTTGTGGTGAGATGGAATGAGCTGCAAAAAGATGTGGAACCTGGCTCAAATATAGTTTCGCTTATAAGTTCAGGAATTACTGTAAAAAATATACTTCAACCAGTACTGCTGGATATTTATGATTTTTCTTTTAACCTTCAGCTGCAGGGCAGCCAGTTTCTTGGCTTTATTCCACTGGGGAAAGAGACCGGAGTTCATCTGGCTTCGGACTGGAAAGATCCAAGTTTTTCAGGCTCATTCCTTCCTGAAGACAGGAATGTTACTGAAGCCGGGTTTAGCGCTGACTGGCAGGTTCTTGAACTGAACAGAAATTATCCTCAATTCTGGATAGGAGACAAAAACAGCCAGGATATCCAGAATTCCTCTTTTGGAGTCGATCTTCTGCTTCCTGCAAACGATTACCAAAAATCGATGCGATCTGCCAAGTATGCATTACTGGCAATATCGCTGACTTTTTTAACCTTTTTTCTGGTTGAGATTTTCAATAAAAGCAGGTTGCATCCTTTTCAGTATATACTAATCGGGGTTGCACTGGTATTATTCTATACCCTTCTGGTTTCAATTTCGGAGCATTCAAGCTTTAACGTTGCATATCTTATATCCAGTGTGGCCATTATAAGCATTATCGGACTTTATGCAAGGACTATTCTCAGGAATATTAAACAGACAATCACGCTGGTAATCATTTTGGGGTTCACCTATACATTTGTTTACGTTACGCTCCAGGTTCAGGATTATGCTCTTTTAATAGGCAGTATAGGACTTACCTCCATACTCGCTTTCACTATGTATATTACGAGGAATATTAACTGGTACAATTTAAGTTCATCGAAAGAAACTGCTAATACTGCAAAGACTTCAACAGTATAGTGAAATCCAAAAAAAAAACCATCCGGTGAAGGATGGTTTTTTTTATATAGGGTGACAGCTCCTACCCTTCCCGTTATTTTATCTGATCAAGTGCTTCATGGAGATCTGTTACTGGCTGTTTGCAACTCCCACTGCTGCAAACATAAAACCATGTCTCTCCTTCTTTAAACCTGTTTCTGAACAGTGGAATATTCAGGTCGTCTGATGTTGTTCCGGCAACTATTATTCCGGGAATATAGAGAGAATTTATTTCTTTCACTTTCTTTCTCGCTTCAGGACCGCATACTACAACTGTGTAAAAAGGATAAATATTATATAATAGCATCCTTCCCCAGTTGGCATAACTAATGCTATTCTCAAAAAGCCGGGGACTGATATCAGCAAGCATTCGCAGGCTCCGGTCGGCCCAGTCGCTTCTTTCAAAATAATTTGACAACCGTAAAAGATTGCCGGCCATTACACTGTTGGAGGAGGGTATAACATTATCGGGGATCTCGTAAAAATCTGCTTTTAGATTATTTTCATTTGCTGAAGCATAGGTCAGCAGACTGGTACTGGAATGTGAAAAATTATCGAGTGCAAATCCCATAAGGCTTTTTGCCGTAAGTAAGTATTTTGTTTCCAATGAGACTTCATATAATCTGATAAGAGCTTCGGCAAACATAGCATAATCATCAAGAAACCCGGCGATAGACGGGGTTGTACCTGTAAGACTGCGATGAATCTTACCCTCAGGTGTCATTGAATATTTAATCAGATAATTTGCTGCTCTTTTTGCTTTTAAAAGGAATGATTCGTCATCAAAAGCAGCATATGCATCTGCCAGACCCTTTATTGCCAATGCATTCCATGAAGTAATAACTTTATTGTCAAGGGCCGGCCGGACCCTTCTTGAGCGGGTTTTCAGCAAACATATATTTGCATTCCTTACCATTACGCCGAATTTATCTGCGGGAATGTCTCTTTTCCTGAAAAAAATATCATCTGGCTCATCCCTTAGCAGGATGTTTTCACCATTTTCCCAAAGTCCCTTTTTACCGACCTGGTAATATTCTTTTATTACCGTAGCAATTTTATCAAGAACCTGATCAATCTCTTTCTCTTGCCATAAATAAAATTTCCCCTCCTCCCCTTCACTGTCGGCATCCAGGGCTGAATAAAACGTCCCTCCAGGAGCTGTCATCTCCCTTTCAAGAAACCCTGCGGTCTGATAAACAACGTTTGCCAGCACAGGTCTTTTTAAAACCTTCCAGGCATTTGAATAGACAGACAAGAGCTGTCCGTTATCATACAGCATTTTTTCAAAATGAGGCACTTTCCAGTCTTTATCCGTTGAATAGCGGGCAAAACCTCCTCCTATCTGGTCATATATTCCTCCCATGGCCATTTTTTCAAGGCTTAACTCCACCTGTTCCAGGGCATTTGTTTTTCCTGAATGGTAATGGTAGTGAAGCAGGAACTCCAGATTCACGGGAAGCGGAAATTTTGGCGCTCCCTTTGTTCCGCCTTGTTCCTGGTCCATATGCTCCATTATGTTCCGGAAAATATTGTCACCATAAGTTCTTTGAAATGATCCGGGGACATCCGAAGGTTTAATAAAACTGGAATCGGTAATACCACTGGTAAGCAGTTCAGCCTGTTCAACAAGCTCATGTTTTCTTGAATTATATAATTCAGTAACCTGTTCCAAAACACTTTTCCATTGATCCGTTCTGAAATATGTTCCGCCCCAGAAAGGCCTTGTATCCGGTAGAGAGAAACAATTCAGCGGCCATCCTCCCTGCCCGGTAAGCAATTGAACAGCTGTCATATACATATGATCTATATCCGGACGTTCTTCACGGTCAACCTTGATGCATACAAAATTTTCGTTCATTATTTGAGCCACTTCATCATCTTCAAAACTCTCTCTCTCCATAACATGGCACCAGTGACAGGCGGAATAACCAATACTTACCAATATAGGTTTATCTTCCTTCATTGCCTTTTCCAGTGCTTCTTTACCCCATGGATACCAGTCCACCGGATTATTAACATGTTGCAAAAGATATGGACTGGTTTGCCCTGAGAGATGATTGGTTTTGATTTTATTCCCATACATGCAAATGAGCTTTAAATAATTAAATGATGATTCAGATATTTAACAGAGTTTAACAACTCACCAGGCATTTTTGTTGAGCAAAAATGAAAAAAGAACTTAACTAAGGATATGAAATCGATGAATTTATATAACTGACCGTAGCATCTAAATTAATGCTTTTCATCCATAAATTTATAATTTAGATTGAAAAAAATGATATGATGGTCGATTACCCATGCAATATATTGCGTTTTGTTGAATTTTCAATTGATGGGAAATTCATGTACATTTATCCCGGATTATTACTTATTATTAATGAGAAGCATTATTCTAATTTTTCTTATTATTTCAATCTCATGTTCTCCTATAAGGGTATACCGAGAACTTCCCGAGGTTAAAGCATGGGAGCCGGAGATCCGGAAATTTGAACAGCTTGATAAAGTGGAATCTGTTCCCGGCAATTCTGTATTATTTACAGGCAGCTCCAGTATCCGGTTATGGTCAAGTCTTGAAGAAGACATGTCTCCTTATCCGGTAATTCAAAGAGGATATGGTGGAGCAAAATTAAGCGATTTTGCCGTTTATGCGGAAAGGATTATTTATCCTCATAATCTCAGGGCTATAGTGATTTTCGTTGCTAACGATATATCCGGCAGTCCGGTTGATAAAAAACCGAAGGAAGTTTTAAAAATCTTCAAATATGTTGTAAAAACAGTCAGAAAAAAGTTTCCAGACACCCCTGTTTTCTGGATTGCTATAACACCCACTGAATCAAGATGGGAAGTATGGCCGCAGATACAGGAAGCAAACAATCTGATTGATATTTATTGTAAAAAAAACCTTAATCTATATTATATTTCCACGGAAGACCATTTTTTGAATGTGCAGGGCGCACCTAAAAACGATTTGTTCCTCGACGATTTGTTACATCTGAATGCAAAGGGCTACAGCATGTGGACCGGGATTATTAAAAATGAACTTGACAGGGTATTGCATGAATAATTTAAATCAGAGCATATACAGGTGATTAACTATAAACGGTTTAATAAAAAATTGATTCTAATGATGGTCCATATGTTGCCGTAGTTCGGATGAAACCCTCATGTTAATTTTTAACACAAAATAAGATGTATAAACATGAGGGTTCCATGGATTGAAAAGCAAAATAACCGAACTATGCATTATTAACATATTGTTAAACAGATTGCTAACTATACTTTATACGAATGAATCATCCATGCTACTTCGTAACACAAAAATGCATGAATAAACAACATG
>CAZFOO010000006.1:0-14453 GCA_964520585.1 uncultured Bacteroidales bacterium
TGAGACTGGTGGCGGCAAGTTCTATCATCCGGCCCGGGGTGGCAAAGAGCGGGATGATGAAAGAGTATATTCACCGTTTTCATAACCCGGACTCGTTCAGCTACCTCCATCCGGTATTTGAGCAGCAGCTTGGCGAGACCTTCGGTATAATGGTGTACCAGGAGGATGTGATAAAGATAGCGCACCATTTTGCGGGACTGGATCTGGCCGATGCCGATATACTCCGCAGGGCCATGTCGGGCAAGTTCCGCTCGCGAAAAGAGTTTGAGCGAATAGAGAACAGCTTTTTTGACAACTGCCGGGAAAGGGGCTATCCTATAGAGCTGACAGCCGAGGTGTGGAGGCAGATAGCATCCTTCTCCGGTTACGCCTTCTGCAAGGCGCACTCGGCATCATATGCAGTGGAGAGTTATCAAAGTCTTTATCTTAAAACTCATTTTCCTAATGAGTTCCATGTGGCAGTGATCAACAACTTCGGCGGGTTTTACCGGACATGGGTCTACGTGAACGAAGCCAGGAGGTACGGCGCTGCCATAGAGCTGCCATGCGTGAACAGGGGGAGGTATATGACCAGCATTAAGAGTGATGTTATTTACCTGGGAATGATTCACGTGAAGAGCCTGGAGGCGCAGGTGGGAAAACATACAGAGGCCGAAAGGGAGCGGTATGGTGAATTTGCGGATCTCGCCGATTTTATGGAGCGGGTACCGGCAGGCGTTGAGCAGTTGAAGATACTGATCCGCTGCGGGGCGTTCCGGTTTACCGGCAAAACCAAAAAGGAGCTGCTGTGGGAGGCCCATTTCCTGACATCTAAAGAGAAAAAGGCACCTGCAGGAAGGAAGCTATTCAGCGAGGCTGCAAAAACATATAAGCTCCCTCCCATGAATGACACCCTGCTGGAAGATGCCTGGGATGAAATTGAGCTGCTTGGCTTTCCGGTGACTCTCTCTCGGTTTGATATGCTGCAGACATCCTACCGGGGCAATACCATGGCGGCGGATCTTCACGCCGGCAGTCGCAGGGATGAGCTAATGGCAAGCAATACTCCATCAGGTAGCGGCAGAGATACGCGACTGTCAGGCAATACCCCGGCCGGTAAAGGCAGGACGGTGCGAATGGTAGGAGAACTGGTTACAACCAAATATGTTCGTACAGTTAAAAAAGAGATTATGCAGTTTGGTTGCTTCCTTGACCAAAAAGGTGAGTTCTTTGACACGGTGAACTTTCCTGCGGTACTCAAAAAATATCCCTTTACCGGGCCGGGTGTTTACCTGATCGAGGGCCGGGTAACCGAAGAATTTGGCTTCCCGTCAGTCGAAGTGCTGAAGATGGCACGCCTTCCCTATCGTCGCGATCCCAGGTCTGAATAATGATTTGCTATGTTTCTATAATAAATTGCTGACTGTAAATATTATTAACTGCAATTAACTATCTGGCAGTTTTATATCTTTCCTGGTAAGCTCTCCATGTATCAATTGACTTTTGGAGGGCAGTTTCACAATCCTGATCAATATTATAGCATTGCAATCCGAATTTTCCGTTATAACCGTTATCTTTTAATAACCTGACAAGTTCAAAAGTATCAAATGAACCTTCTCCCAGCGGCCGTATCAGCCTGTCCCAATTCATACTTTTTGTATCGCCGGAATCAGCACCATTAATTGCAACCCCAAAAAACCATGGCAAGGCATTGATAACCTTTTCCTGCCATCCTTCTTCACCTTCGACTTTTAAAAAATGGCATAAAGTAAATATACTTCCAACATTGTCCCTGTTAACCAGACGGGCCAGGTCAACTCCGTGCTGCACTGTCTCGCAATAAAAATTTACATGGGGATAAACAGCGATTTTGATATTTAGAGGAGCTGCAAAATCAGCAAGTTTTTGTATTCCGTCAGCAAAAATCCGGTCGCCTTCTTCCCGTGTTCCTCTAAAATCTCCCGCATGCAAATGCAAAGCAACCAGCAAATCCCTGTCTTTTGAATCTGTCAAAACATCTTTTAACCTTTCATGCCAGGAAGCCTCTCCATCAACAATATGCATTGGTATATAGATCTCAGGCATTTCAAGATCCACCTTATCCATGGCAGCCCGTAATTCAAAATAATTTTCTTCACCGTGCCCCGCCATCCCATCAAACCCGATATCCTTGATAAGGGCAGCCTGAGCTTCAAATCCTTCTGGCGCATTGGGCAGGGTCCTGACGCAATTGTTAAATGCATAAAAAACATTGTCCAGTTCCCTGCTTTCCTCTTTGCATGAAGAGAACAGAATAACTGAAAACATCAAGGTGATTAACAAATAATTATATTTCATTGATATCAATTTATTAAACAATAAGATCAAAGTGTTGAAAAGAAAAGCAAATGTTTATAGAGATATGGAATTCTTCAGACTGAGAATTTATGCTTTACACCTATCCAGATACGAATTATTATGACAGATATGTTTTTATTGCGTGACGAAATATTATTCAGGACAGTTTCACTTCCTGATACTTATTGATCCAATCCACCACGTCACTGTCCATCCATTTTTCCCTGAAAGGCCTGCTCAGCATTGAGTTTGCAGCAGTATCATTAATGAATTGCTGATTTTTATTGTCCCATCTGAGTTCCCGGCCAATTTCAATGGCAATCAAACCCATAACAGTAGTGAAATAAACATTATGTCCAACTTCTAATGGCTGAAGTGAACCTGAAGCCTGCTCAATGGACCGGATAAAATCGGCTTTATCTGTCAGCGTGCCGGAATAATCCACTTTACCAGAAGGAGAATCAAAACTAATAAATTCCGGATTGCTTGCCTCCAGTATATCGGGATAGCCAACACTTACCCATCCATCCTGACCGATAAATTTTGTATAGGGCTTATCAATGCTATATTTCATGGTTAACCCGTCCGCATATTCATAATCAACTCCAAATGATTCAATGGTATTCCATAATCCCTTTGAAAATTTACCTGATCCTGAAATCTTTACAGGAAGCTCATATTCCTTTTTCATTCCCCATAATGCTATATCGCATAAATGGGCTCCCCAGTTGGTTATCATCCCGTTACAATAATCTTCAATTCTGAGCCAACCCGGCCTCGTATTGATCTTCTCAGGGTCATGAACCCGGTGCTGAGTATATGGTGCAGGAAATGCAGGCCCCAGCCACATATCATAATTCAGTTCAGGGGGAACAGGCATTTCGGGCTGCGGGCCAACTGCACTTCCTGTCAGCTCGGCAGGCACGCCAACCTCCACATGAGTCAGTTCACCGATTAATCCATTGTGCACCACCTCTACCGCCTTCCAGAAATGCTTAAGTGAGCGGAATTCACTATCAAGACGGTTCGCCACACCTTTCATCTTTACAGCTTCAACGAGAGCCTTGCTATGAGAATAACAAACCGACAGGGCTTTTTCCATGGAAACATGCTTGCCTGCCAGAGCAGCTGCGATGCCCTGAGGAGCATGCCAGTGATCCGTGGTCGAGACCATTACCGCATCAACATCCTTATTAGCAATAAGCTCACGGTAATCGCCATAGGATTTAACACCTGAATAGTTTCGGCCTTTCTGTTCCGAATAGGCATCGTTCACGGTTTTTGCAGCAAGTTTCATTCTCCAGGCATCAACATCATTCACTGCAATAACCTGGCAATTATCAAGCTTTAAAAATCCGTTTATCAGATTTACCCCGATGGCCTGCCTTCCGGTCCCCACCATTCCGACATTGATCCGGTTACTGGGAGCATTTTTGCCAAAAACTGATGAAGGCAGTATGGTTGGCAGAATAACTGCTCCTGCGGATAGTATGGATGATTTTTTTATTAATTCCCGTCGTGTATTTTTCATTGTTGTTTTTTTAAAGAAACATTTAAGTTAGTTGATTTGGTTACTGTTACCAAAAAGATTTTTTTATCTGTCTATATTATTAGTTCCGTTTATAATATTAGTTCTGACTATAATACTCTTTCTGGTTATAATACTTGTTCTGCGTGTTTATCAATATGTTGCCAGGGAGAAATAATGAACTAAAGTTTACCCCCTGTTTAATAATTCTTAATCTGGTTATACGTTTCCCACATAGCCATTATATTTTCCGGGGGCACATCACCCTGAATATTGTGTACTGTTGCAAAAACATATCCTCCTCCCGGTGCAAGCGCATCAATGTTCCGTTTTACATTGTCGGCCACCTGTTCCGGTGTACCCGACGGTAGTACCCCTTGTGTGTCAACACCCCCTCCCCAGAAAACGATATCCCTTCCAAAATCCTTTTTAAGCTGTACTGGTTCCATACCAGTTGCAGTAATATGTACAGGATTCAGTATGTCAATACCCATTTCAATAAAATCGGGAATAACCGGTCGAACATTTCCACATGAGTGGAACATGATTTTTGCATTGTGCGATCTTTCACGGATTGTCGAAATTATACGCTTTACATGAGGCTTATAATACATCCTGAAATGGTCAGGATCTATCAACTGGGACTCCTGGGTGCCATAATCATCGCCTTCGGCTATTATGTCTACCACCCCTGCCAACTCATCCAATGCCATTTCCCAGAATTCAATTTTAAGATCGGCAATTTGACCTGTCAGTTTATCAGAAAACTCAGGGAATACAAATGGTTCTATAAGGGCATTTGTCATTCCTCTAAGTCTTTGATGCATTTCGAAAATCCCGGCGCACAGTCCTTTAATTATAACAATCTTTCCCTGATCCCTGAACTTAAGTGCCTTTTCTTTCAATCCGGCAATTCTTCGTTTATCAGCTGCCAAAGGCCATCTAAATTTATCTATATCAGAAATATCAGGATTGTCAGTTTTCTCCATAGGATGGTTTACCAGCGAAAACCAGTTGCCGTTTTTCTTTGGAAAATGATGGGTGAAATTCCATTCATCGGTATATTCCCAGTTATCACCGGCGTCATTTAGTTTATTAAGAACATTCCAGTTATGGCTGGTCAGTGGCATTAAACCCCGTGTGTCAACTCCCAGTTTTTCTAAAACTGTCTCAGAAGGTATCACGATCTGTTGAATTACATCAGCCCAGTCAGGATCCTCCTGTTCCAGATTCATCTGAGACAGCAGTCCCTGATAAGCCTTACCCGCAATGCCTGTCCACGTGGAACCGGCCAGGTCAAATGGCACATGATCAGGCTCCTCATGCCTTAGGGTTTTGATTATGCGTTCTCTTGAGTTCATTTGTTTTTCTGGTCTTTTATTTAAATATCTTTTACAATTCTTGTTTTGTTTCCATTGAAACGGGTTCGAAATTTGGAGAAAGACGATGAATTACCACTAACCCCACCAGGTATCCGAAAGAAAAAATCACAAACGGAAAAACATATCCGCCCAGTCCTGATTCATTAAGAATATAACCGATCATCAATGCTGTAGCCATACCCCCAATAGAACTAATGGTAGTAGAAAAGCCAATTACAGATCCAACAGCCTTTCCGGGAAACAGGTCAGATGCTACAGTAAATATGTTGGCCGACCATGAATTATGTGCAGCTGCAGCCAGGGCGATCAGAGCCACAGCCAAATAAAGCGAATCAATAAAAGGAACGGTCATTACAGGCAATACAAGAATACCACTTCCCAGCATTGTCATTTTCCTTGCATAATTTGCCGATTTTCCCTTTTTCAGGAACCATGATGAAACTGCACCACCAGCAATACCTCCTCCATATGCCACTACATAAATAACTACCAGTGGCAAAGCAAGTTCAGCTAAGTTTATACCAAATTTGGAATTCAGATATTTAGCCCCCCAAAACAGGTAGAAATACCATACAGGATCAGCAAATAACTTTCCAAGAGCAACAACCCAGGTTTGTCTGTAAGTTATGATCTTTTTCCAGGGAATTTTAATTTTAGCTTTATCTGCCTGGTCACTTTTTATATATTCCAGTTCCCTGGTGTTAACAAACCGTGACTTTTCCGGTGTGCTATACAATAAAAGCCATACCAGTAAAAAAATTCCACTTAACATAGCAGAAAATACAAATACATATTGCCATGAAAGAAACAACATAATAATTACCGGGATCATTAACGGCGCAAATACCTGTCCCATATTACTGCCTCCATTAAACAAACCGGTAGCAAAGGCCCGTTCTTTCTGAGGAAACCATTCAGAAATAATCTTGATACTTGCCGGAAAATTGCCTGACTGCCCGATTCCCAATCCCAGACGGGCCAAAGCAAAGCCAATCCAGCTTTGGGCGAGCGCATGTGAAAGACTGGCTAGAGCCCAAACAATAACCGCAAGGGAAAACCCGGTTCTCGTTCCCAGTTTGTCAATCAGATATCCGGCAATGAAAGGTCCGATTGCATAAGTAAGCTGGAAAGCAAATACAATGTATCCATATTGCTGTTCATTCCATCCAAAAAGTTCTTCCAGCTGAGGAGCTAGAATTCCCAGTATAACACGGTCAAAATAAACAATGGTAGTGGAAAAGAACAACATTACCACAATTATCCATCGGAATCTGGTTGCTTTTAATGCCATAATTTGATTTATCTGTAATAATTAGTAATTATTTCAAACTATTGCATCAGGAATGTTGATCCCAGTTTCGCCTTACCTTCGGAAGCTTCCACCATTGCACATAAGGGAATTCATGATGTTCAAGGTGGTAACCAAAATGGTAGCAGGTAATAAATGAAATAAATACCGGATAATCATTGCTGGCAGCATTATGCCTGTTGGTGTATCCTTCTTCAGGTTCCCTGTGCGGCAGGTAAGTGCCGAAGTAGAATAGCTGGAAGGTGCTGGCAAAAGCAGGTAACACCCAGAATATTAACAGATTGGCGACAGGGACATTAAGAAGCAGGTGCAGACCGTTAAACACAAGGGCCATACCCAGTATCTGCCAAGGGCTCAGATAACCAAGCATAAACCGGGAATACCATCTGAAAAAACCGGGATGTTCTCCATCATGATAATCGGGATCTTTTTCACTAGCGGGATATTTATGATGTTCCCAGTGCTTTGCGTGAAGTTTCTTGTATGAAAACAAAGCATAAAGGAAAACAGCCAGTGATCCTGTAAAATTGTTGATTCTGAGATTTTGTGGAAATAATATTCCATGCATAGCGTCGTGGGCCGTTATGAACAGGCCAACAAACAGGAATGTTTGTACCAGTATACCGGCAACAATTACATACCATGGCACAATGGCCAAATCCATGCTGAGAAAAATAACCAGTCCCCCGACCCAAAGGATAATTATCAGCAACCCGGTACCAAGTCCGATATATCCATCATGTTTATCAGGTTTATACATAATGTCAAAATTAAATTAATACAGGACAAAATTATACACATTACAATATATAAATAATGTTATATCCACATATTTCCAAATACTTTAAACCTAAATAATGTTATATCCACATATTTCTAAATTAATTTAAATATTATAAGAGTAAAAGTGAAACATAATGAACTGATTTTACAAGAATGACAATCTTTAACAGGACCTTTCCCCATCGATATCTTTAAAATCTATTATGTATTCTTTATTATCCGCTAAAGTAATTTTTGCACCAAGAACTGAATAAGTGTTGGTTACATCAATAATTTCAAATTTCTTTATAGGTGCTAGTTCCTCCATGGTCCATTCACTGTCATCCATCTTGTGCAGCATAACGGTGATCATCAGCTCCATGGGAGGATTCTTTTCCATTCTTTTCTTATATGCATAAACTACAGTACTCTCATCTGCCTCGGCATTCCGGTTTTTGTGAATATAACTATTAAGCTGGTCCCATCCACTATAAGCAATAAGGGCAATTCTTCGTCCATCAATGGCTGCAGTTATAACTTTTTTATTCCCTTCCTCAAACTGTTCTGTTGCCGCATTCTTACCATCAATATGAGGCATTCCAAAATGGCCTAATGTTAATTCATATTCAAAGGCCAGACGGGACCGGTCTACTCTTATAACACCTCCCGGGATAATAATTTCAGCAAGATCAATTATATAGCCAACTCCGTTATTCGGGGGCTTTCTCATGATGGCCTGCCTGTAGATAACATCTTCACGCACGCCATTATAAAGCATACTCTGGGAAGTTGTAAATTTCGTATTCCTTTCCAGGCTATTTTCCAGAACATGTCCGGTCAAATAAAAATTAATATCATCGCCCCTCAGATCTCTCGGGTCAAGACTGCGAAAACTGTATTCCATAGATGTGCCGCCCAGTGGATTCTGATCTTCCCAGGGGAAATGGGTATTGTATACCAGCTTGGAGTAATTCGGGTCGTCATAATATACTTTACCCGGTATTATTTCCGAAGTTCCGGTTTTTCCATGATTAACAAGTACCAGTCCGGGATTTTCAAGAATGACTTTATTTGAGCGGTTCCCAAGACTTTCCCACATCCCCTCGTTCTCTTTGGCTGTCCAGAATGGAGAGTCTTCGGGCAGGGCCAGACATATAAAGGGTAAAAACATGAGAAAGGGACTGGCAGGACAACTATAATTCTGTACCATATATTCCTTTTGTCCGTAAAACCCAAGACTCGGTATATCATTGTAATAAAAATCTTCCCTGGTGACAAATTGCAACAAAGATCCTGAACAAAGACGCCTCGCCCACCCTGCATCAAGAGGGGGAGCTTCCTTTAGCATGAAAGATACGGGAAAGGCCCCCGAAACCCATGTCCGGTAGCAAATACTTCTTGACCACATGTTAATGTATCCATCTCTTCCAAAAAAACTGGCAATAGACTCCATTAATGTACGGGCAGATTTCTCAATTATTTCAGCAATCTCAGGATAATACTCATCACCAAATGTCCTGTTCCAGATCGTGGTATAGACAATAAACAGGCTTATTGAGTAATAGTTATATGTTTGTTCCAGATACCAACCATTACCTGAATGGTACGAGGCAACCCACAAAAGATGACTTTTTAGCAGGTCGTCATCGATCGAATAACCATATTTTTTAAGAAATGAAAGCGCAATAATATTGAATATACGCCAGTTATTCTGGGTTGTACGGTGATGAGCCCATTTAGAGATTGTTTCTGCCATCTCGTCTCTTTGCTTTTGGGTAAAATGGGGCCAAAGTGTGTCAGGCATCAGCAATAAGGTCTTAAATAGTCCGCCGAACTCACAGGTAAACTGATAGGTGGAATCAGGCAAATCCTCCGGTAACGGTAATGAATTAGGATGACCGGGGGTCAAGGCATTATATAAATGCAGACAATAATAATCTCTAAGGTTAATATTATGTATTGTTATTCCGGGATCTGTATGGATAAGAGGACCTGCCAGGGTGAAAGTCCTCTCCAGCGCTTCGAATTCCAATGAACGGTAACGCCAGGCAGGAGCTCCGGGCTGAGGATAGGTTTTACCGGGAACGCGGGGAAATGTCAATGGCTTTTCTATAGAATCTACATGTGTAAATGCCCTGCCTAACAAATATTTTGCACAATCAATGTAGTGCTTCCTGGTCATTCCTGTAAATGGGCTTAATTTAAAATCGGGGTTGTTTACTTCAAAGGCTTTCATTCGAATAAATCAGGTTTGTCAAATTAATATTCAATTATTTACTAAAGCATGGTATTCATCTGTTCATATCTATTATTTATTTGTCAGATGGAACTCGCCATGCAATGATCATAGTCGTGTATGATCATTTTTTATAATGGCTCGTTTCGTATTCTGTATTTCACTCGGATGGATCCCCATGTTTTATTCATATCTTTTTGTGATACGCAGTATCATGGGGATTTTTTCGTATAAAGTACAGTCATTAAATAAAAAATAAATATATAAATTTAAAGCTTTATAAAATAACTCATCTTGATTTATTTATTTCTCTCAAGCAATTTTAACTGATGCGCGGATTCATTTATATTTTAATAAACTGCTTTATTTTAATCTGTACAAACTCATACATCTATGGAAGAGCAAATCAGTCTGATTTACCTTTTTCTGTAAATGAAACAAATATAACTATTTGGAATGGGGAGAAATATGTCCCTGTTTTTTTAAAAGGAATAAATCTGGGAATAGCAGTGCCAGGAACATTTCCAGGCGAATTAAAAGCTTCACGCAATGATTATGGAAGATGGATCAGTCAAATCAGGGATGCCGGCTTTAACGCCATACGTACTTACACCCTTCACTTTCCATGGTTTTACGAAGTGCTGGATTCATTTAACCTGGCAAACCCGAATGCACCGCTTTTTCTGCTTCAGGGTGTATGGCTTGAAGAGGAGCATCCCGGTTTTTATGGCGATCTTCATCAGTTATCTGAATCTTTCATTGATGAGATAGAAACTAATATCGATTGTATTCATGGCAACAAAATAATCACTCACAGATTTGGCAAGGCCTACGGTGAATACACCACAGATGTTTCCCGTTGGGTTATGGGTTATATTATTGGCAGAGAGGTATCATCTCAGGAAGTTTTGCTTACCGACGAGATTAACCAGGGAATAACGGGATACCAGGGACGATATTTTTCTATTGACCAAACGAAACCAACAGAGTCATGGTTTGTAAAAAAAATGGATCACCTGGTTGCTTATGAAAATGATATTTACAATACTCAAAGGCCGGTAAGTGTTTCAAGCTGGCCTACTCTTGATCCTCTTTATCACCCGACTGAATTGAGCAGGATGGAAGATACAGCATTCATTGACCTTTCAGCTACTGATTTTTCAAGAGCTGAAGCAGGAATGTTCATCAGTTACCACGCATATCCCTACTATCCTGATTTCATAAGCCGTTCACCTGAATATGTAAATTCTTACGATGCTTACGGAAAAAATTCCTATTTGGGATATCTTACCGTTCTCAAGGAACATTACGGACAAATGCCTCTGATAATTGGTGAATATGGAACTCCTTCAAGTATAGGAATAGCACATTATGCCAGTAGCGGCATACATCATGGAGGGGCAGACGAAAACAAACAGGGGCTGGATAAACTAAGAATGCTGGATAATATCTATAGTTCAGGTGCAGGAGGAGGAATCCAGTTTGCATGGATGGATGAATGGTTCAAAAGGACCTGGCTGACTGATCCACTGGATTATCAGCCTGAATGGAGGATATTATGGCACAATATAGTTTCGGCAGAACAAAATTTCGGATTGATAGGCTTCAGGCAAGCATCGCGCAAATACCAGCCGTGGGAGGAGTTCTGCAGCGATTGTTTTGTCAGGTCAGTGAAAGCATTCTCAGATTATACCTATATGAATATAAGGTTGAATACATCCGGATTTCTTGGGGTGACGGATACCTTGTGGATTGCTATAGATACATATGCCGAGGAACTCGGAGAATCAGTATTACCTGCGGGACAGATTACCGGAAACAGAGCAGAATTTTTGATGATGATCACAAATCATTCATGCGAATTATATGTTACTGAGGCCTATGACCAGTTTGGGAAATGGCATGGAACGGCCTCTGACGAACAAAAGTTTCATTCAACCGCAACAAATGGATCGCCATGGAAACTTGTGAAACTAAAGAACAATTATTTTGATCAGGAATTACAATATATCGGGAAACTTGAATTTCAAAGGATAGATCATCCCCCATCAAGCAATGATATGGTGATTCTTGATACTTTTAATATAGATATTCATCTTCCGTGGACTCTCATAAATTTTACACATCCCGGCGAAATGCGTGTCATCCATGATAACCGGGAATATCCCGGTTATCAGGATACAATTTCCGACGGAGTGGCATTAACTATTGTTCACAAAGAAGAGCTCCACAAAACTTCACAGCGTTTCAGGTGGGACGCTTGGCATGAAGTAACCGGTATCGAGGAATACAAAAAAGCATCATATTTTATTATGAAAGAAAATCTTCACGATATGCCGGGTAATCCCGTGGCAGTGAGGGATAATTACACTATGTCCCTTAATGAAACAATTTTGGTCACCGCCGCCAATGGTGTATTGAAAAATGACATGTCTCTGGATGGTGCTGATATGACCGCACATCTTGTAAATGGCAGTAATTCAGGAGACCTTATTCTCTATAAGGATGGCAGTTTTATTTTCCAGCCTGAAAGAGGTGTTGCCGGAGAAATAGATTTTACTTATAAAGCAATTGCCGCCGGCAAATCCTCCGAACCGGTCACCGTTTCCCTGAATATTGAAGGCCTTTCCAAAGGAGATGGGTTTATCCGTTTATATCCTAATCCCGGGAACGGACTTTTCGCAATAGAATCTTCTTCTGTAATCGATTATGCAGAAGTTTTCAACCTCGATGGCCGGTTGATGTTAAGGGCCAATATAAGGTCAAAACATCACAGTCTTGATCTCACTCATTTCTCCCCCGGTACATATATAATAAAAATATTCAGCGGCGAACAGTCTTTAATGAGAAAAGCTGTCCTGATCAGATAATATAATGACCACTTACCTGCAAAGCCTGGCTATTGTATTGATTTCTTTGATACTTCTTTTCAGTACAACAAATCCGCGATATGATATCAGTACTTTCAGATCAGTTGAATCCAAATGCTTTTTTATTATTCTTCGGCCCATAGTCAACGAAGCAGTTAAGTTTTCAATTGATGGAAAATTAATGTACTTTTATATAGTAAAACTTTTATGCCACAACCATCGCAGTATAAAACGTGTATTGGAATTAACGAAGTAATAATATGATTCTTGAAATTGCATCCTTTAGTATTGAAGCGGCAGAGATTGCTGCCAGTCACGGTGCTGACCGTATTGAATTTTGCCATAATTACGAGGAAGGCGGTGTTTCCCCACCATTGACGGAAGTTAAAGAATTAACCACGAAAATCCATAACCCTGTTTTTGTAATGATCAGACCACGCCCCGGAAATTTCACATATAGCTCTTCAGAGTTGAGTGTAATGAAAACAAACATTATTGCCATGAAACAGGTGGGTGCTGACGGTTTTGTTTTTGGTATTCTGAATTCTGAGAATGAACTGGACATAAAAAATTGTTCTGACTTGGTTAATACTGCGATGCCCCTGCCCTGCACTCTTCACCGGGCTTTTGATGATACTCCGGATAATATTAAAACATTACAGGCAGCTGTAGACTGTGGTTTTGCCAGAATACTGAGTTCGGGAGGAAAAGGAAGCGTGGTTGAAAATATTAAAACTCTTGAATTACTTATACGGAAAGCCTCTGATCAGATCATAATCATGCCTGGTGGTGGATTAAGGAGTAATAGTATGGATCTGCTGAAAGAGGCCGGAGCAAGAGAGTTTCACAGCTCATGTATTACCGGGCGGCAGACCTTACTTCCTGATTCCGAAGAGATCAAACTTCTGAAAAACAAATTGTTATCCTGAAAGGTATGATATATAAAATGAGAAGAATAACACCAGAAGAAAATTAATTGCATAAAGATTCTAATTACATCAATTCGGTATCTTTCAGGTATCTACCTGCAACCGGACATATATAAAACAAATTATGAAAGTCCGGCATTCGGGATGATTCCAAATTCCTAAAATAAAAATAGACGTAGTGGCCTGTTGAATATTAAAAAAAAAGACTTCCTTTATAATTAAAGGAAGTCCAGAGTAAGTATAATTAATAAAATGCAAAGTGCATTTTATTAGCAACCGCAGTTACAGTTGTCTTTAGCACCTTCACCACCTCCTCCGCAGGGATGGGTGCCTCCACCCTGGTGGACATGTCCATGATCCAACTCTTCTTTAGTAGCTTCTCGTATCCCGGCAACTTCCCCTTTAAAGAAAAGAGTATCCCCGGCCAGAGGATGGTTAAAATCCATTTTTACTACATCGTCGCCAACTTCAAGTACGATGCCGTTTAGCCTGTTTCCGGAGTTATCCTGCATGGGAATGGTATTTCCAACCTTAAGAAGATTTTCATCAATATTACCCTCAATCTCAAATATATTTTTGGGAAGATCAACAATTGCCTCATCAGAAACCTCTCCATAAGCTTTTGTGGGTTCGAGTTTAAAACTGAAGGGATCACCTTCTTTTAATCCGCTGATGTTTTGTTCAAAATCAGGGAGGAGGTTACCACGACCATATAGAAATGTTAAAGGTGTGCTTTCTTCAACTTTCTCGACAATTTCACCCTTTTCGTCATTTACTCTAAGTTCATAAGTAAGTGATACAACTTTGTTTTCTTCAATCATAATTACAATATAGTCTTTAATTAAAAATTAGTATATAAATACTTACTTGCCCACAAATAATTCAGAAAGTATGGGGCCATAAATATTCTTTAGATAATAATTAAACGCAGATCAAACAGAATTATTTGTTGGTGCTTTAATTATTTTCATTGTGCAAATAAAATGTTATTCAAGGGAATAACCAAAATATGTGTGTATTAATTACAAAATAAATCAAAATTGAGCATGTTGATAAAACATTTTGCTATTTACTTTGTTTCTAATAAAGTAAGTTGAAACATGTTTATTTTAAACAGGTAA
>CAZFOO010000006.1:14553-72955 GCA_964520585.1 uncultured Bacteroidales bacterium
TATTTACTTTGTTTCTAATAAAGTAAGTTGAAACATGTTTATTTTAAACAGGTAATACAAGGAGTCAAAATTTCATCAATAAGTTACAAAATTTGGACTTACAGTATAACCGCTTCGAGTTAACATAATTTTCTTTTTATCCGCCTGAGTATAAATTGGCTGAAAAAGTTCTAATGTATATTTAAGATATTAAATTATATGTATTTATGAAAAAACGTTGATAAGCTAAAAAAAAATTCGGATATTTGTAAAATGTTTCACTATCTATTAATTATTTTTTTAATTTAATTTTTTTTATCATGAAAGGCAAAGTAAAATGGTTTGATTCGGCTAAAGGCTATGGTTTCATTCAAACCGAAGAAGGCAACGATGTATTTGTACATTACACTGGTATTGAACGTGATGGCTTCAGGGTTCTTGAAGAAGGACAAGAAGTAGAGTTCGAAATATCTGATGGCAAAAGAGGCCCGCAGGCTACTAATGTTAAAACTGCTGAATAGGAAGATATAAAAACATATTAATTATATCAGCAAGAAAAGAGCTCCCTTGATTAGAGGAGCTCTTTATTTTTTAAAAAAACTGGTATAGTCTTCTATTTGAAATTAATGTCATATTTTAAACCACTTTCCTGCTTTAATCGCTTAGGTGTTATCCTTTTCAGTTTTCGTCCTGACTTTCATGGATGGAGTAGCTTAATTATTCTTCCCCCTCAGGAAAAACAATTAATATAACAAGCCTATGCACTGTTGAGTAAACGAATTATCCTGCCTGCCTTATAGGACGTTTCAGTAATGATCAAATTAAATAATGGTGAAGGAATCAGAACATGAGACCAAAACGGACAACTGGATTGGTATATACTGAACGGCTGTGATCTGAAATGTCAAACATTACCAGTACATGAAAAAACCTGTCAGGGCCAGCCTGCCTTCTGAGCCCGACTCCTGTTAACCATGAGGGTCTGAAAAAGCGGTTTTTCCCTGTGTGTTTATCATCCAGGTCAAAATGACTAGCCGGAAGATTGAAATAATTCATTTCTGCATGAATAAAAAAGGCTCCATCAATAAACCGGAAAGGCAGGAATTCATTCATATCTTTTATTACTACAAAGTCCGTTAGAGCCATCGGTCCAAAAATATGTGCCCTGAATACCTGGTTTAATCTCCGGTCATGATAATACTGATATTTGGCACCGATGCCGACATGCCATCTGGGTGTAAGCATGTATCCCGCCAGGGCAGAGCCTTCAAACTGATTGACCAGACCTAACTCTACACCAATATAGCTGCCATAGAAGTGGCGCCTGGAAATATCCTCCTCGTAAAACGACTGTCCATTAGCATGTAAGACGGAAAATACTAAAACTTGCAATATGATAAACAGTCGTGTTAATAATTTACTTGTCATTTAGGTTAATAGTTAGTTAAGTGTACTGAAACAACAACAGTTTTCATTAAATTATTATTTTTACAAAAAAACACAAAAATTACACCAAACCATGAACAATAATTTGAATATTGTGATTATAGGTGCAAGCAGGGGAATCGGACGAGAAGTGGTAAAGAAACTGCATAGCGATGGACACAATCTTTTTTGCATATCAAGGAATAAAAATGCTCTTGATAACCTGCGCATAGAATGTGCCGGAATTTCATCCGATAAAAAGATAACTACACTTGCTTTTGATATTGCGGAGTTAACTAAAGGCTCAATTGATCTTTATGGAAAAATAAGAAAAGCTTTCGACAGGATTGATATATTATGGTATAATGCCGGGGTTCTAATAAAAAAAGAATTCGATGAATTTAATAATGAAGAGATTAATAAAATATTTACAGTTAATATTCTGTCTGCGGTTGCAGTGATCAGGGAAATACTCCCACTTATGGGAGGTGAACAACCCTCACATATCGTCAACACAAGCAGCATGGGAGGTTATCAGGGTAGTGCCAAATTTCCCGGACTGTCACTTTATAGTTCAAGTAAAGCAGCTCTTGCATCTTTGAGTGAATGCCTTGCCGAAGAGTTTAAGGATAAAAATATAAAGGTAAATTGTCTCGCGCTTGGTGCAGTGCAGACCGAAATGCTGGAAGAAGCATTTCCGGGCTACAAGGCTCCACTCTCCGCTTCTGAAATGGGGGAATTTATAAGTCACTTTATGGTTAACGGGCATAAATTTTTTAACGGCAAGATACTTCCAGTATCTACTTCAACGCCATGATTATTCATATTTTTCAGTCCGTGTTTTACCCGTAAGCACCATCAACACATTCATAGCCAGGGCCTTCATCTCATCTTCTCCGGGATAAATAACCACTGGTGCTATAAATGATACCATATCTTTCACGTAAGACACCAGCATCGGGTTATGGGCTATTCCACCAGTAAGTATTATTGAATCAACCTTACCTTTTAACACCGATGACATTGCCCCGATCTCTTTGCCTATCTGATATGACATCGCATTTTGAATTAAGATCGCTTTAGGATTGCCATCCTTTGCCCTAAGTTCAATTTCATAAGCATCGTTGGTATTGAAATATGCCATAAGCCCTCCTTTTCCGGTAATGATTTTTTTTACATCATCCAGACTGTATTTACCTTCAAAGCATATCCGTGCCAGACTTCCAGCGGGAATTGTGCCTGTACGTTCCGGCGAAAACGGTCCTTCCCCATCAAGGGCATTATTAACATCAATTACCCTGCCTTTTGCATGAGCTCCCACTGATATACCCCCTCCCAGATGAGCGATAATCAGATTAAGGTCTTCATATGAGCTGTTTATGGATTCTGCATGTATCCTTCCGATGGCTTTATGATTCAGGGCATGAAAGATTGACCTGCGTTCAAAGAGGGGATGACCGGAAATCCTGGCAACATCTTCAAGTTCATCAACAACTACCGGGTCGGCAATAAATGCGCGGGCAGAAGGTATTTTTGTGGCGATATCGTATGCTATTATACCTCCAAGGTTGCTTGCATGTTCACCCATAAAGCCCTTTTGAAGATCGTCAAGTAATGCCTGATTTACTTCATATACGCCGGATTTAATGGGTTTCACAAGACCGCCACGGCCAATCACGGCATTAAAACTATTAATATTTATATCAGCATCTTCTAACTCGTCCAGTATGAACTTTTTTCTGTATTCATACTGATCTGCTATGCTATGAAATTGTTCAAGATCTTTGGCGGAGTGTTTTATGTTTTTAAGAAAAGCTGATTTTGTATTATTATAGACAGCAATCTTTGTCGATGTCGAACCCGGATTAATTGCAAGTATTCTGATGTCTTCCATTAGCTTATGATTAGCTTATGATTAACTCAACATAACCCACAATATTATTTTGCAAGCATTGCTGCAAGTGCAATCGAATTGAGTTTTGTTTGTGCACTGTCACCCCTTGATGACAATACCGCAGGTACACGAGCTCCCACGAGAATGGCGGCCTGATGACTGTTCCCATATTGTGCATTTGCCTTATAAAATACATTTCCTGATTCAACATTTGGGAAAAGTATACAATCAGCGTCACCAGCCACCTCACTTTGTATCCCCTTTATTTTCGCAGATTTGATATTAATGGCCAGATCCAGAGAAAGAGGCCCGTCGACAATGGCACCTTTTATCTGGTTCCTCTCTGACATTTTGCTTATAATTGCTGCATCTGTGCATGCAGACATGCCTGGCATTACCTGCTCGGTTGCTGCCAGGATTGCTAGCTTCGGCTGATCAATGCCCAGTTCCCTGGCAGTTTCAATAAGATAATTTGCTATCGCTATTTTTTGCTTAAGATCTGGTTTGGGAATAATAGCAACATCACCAATAACAAGCAGTTTGTGGTATGCTGATATCTCCATGACCGTAACATGACTCAGTATCGCGCCGGGATCCATCAATCCACGTTCTTTATTCAGGATTGCCCTCATATACTTATCTGTACTGAGATTACCCTTCATTAAAAAGTTACCTTCGTGGTTATTAATAATATCAACTGATCTTACAACTGCATAAATATCATTATTTTCATTAACTATATTGAACTTTACAGGATCGATCGAAAGTTTATTACATAGATTGATTATGGTATTTTTATCACCTACTAATGTGGCCTCTACCAGGTTCATATCAACAGCTCTGGAAGCTGCTTCAATTGTATGTTCATCCATGGCCCAGGCTGCGACCAGGTTCTGCTTCTTCCGGCTTTCAAGGAATTCAAAAACTTGTTCGAGTTTTGTAATTTGCATTATTTTATTAGCATAAGGTATATTTAGCAGCTTATATATTTACTTAAAACTATATAAAGTAGTTCACCTTCCTTATTTATGATCCATGAAACCCTCATATTTACAAATATTATTTTGTGAGACCAAAAACATTGAACCTTTCAAAATATTAAATGCAAACTTTCCATAAAAAAGCCAAAAGAATCATATCCTTTTGGCTTCCCGGGAAAATTCATGAAGTGCCTTTAAAACCATGGAACAATCTAAAATATGGAATTGAATTCCCCATTATATTAGTTCATCTCATTGATTATCCTTTGAGTATCCTCTGCTATGACCAATTCTTCATCGGTGGTAACAGACATTATGATACCTTTTGACTCTTTAGTACTGATGACTTTGGTTGTTTCCCTTAAGCCAGTATTAACCGAATCATCCAGTTCAAGTCCAAGATACTCCAGTCCACGCGAAACACCGCGCCGGGTAGTATCTGCATTTTCCCCTATTCCTCCGGTAAAAATGAGAATATCTACTCCTTCGAGAACTGCAGAATATGCTCCAATGTACTTTTTAACTCTGTAATCATACATTTTCAGACCAAGAATTGCTCTTTCATGTCCCTTTTCTGCTTCGAGTTCTATCTCTCTCATATCAGATGATATGCCAGTTACTCCAAGCATCCCGCTTTGTTTATTTATTATGGTGTTAACAGAGTTCAGTCCGATATCTTCCTTATCCAGAATATAAGTTAACACTCCAAGATCAAGATCTCCTGTACGTGTACCCATGATAAGTCCTTCAACGGGAGTAAAGCCCATTGAGGTATCCACAGATTCCCCATTTTTAATCGCCGTTACAGAAGCACCGTTACCCAGATGACAGGAAATTATCTTTTGTTTGTTTATATCTACCCCAAGGAAATCACATGCTTTTTTCGCAACAAAACGGTGACTGGTACCATGATAGCCATAACGTCTGATACCATATTTGGTATAAAGGGAATATGGTATTCCATACATATAAGCATAATCTGGCATTGTCTGATGAAATGATGTGTCAAACACAGCAACCTGTCTTATGCCGGGAATAAGCGTACTCATGGCCACGATCCCTTTGAGGTTGGCGGGATTATGCAATGGTGCCAGATCACAATACTTTTCGATTTCATTGAAAACATCTTCATCGATAAAAACACTGTCCTTGAATTTTTCACCCCCCTGTACAACTCTGTGTCCAACTGCTTCAATTTCATCGAGACTGTTAAGACAACCATGTTTATCACTGGTAAGAACTCCGAGAATGTATTCAATACCAATCTGATGATCGAGGATCTCTCCCTCAAATTTAAATTTCTCGCCTGATTGTTTTTCAAGTTTCATAAAGGACCCTTTAAGTCCTATTTTTTCAACTATTCCCTTGGCAAGAACTTCTTTGCTCACCATATTGAAAAGCTGGTATTTAATTGACGAACTACCACAGTTCAGCACCATTATCTTCATTGGGTATAACTTTTAATTTATAGTTTTGAAATGTTTATATTTAATCCGGTCACGAATTAATCCGTACCATTTTTTACTTTATCAGGGGATTGGGCTTTAAACGATTTCCATTTTCATCATATTCATAAAAACCTTTTCCTGTTTTACGCCCCAGCTGATTGGCCCTTACAAGCTTTTTTATAATGGGATTTGCCTTGTAACGCTTATCCCCAAATTCACTATATAAATTCTCCATGTAACGAAGAACCCTGTCCAGACCAATGCGGTCGGCCATTTCAAATGGTCCCTGCCTGGTCGACAGACTGCTGCTTATAGTAAGATCAATATCTTCCTTTGTTGCAACATTCTCAACCAGTATCTGGCACGCTTCATTGATAATTACCGTGAGCATCCTTACACTTATTAAGCCGGGAGACTCATCTACAGGAATAACAACTTTACTCAGCAGCTTTCCAAAAGTAAGGACTCTTTTGTAGGAATCGTCAGACGTATGGAGTCCCCTGGCTACTTCCAGAATGCCGGAATCTGGTGATGTTGTTGAAAAATGAAGACTCACACAGCGCTCGTTGTGCTCAAGTTCAGCTGCCAGTTCAGTTACAACCAAAGTGGTTGAATTGGTGGCTATGATAGTTTCCGGGCTAACATAATTTTCAATTCGTTTGAATACTTCCTTTCTTATTCCTACACTGCTCTCACGTGTTTTTGACAATATGGCTTCGATGACAAGGTCGCAATCGGCCAGCTCTTCATAATTAAGCGTTCCCCGAATACGTGACAGGATACTTCTTTTTTCACCGGGAGTCATACCCCAGCGCTGTATCATACGGTCAAGCTGGCAATCTATTGAGTTTATAGCCTGCTTTATCAAAACTTCGGATAATTCAATGAAGACCACTTCAATGCCACGGCAACTTATTATACGTGCAATAGCCTGGCCAACACTCCCGCATCCAACTATGCCAACTTTAGAAAACAGGGTTTTGGGTCTGTCTTTTTTACTTAAACCGTATTGTTCAATCGGTTCAACTTTTGTTTCAGCCATTTTTATTTAATTTTATGTTATATATCTTGTTATTTTTCCGAAGCCTGATTAGCTGTAATTGCGACAAGATTAACTATATCACTTACCGAACATCCCCGCGAAAGATCGTTTATCGGCGCTGCCAATCCTTGCAAAACGGGACCTATTGCTTCAGCATGGGCAAGACGCTGCACCAGCTTATAGGCAATATTGCCACATTCCAGATTGGGAAATATAAGTACATTTGCTTTCCCTGCTATGCTGCTGCCAGGGGCTTTACTCTGTCCTATTTTTTCAATTATGGCAGCATCCGCCTGAAGATCTCCATCAATCTGCAATCCAGGATCCATTTCTTTGGCCAGCCTGGTTGCATTTACGACTTTATCAACCATCGGATGACTGGCACTACCCTTTGTACTGAAACTAAGCATAGCTATCCGTGGTTCAAAGCCGGCTATAGCTCTGGTGGTTCCAGCAGTAGCAACAGCTATCTCGGCAAGCTCCTTCTCCGTTGGATCGGGATGTACTGCACAATCAGCAAATACAAGCAACCCGTCTTCACCAAACTCTTTGTCTTTTAATATCATAATAAATGCTCCGGAAACTATACTTATTCCGGGACTGGTCTTAATAAACTGAAAAGCCGGTCGAAGAACGTCACCGGTAGAATTGCCGGCCCCGGCAACCTCACCATCAGCATCTCCTGCTTTTATCATTAATGTGGAAAGGTATAAAGGATCTTCTATCAATTTCTCAGCATCAGATCTGGTGAGTCCTTTATGGCTTCGCAACTCAACCATCAGATCAATATACCCGTTTTTATTTGGATGGTTAATCGGGTCAATTATGTTTGCACTATTAATATTGTCAAGACCGTACTTCCCTGCTTCTGATAATATCTTATCAGGATTGCCTAACAGGATAATTTTAGCAATTTCTTCCCGGATCAGTATATCAGCGGCCTTAAGTGTTCTTTCTTCGGTACTTTCCGGTAATACGATCCGCTTTTTGTGTTGCCTTGCATTATGTTTTATCTTTTCAAGTAAATCCATTGGCTGACAAGTGTTTAAAGAAATTATTATTCGACATGTAAAGTTATGTAAATTTGACTTTTTCTGACGAAAGTTTTAATGATATTCGTCACCCTTTTAGGACATTATTATCACAGAATTCAATTGCAATGGATCATACATTAAGTATCCTGTGTAAGATCCTCCAGGCCAATGCCGTTTATTTCTCCTGCGACTCAAAAGTAATATGAACAGCAAAGGTCCTCTAGTTAAATATCAATACTCAGTCCGTCATACGCAAGAAAAATATTGGGAGGCAACTCTTTTTCCACTTCTTTGTGCATTCCCATCTGATGACTGATATGAGTAATATATCCTCGACGGGGACTGAATTCATTAATCAGTTTTATTGCCTCGCCCAGCGAAAAATGTGATATGTGTTTTTCTTTTCTGAGTGCATTTACAACCATGAAGCGGCTGCCGACTATTTTCTCTTTCTCTTCTTCCGGAAGATAATTGGCATCTGTTATATATGTGAAATCGCCAATCCTGAAACCCAGAACAGGCAGTCTGTAGTGAAATGCACGGATGGGAACTATCTGAATGCCATTTATATCAAATGATAAATTATCTATTTTTTTCAGGTTAACCAGCGGTATTCCGGGATATTTCTTTTCAGCGAATATATATGAAAACTCACGTTTAATGGAAGGTATTACACGTTCCTCCAAGTATACATCAACTGCACTCTGATTAACAAAATTAAATGCCCTTACATCGTCAAGTCCGGCAATATGATCTTTGTGATCATGAGTATACAATATTGCATCAAGTACTTTAACATCCGCCCGGAGCATCTGTTGCCGGAAATCGGGTCCCGTATCGATAACAAAAACCTTATCCCCGGTTTCAATCAATACTGATGTCCGCAATCTTTTATCCCTGTCATCATCCGACCTGCAAACCCTGCAAGGGCATGCTATAACCGGGACACCCTGAGATGTGCCTGTACCTAAAAACGTTACCTTCAATTTTAACCTGTTTTATATTTTGGAAAAGGTCATAATGGAATACAAAGATGCATTTTTTTAATATTATTGACTAAATTAATTATATCCGGGTTAGCAATCTTAATATTTGCATTTTGATTAAAGATGGTTAATCTAACCAGATTGATTATTTTTACAAATAATATCTATATTATATTGTTATAATAATGGCTGGAAAACTTTACCTGATTCCAACTCTTCTTGGAAATACTTTAGCAGATGAAGTACTCCCGGCTTCGGTATTCAAAGTTATCAACCGTCTTCATTATTATATTGCTGAAGATATCCGCTCTGCCAGAAGGTTTTTAAAAAAGGCGGGCTCATCGGTTGATATTGACGACATTGAATTTTATGAGCTTAATAAACATACCAGAGATCAGGAACTGCCAGGGTTTCTTTCAGCAACACTTTCAGGCCATGATACCGGATTGCTTTCAGAGGCTGGTATGCCATGTGTTGCAGATCCGGGATCCAGGATCACATCGCTGGCACATAGCCATGACATAAAAGTAGTACCACTTTCCGGTCCTTCATCAATAATGCTTGCATTAATGGCATCCGGATTAAACGGACAATCTTTCACTTTTCACGGATATCTTCCTGTGAAAAGACACGACAGAAACAGGGCAATAAAAAGGATTGAACAGGATTCTATTACCAGACAACAAGCCCAAATTTTTATGGAGACACCTTACCGTAACATGCAAATGCTTGAGACGTTAACGGAAGTCTGCACCCCCATTACACAGCTATGCATTGCATGTGATATAACTCTTGAATCAGAATTTATTCTGACACGGGAAATTCATTACTGGAAAAAAAATAAGCCGGAAATTAATAAACGTCCGGCCATTTTCATATTACAAGGATAACTCCATCATATATTACTGAAAATCGGTAAGCTCCAGATCGAAAACTAAAGGGGTATATCCCGGAATTTTATTACCCGATCCTTCAACCCCGTAACCCAGAGATGAGGGAATAATTATTCTTGATTTCCCATCCTTTTTCATTAGCTTAACCCCTTCCTCAAATCCACGGATAGCACTGTTCTGGCCAATAATGAAGTCAAAGGTTTCGTCTCCGATATTAGTGTCAAACTCCCTGCCATCAGTTAACATGCCCCTGTAAAAAATACTTGCCTGGGTAGAATCTCCTGGAGTTGTGTCACCTGTCCCGGAAAAAAGCTCAATATAATATATGCCACTTTCCTGCTCTTCAACAGCCAGGTGAGTAGAATCAGTGTAAAGAGAGATGTAATCATCAATCAGTTCTTGTTCATAAGCAACAGGGTCTTTAATTACCTTGACCAGTTTAATATCGTATATTAGAGTAGAATAAGGCGGAACTATACCTGAACTCTCACTTCCATAACCCAGTTGTGAAGGTATAATAAGTGTTGCTTCAGCTCCTTCTTTCATCAGTCGCAGTCCCTCATATACACCTTTAACTTTGAAAGTGTTAAAATCCATGCGGCGGTCCCCGTAAATCACTGATGAAGAATATACATTCTCCTTCCGGGCTATTTCTTCATCAGTAGAATCAAAAATCGTGTTATTGACTAATTTACCGGTATAACTGATGATTACCCAGTCATCGTTCAGGGGAGTTATACCGCTTCCCTCATTTCGGGGTATAAAATAAAGACCATTACTTTCAGGTTCTACCTGGATATTATTTAATTCCAGGTATTGTTCCAAAAGACGCATCTCCTTTTCTTTTTCCAGATCACTGCTGTTATCTTCACAGGATATTAAAAAAAATCCAGTGAAAAATAAAAACAATAATATCATTGCCGCATCTCTATTCATGTGTACAAATCAGGTTAATCAAGTTAATAATCAATGAATTATATTTAACAGGTAATTCATATTCGGTTTTTCAATCCCATGTATCCCCCTGGTTTGTGCATGTCTTTTTGTGTTACACGTTAACATGGGGATTCATTCGTATAAAATATAGTTAATAATTTGTTTAACAATGTGTTAATAATGCATGGTTCGGCTATTTTGCTTTTCAATCCATAGAACCCTCATGTTTATACATCTTACTTTGTGTTAAAAATTAACATGAGGTCTTCATCCTGAAAAATTCATATTTGGGCTATATTTCCGGCGTATTGGGCTGAGTGTAACCTGGCCACCTGATGCAATATATGTTTTGTTTGATTTATTCAATATCGACAACTTCCAAATCATAAACAAGTGTTGAATATGGAGGGATGATACCTTCAGATGATCCGTCTGATCCGTAACCTAATTCCCAGGGAACTATAATCATAGCCTTACCGTTTTCTCTCATCTTACTTAATCCTTCAATAAATCCGGGTATAACATTTGTCGAACTCATATTAACTACAAGAGGATTATCACTTTCACTCTGGTCAAAAACCCTTCCATCAAGCAACCTGCCTACGTAATGAACACTGACAATATCATCCTCAAGGGGAAGATCTCCGGTTCCGGCTTCTTGCTCAATATAATATAATCCGCTGCTGGTAGGTTCAATACCGGTTAATTCATTTTCTTCAATATATGCATTTAGAAGCTGTTGTTCATGCTCTGCAGGATCACTAATCACATCCAGAAGCTCTACATCATATATAAGCGTGGAATAAGGTGGTATAATTCCATAATCAGTTCCTCCGAATGCCAGATTTGAAGGCATTATAATTTTTGATTCCCCGCCTTCGTTCATAAGCATCAATCCCTCTCTCAACCCGGCAATACCAATATTTTCGAGTGAAAACTTAGCGGGTCCATATAATTTGTCTTCCCGGACAATTCCTTCTCTCTCTGCAAGATCCCTGTCACTTGTTTCAAAAACAGTACCATCGATAAGTGAGCCTGTAAATCTAATATTTACATAATCGGAACTCTGGGGACTATCGCCGTCTGATTCTGTTACTACAATGTAATATAATCCACTGCTTGTCGGTTCAATATCGGAATAATTGTTTTCTTCAAGATATTCCTGCAGCTTGACCTTTTCCTCCTCTATCCTATCATCTTCCTTGTCGCAGGACTGCATTATAATGAAGGTTGCAAAAAGGAATAATGTTACTTTAAACAAGTATTTCAATTTAGTCATGACTTTAATTATATTTAAATTTTAATATTAATACCGGGATCCGGCTAATAGAAAACACATTTATAAGACTACTTTCCTGACCCGAAGGTTGCAGTACGCAATAAATTAACGAAAATTAAATATATCTTATTATCTTTTTAAATAATCAGGTATTATTATTTAATGGAAATAATAACTTTTCTTTACGGTGTATTAAGGAGGGTGGACCAAAAAATAATCACCTTATATTTAACAATTCGACCTCGAAAACCAGAGATGTATAAGGTGGTATGATCCCGGTCGATGAGCCCTCCTTCCCAAAACCCAGCTCCGAAGGCACAATTACCAATGCCTTCTCTCCCTCTTTCATTTTGCCAATAGCCATTTCCAGACCTTCTACCACCTGCCATTCCTGTCCGTAAACAAACTCAAATTTCTCTTCACGCTTTACGGTAGAATCGAAAAATTTACCATACATGAATTTCCCCTCGTAATGTAAATCAATGGTGTCTCCTTTTTCTACCTGTTTTCCAAAACCTTCGTTAAGCGTAAGGTAATATAAACCCGAACTGTCAGGTCTCAAATTCATCTGTTCTTCGCTTATAAACTGCTGAAGTCTCACTTTTTCATATTCACTGAAGTCCTCTATCCAGCTTAAAAAAGCTTCTTTTTCCTGAAGATATGATTGCTCAGTTTGAATATCTATCATATCTACAGATATTACAAATCGATCAGATTCTTCCAGAAAAGCAGGGGGAACTGTTCCAAGGGTTTTCTTGAAAAAATCGTTCGCATTTAATATGAAATCTGCATTATCCCCAATATGCATCATTGAAAAACACTCTTCAACAGACCCTCTGTATGAAGACTCGTTAAGTTTGAATTTCCTCCGTGCTGAAAAGAAAACAGAATCGTAAACAGTGCTGTAATCAAGATCCACTGTTATAAAATCGCCGGGACGGGGACTAACATCACTTTCGCCTATAACATTGAGGCGGTAATGTATACCGGACCAGGTTTTATTGAATCCCGGATAATCTGATGACGGCTCACAGGAGGATGAAAAAAAAAGAAAAAGAATAATATATACCGGCAATAAAATTTTCTGCTTTGATGCCATGGAACTTAAATTATTTTTGTAAAATATATTCATTTTACTTACCCGGGAATTTTTCTGTCAGCTACTTTAACGACTTCAATTTCATATATCAACACTGCCCTGGGAGGAATTCTTTTTTGATCGCCGACAAGACCGTGGCCCAGGTATGGCGGAAGAATTAATCTTGCCCTGTCACCTTCCTGCAGCATTAAGACTCCTTCCTCCAGACCTGCTTCAACTCCTCCCTGACCGACCCTGAATGTCTTCAATCCATCATCTTCAGAGCTGTAACATACGGTACCGTCCAGCAAACTAAGAGAATATTCAAGAGTGACCAAATTGCCGATTTCCACTTTCTTTCCCTTCCCATGCTTATAGATCTGATAACCAAGTCCGGTTTTACTAAACTCCATATCCCAGTTTCTCCTTTTAATATAGGCCTTTATAAGATCCATATCTTTGCCGACAAGAAACTGATTTGCCCTCACCATATCATCTTTACTTACCTCTTGTTTTTGGGCTGTTCTGGTATCTGGTCCTTTATTGCCGGAGCAGGAGCATAAAATAATAAAAATAACTAGAAGAATTTTGTTAGTCATGAAACTTGTATTGCAGATTATAATGTTCATTTAATATATTCAGGTAACTTTGAAACAAACTTGCTTATTGTTTCTGAAAGGCTTAATTTTGATTCTCCACCAGAAGCATTAAGGTGCCCCCCTCCTTCAAAATTCTCAGCAGCAAAGATATTGGTGTCAAAATCACCTTTTGACCTGAAAGATATTTTTACGTGATCATCATTTTCCATAAAAAAGGCAACAAACTTCACCCCTTTAATAGATAACGGATAATTAACAAACCCCTCCGAATCACCACGTATATAATTATACTTTTTCTTATCCTTAAGGCTAAGGCTCATGTAGGCTGTTTTATATCGGTGAAGCACAACCATTTTACTATCAAGGCAATAACCAAGCAATCTTAATCTGTGCTCCGAAAAATTATCATAAACCATCGAATAAATATAATCCTTGTCTATTCCCCTTTTCAATAGTTCAGACAATACCCGGTATGTTTCAGGCTGCGAAGAGTTATAATTAAATGAACCGGTATCAGTCATAATTCCTGTGTAAAAGCAGGTAGCAGATATTTCATCAATAAAACCGGTTTCACCTATTGATTCAATAACTCTGAAAACCATTTCAGCCGTTGAACTTGAATTTATATCAGAAATAATAACATCAGCAAATTCTTCCGGTTCGGGATGGTGATCAATCATTATTTTAAAAGCCGCTGATCCTCTTATATATTCTTCTGCTTTGTCAGCCCTGGACGGGGTATTAAAATCAATGACGAACATCAACCGGGCGTCTGCAATTGCTTTGATGGCAGCAGATTTATTTTTACTGAAGACAATAATATTGTTATTGCCCGGTAGCCATTTGAGAAAATCAGGATATTCATTGGGCACAATAACGCTGACATTTTTACCTTTTCTTTTAAGATAATGAAACAATGCCAGCGATGATCCAACAGCATCCCCATCAGGATTTACATGACTGATTATTACAATATCCCGGGACCTGTTGATAAGGGGATTTAATAATTCCGGTAATTTGGGATTATCGGTATTCAATATATTTATTCTATTAAAAATATCTGGTTATAGTTGCAATTATGAAAAAGCTGTGCGATATTTAAATCCTAAAACACAAATATAATTATCATCACATTTGCGAAAATACATTTTTTAAATTAAATGAAAGCTTCATGGTTCATTATAATTCAAAACAAGGTCAGTTCCACACTCTGATAAATACTGCTAAAGGCGCTGTTATATATGTAAAACAAGTCAAAGGTCAATTTCACATCTGAATTTATCCTGTAAATTCCATAGTTGGACAAATACTGTTACCCGCATGTCAGAACTGCTTCATATTATCAGATAATTAAATTAGAAAATCATGCCACAGGAACACACTTTAACAATTATAAAACCCCATGCTGTTCGTGACCAAAAGGCCGGCTCCATCCTGGCTATACTGAATGATGCTGGATTCCGAATAGCCGCTATGAAAATGGTGAGATTATCAACCCGCCAGACTGAGGAGTTTTATAAAGAACACAATGAAAAATATTTTTACAAACCTCTTATTGAGATGATGTCATCGGGACCGGTAATCCTGGTTATACTTGAAAAAGAGAATGCTATTTCGGATCTGCGGCAATTAATTGGCAGTACCGATCCTGAAAATGCACATCCCGGAACCATCCGTAATCTTTTTGGTTTATCCATGAGGGAAAATGCGATACATGCATCTGATAGTTACGAAAAGGCTGTCAGTGAATGTGCTTTTTTCTTTTCTAACCTTGAAAGATACTGATTATATATAATATGCAGGATTAAACATGGATATCAAACTGGTCACAGCTCCTTCCGGCCTGTAGTTTATTTCTTTCATTTTCCAAATCATTACCATCCAGCTCTAGAGTTTTAATTTCCTGCTCTCCTTTACTGTTAAGTGAGATCACATTTCCTGTTAAACTAACGATCATCGAACTCCCGGAATAAATAATATCATTGCCATCGGTTCCTGCCCGGTTAACTCCTATGGAATAAGACTGATTTTCAATTGCCCTTGCAGAAAGCAATGCAGTCCATACATCATTCCTGGCAGCCGGCCAGTTTGCGATATATATCAAAACATCATAATCCCAATGTGAGCTATAAAAACGATTCCTGCTCCATACTGGAAATCTCAGATCATAACAAATAAGAGGGCATATTCTCCATCCTTTCAGATCTGTAATAAGCTTCTCATTTCCCGGACTGTAGTTCAAATGCTCTCCGGCCATTCTGAATAAATGTCTCTTATCATATGAGGAAAATGACCGGTCAGGTTTCATCCAGATAAGTCTGTTATAAAAATTATCGCCTTCAGCAATAATTATACTACCAGTAACAACACAACTTAGTTTTTCAGCCTGATCCGCCATCCACTTCATGGTTTGTCCTCCGGTTTTTTCAGCATGCTCCTTTGCTCTCATGGTAAAACCGGTTGTGAACATTTCCGGTAGAATTATGAGATCTGTTTCTTGCTTAATCCGTGAAAACATATCTGAAAGCATAGCCAGGTTATCCCCCGGTTTTTCCCAGATTATATTGGGTTGAACAAGGCTGATTAATAAATTGTCATTCATAATGCATGTTGTTATCAATTATTCATGCCGGTAGTAAATTTTTCGGGGTATTTAGGATTTATGTTCTTATAAAATTCCTTTACTTTCCGCATGTCAGATTCCATATCACCGGAAGGATAAAAAAGCTCTCCTGTACCAACCAGCTTTTTCTTATAATCAAAGAACCCTGGTAATACAGGCACATTTGCTCCGGTAGCTATTCTGTGAAATCCGGTTTTCCAATCGGAGACTTTCTTCCTGGTTCCTTCGGGAGTAATAGTAAGAATAAATGTATCATTAATTTCAAACTGCCGGATCATCTGCTCAACGATATCGCTTTTCCCCTGGCGGTCAACAGGGATTCCGCCCAAACTTCTTAACAGAATGCCCAGGGGAAAGTAAAACAGCTCCTTTTTAATCATTATTTTGGCTTTTATGCCGGAGGACAGATAAAACAGCTGGCCTAATACATAATCCCAGTTGCTTGTATGGGGAGCAGCAATAACTATGTACTTTTTATGCCCGGGAATGTCTCCTACTATCTTCCATCCCCAAATCTTCAAGATGTACCTGCTTAATATCCTGATCATTATATGATTTTAAACCCCGTTCAAAAACGCAAGTATACGAATGTACATTAAATTTTTTCTGTCAAAATTACACAACTACGCATGAATAAATTTGACTACGTCGATTATACATGCTGCGTTTAGAGCTCTCAAAGATATTAGTTAGATGTGCAATTAATGTTAACGAAAAATCAACAGGAATCTTTGTTGTTAAATCCTTCACGGTCCATTTTACCCCATCCTTTGTCTCCCAGCAGATAATCCCAGTTTCCCTTTATAGCCCAAAGAACCGTCAGGGGATGAAACAGAAAAGGTTCCAGAAAAGCGGTACCGATCAATTTAAGCACATCTCTCTTTTTTTCATACTTATGAAAAGTCATTTCCTCAAACAAAACGGCCCAAATGGAAAGAGATACAGAAAAAGTATATACAAATATAAAAAGCAGGATAAAGAAAGGCCAGTTCGGAGAACCAAAAATAACATAAAATATAAAAAATATAAGTGCAAAAAACTCTATAATGGGCGCAAGCCATTCAAAAAAGAACCAGTATGGATAACCAAGCATTCCAAAAACCTTGTATTTAGGCCGTAAAAATATCCTTTTATGCGCGAACAGGGTTTCAACAGTCCCCCTGGTCCACCTGTTCCTTTGTCTCCCGAGAATTTTGAGTGTTGAAGGGACTTCAGTCCAACAAAGGGGATCGGGTATGTATGTTACTTTATATTTTTCACCCTTCTCGGACATGTATCTACGCATCCGCACAACCAGTTCCATATCCTCCCCTACTGTGTGAATGCTGTAACCCCCGCATTTAATAACGATCTCACGGTCGAACATCCCAAGTGCTCCTGAAATAAGGAGCAGCCCGTCAAGCCTGGCCCAAGCCATACGCCCCATGAGAAATGCTCTTGTATACTCAAGTACCTGAACACGTGCATAAAACTTCTTCGGCAAATGTACTCTTTTGATTTGCCCACCCTGAATATCACATGAATTGGCAATTCTGACCACCCCGCCGGTTCCTATAACTTTCCGGTCGGTTTCTTCCATAAAAGGTTTTACCATCTTAAGAAGTGCATCGGGCTCCATTATCGAGTCTACATCAATGCTGCAGACAAGCTGCCTGCGGGAAACATTGATACCTGCATTCAATGCATCCGCTTTCCCCCCGTTAACCTTGTCAATTACGGTAAGATTATGGAATGACCGGTTTTTTGATTTATACACTCCCCTAATTCTTTTACATGGTATTCTGTAATCAAAAAAATAATTGACTTTTTCCAGGTCATAGGCACTGATTATTTTCTCTAGAGAATCATCGGTGCTGCCGTCATTGATAACAATAACATCAAAATTATTATAGTAAAGAGACAATAAAGCCCTTACATTTTCCACGATGGTTTTCGATTCATTGAAAGCAGGAGCAACTATTGAAATAGACGGGGTAAGTGGTGCCAGTATAATTGAATTATAGTCGACATAGCTGTTTTTTCTTAAATAACTTCTTAGAGTAATGGCTGAAAAAAGAGCCAGCAACACATATGCAAGAAAAATTGATAGAGTGATTAAAAGCACCATGTTACTTAAAAGCCATCCAAGAATATGGAAAATTTGCTGCATATTAAATTCTTTTATCAAGCACGTGTTTGATGATGATCATATAATTTTTATAATCTGATTTCATTAACTTCTCTAAAGCCTGCTGACCGGGTTCACCCATATCGCGGACTGCCTTTGCAGCCTCTATCTGTAATTGCACATCATCTTCCTTATCAATAACCATTATCAGGAAGTTAAGAGTTGATTTATCAGAGAGTTTGTTTAAAGCAATAAGGATTTCCAGTTGATTTTGATAAACCTCGTATTTATAACGATGCTTCAGGTTAGATACAGATTCCTTTATTCTGAGATCACCGAGGACAGATATAGCCGTTTTTCTTATTTCCTGATCTTTATTATCCAAAAGGCTTATCACTTTTTCCCATGAATAAGTTTGCTTAAAAACTTTTATCATATTCAGCGCAAAAATTACAACCGTCCTGTTATCAGAATTTAACCATCGCTGAAAATCAGGAATTTCAAGGTTATAACTAATTATCATTTCGTGAACATTCATCTGCTCCCACATAGTAAAAGGCCGCTGCAGATGATCCAGAAATGAAAACCTGTCCTCGTCATTCAGCCTCACAAGTGCTAGCTGTGCCTCCATACGGAGTACACTGTTGTTACTGTGCAGGCACCGGATAATCTCATCATTGGCATCTTTTAAATTCATAAATGCAAGCTCACGAAATCCTTTGATCTTTATGTGCCATTTATTACTGAAAGCCTTCATCCTGGAATCGGCATCGAGATTAAGATTATAATAAAGCTCACGCAATCTAACTGCCGCATCGCCGGAGAGATTAACTATAAGGTCTTTCATTTCTTCAACTAGTATAAGCCTTTTGTAATTGTCGCCGGCAATTTTATTGATTTTTTCCGGCACAGTGGATTGTTCCTGATCATTAAAAACATAATCCATAAGAAGTAACTGGTACTTTTCTTTCAGGACCTGCAAAAGTCTTGATTCACCCTCCATCTGATTCCGGTGAAAAAGAATTATTGCAAGCAATACAAACATTGATAATATGGAATATATTATTATAATGATAAGTATACGGATTAGCATGGAGGACTTGTCAAAATTTATTTCAGGAAGAAATAAAATTTTAACTGAACCGGAAGGTGATCGGATATCCTCTATCCGGTCATGGGGCAATCTTCTCAATGGATAAATATCGGTTGCTTGTTTAAAATAATATATGGCCTTTTCATATTGATGGTGTTCAGCTGCCCACTCGGCCTTTCTGACTGCACTTTCATATCTGTGTGATGGTGCAGCCTCAATATATATTCCAGCAAGAGAATCGGCAATAGCAAATGAGTTATTCGAAAGGGAATCGGCAATAGCAAATGAATTATTCGAAAGGGAATCGTTACTATCAGCTTCTACAGGGGTAGCATTTATATTATCCGGAACAATAAATAAAAACAGTCCGGATATTAATCCGGTACAGATGTATTTATTTTTCAGGGACTTTATATGCTTCCAGGTTCTCATTCTCTAGTTTATACTGCTATTTTAGCAACCCTATCAATATTTAGTATTCATAAAAGATTATCAGGGCAGGTACCGGAGTATCTCTGCATGTAATCTTATTACAATTATTATATTTATAAATAATATCTCAGGCCCATATTAAAAATCCAGTTTCCGCGAAAGGATCCTGAATTATATTCTTCATGTTCATACCTTATGCTGCTTCTGATAAGATAATCAGTCCCCAAACCTTTACTTATTTCAAACCCGGCGCTGGTTGAGCTGCGATATATTCTGTCCGTCAGGGCAGACATGGTTTCATCAGGAGATAATCCAAACCCCACAATAACTCCTGCATAATCATTGGCCGATGTAAAATATTTCCTGGCGTTGAAATACCAGGAGGCAGAAATACCGCTGTCTCCGGGAATTATGTAAGGCCTTAAAGAAAACCAGTAATCTGCATAATATTTCCCTATGGATCCGGTGTAAAAAAGATATGTCCTGTCCCAGTGCAAAAAACGAAACCCAAGTGATGCCTCAAATCCTGATGGAAGATTACGGTAAATCTCAAATGCCCCCCTGTGACGCGGAAAAACAGAGCCACGCGAAAAAGCATAATTCATAAATAAATAGCCTTCACCGGATAATTCCGGATAGGACTCAATCTCATATTGTACAGAAGGATACCTTGTCAGTCCGTTACCATCAAAGAATGTATTCGCAAAATTCACCTTCCCGGTAACCGGTCCCCATTCACTAAAGTATGAATAGCCACCTGTGCCAATATGCATATTTCGTGAGTAAGGTTCATTCAAATATTCTCCATGGTATCCGGCAAGCAAATAGTTATTTTCACGATAATAATAAAACTCAGGGACTGTTAGTTGAACCTTAAGATCCTTTGCCTGGTCATTATCAGGATCTATTTTAAGAAGTTGTTCAACTATTTCATTAGCATTGCCGGTCATTCCCTTCCTGTGAAGAGCCCTTGCCTTCTTCATCAAAAATGTTTCATCACCTGCAAAACAGGAAAGTGCTTCATCAGCACTCTTGATTGCCGCGTCAAAGTTCTTTTCCCATATCTCAATGTCAATTTGTGCAGCAAGAGCATCATAATAACAGGTGTCAGTAAGAAATACCATGTTTAAATAATACATGGCAGAATCATATTTTTTTTCCCAGGAGAATAATCTTCCTGCCAGTACGGCAGCGTCATTATGAAGGGTATCCCTGTCCAGCAGGATCATTACCAGCTCAAGAGCATTCCCGGTCTCCCCGTTTAAAGCCGCCTCACGGGCTTTAATGTAGAGGCTGTCATCCGTCACATGGCTATACTTATCATCTTCCCGGGCCCGCAAATCCGTAACAAAAAGTAGATGGATCTGCATACAGAAAGTAAAAAACAGTAAAAATCTTGTCATAAACTTTTTTAATTCACCGGTGATTCTTTAACATTCGGTTAATCCTTATCAAGAGATGCCTGGGTAAAAACGGCTTTGTCATATATTCATCAACACCCAGACTAAGTGCAAGCTTTTTTGTTTCATCCAGATTTACCCTGGAGAGCATTATAATTGGGAAATTATTCTTAAGTTCATTCCTTACAAGATGTACTAATTCCATCCCACTGAAATAAGGCATATGATGGTCGGTAATCATCATGCCGATCTCATTAATATTTTCCCTTAACAGATCAGCTCCTTCTTTTCCGTCTGCTGCTGCATACACTTTATAGCCTTCTCTTGTAAGACTATATTCCAGTGCTTTCAGGGTAATGGTATCATCTTCACAAACCAGAATCTTCATATGTGAGTTTTCAGCAGTTTTATTATTCTGAGCTTTTTTGATAGTAATCTGAAACAACATTTGTAACAAAAGGATAATAATACTTCCAGAAAAACTTATCCCTGCTTGCTAACCTGTCTGAGTAAAGGAGAAAATCAATCGCCCTTGTTCCGCGCATCATGGTGGTAAAAGCTGGCATCTCATAGAATGAAAAATTGCCGGCAAGATAATAAAAATTACCTCCCCCGGCTTTACCGATAACTGCAGGAAAGCGTAAAGGGATATTTCTGCGTCCCAGCAGTTGCCTCCCTTTTTCATTAACGCATAACTCATAAAATGAAATAATACGGGTGGTATCAGCAGCATAGCTGATATCAAACCTGTATGGATAATGAACCTGTTCACTCACTCCAAAAAAAGCGGCTTTTTCCGGCGATGTGGTTACAAGAGGCACTTCAATATCCAGGTGTGTCTCATTTTCAAGCACCAGAATATCCCCATCCTCATGCACTAATACTATACCTGATTTTGTATAAGGCCAGTAACTGTTGTTTTGCTCACGGTATGTTTCTACGATCCAAACCGGCAGGTATTTGTTTGTCCGGTAATTTAAGTCATCATAATAGATACCCGTCCATCCGCTCCAATAGATATCAATAAGTGCTTCGGTCTTTTTTCTGATATTGTCGGGTGTAGGTGATGCAAAAAAATTGAATTCGGCCATTACCAGTTTATCATTTGCTAACATTTCATGTAAAAGCCGGTAATCATGTTGATTCAAACCTCCATATAATATTGATGAACGTTCATTATCAGAAGATGCATCACCGTACCAATCCCCTACCGTAAGACCATAAGTATCAACAAACCATGCCATATCATACTTGCCAGCCAGACTGTCTGCGTTATTCCCGTTTATCTCTCTTACATAGTACTGTTTTTCGTCATAGGGTTTAGACGGAAAAAATCCATAATAATCTCTTCTGCGGTTATATACTTCCCCGTTTTCTTTCACAAACCTGTTATGATTCAATATCCCGAAAACCGATTTATTTTCAAACCTTGATGTCGAATATGCACTTTTATTAACAATAAGTATATTAAAAACTTTCTTTTCACTGAAGAACCAGAGCAAAAAGCTTATCAGCGGGATAGCCACGATAACAGTTATTGGCAATATGATTTTTCTTCCCGGTGCCTGAGCCATTAATATATGTTATAATTAATCAAAAGAAGGAATTTAATTGAACTCCTGGAAATTCCTTAATTCATAACCATAACGAAAAGTTATGATCAGTATTAGCCATAAAAATATGAATTTTTGTTAGATTATTAATCTAAAGAAAACTCCTTTCCATCAAAATTGTACTGACAGAATAAAGTATAGAGTAAAATTTTATGTGCTTAATCTACTATGAGGGGAATGGAAAAATAAAAAACGCTGCCGTGCTTCCATCTGGAAGTAAACCATACCCTGCCTCCCATTTTTTCAACATAGGCCTTAACAATTGAAAGACCCAGTCCTGTTCCTCCCCGACTCCTCCATCGGCCATTTGATCCTTTCATGAAGCGTTCGAAAATATGGGGTTGATCCTCTGACGGAATACCGGCACCAGTATCTTTGACGCGAAAAACGAGAGAGCCTCCTTCCCTGAATGCCGACACTTCAATATAACCCTCTGAAGTGTATTTAATTGCATTGGAAATTAAATTTACCAGTATCTGTTTAATCTTTATCTTATCACCAGTAAAAACTGATATGTCAGGTTCAAGAAACCGAAGCTGCACTTTCGGACTGTCAGTCATGAACAGACCCTGAAGACCCAAAAACAGTTCAGCCAGATCCACAGGCTCACTATTCATGTCTATTTGTCCGGATTCAATTTTTGCAACATCTATAATGTTATTAATAATATCAAGTAAGTGATATGCATTGCTGTTTATAATATCTATGTACTTCCTTCTTTTGACTTCATTGGTTTTCTTCTTCTGCATAAGGCTGGAAAACCCCACGATGCAGTTCATGGGAGTCCGTATTTCATGGCTCATATTAGCCAGGAATGCTGTTTTGAGTCTGTCACTCTCTTCAGCTTTCTTTTTTGCTGTCTGGAGGGAAAGTTCATAATTGTTTTTAACTTTCAGATTGGTAAGTAGTTCCGCAAACATCTTCAAAAGATCCGTTTCAAGTCCGCTCCATTTTTTTTGTTCCCTTACCGCATCAAATCCAAGAAAACCAATGCATGAATTTTCAAATTTCATTGGTATTGTTATAACGGACTTTATATTCTGAATATCCAGCATCTTAAAAATATAACCAGACCGGGGCAGGTTACCGACATCATCAATACTAATAGCATTCCCTTTAAAATGGTTATCTGTCCATTCATGTATCAAATCCATAGGAATATCCTGAAGAATAGACTGCTGTGAAGCTATGCCCTCCCTGCACCATTCATGGATATTTGTTGCAACTCTATCATCATACTTATATTCAAACACATAAGCTCTATCAGCACGGATAAAACTACCCATTTCAGCCAGAGCTGCGTCCATGGCTTTGCCGGCCTCTCCGGCCGGGCAGTTAAGGAAGCCCATGCCTAGTTTCATAAGATAATGCTGAAACCTGGTAAGATATGACAGGTCCAACTCCATTCTTTTTCTTTCGGTTATATCTCTGGCAATTCCCAGAATAAGCAATTCATCATTTTTCCTGTCTTTTATAGGAGTAGTATAAATTTCCACATATCTGATATCACCGCTGCGGGTAAGTATCCTGATACCATATTTATGGGGCTCATTGTCTCCATCCAGCCTGGATTGATATTGTTCTTTAACTATACTCTGGCTTTTTTCCGGCAATAGGCGGAGAAAGTCAAATTCCGGATCAATGAGTTCTTCATTTGAATACCCGGTAAGTTCTGAGAGTACGGGATTTGCATAAACAAATCTCATACCTTTGATAAGGTATACAGCATCAAAAGAATGCTCTATCATGCTCCTGAAATCAGGCACATAATCGTTGAAATCATCCATGTTCGATTCATCCGGATATATCATTCAATTAACCTCTTTACCGTGTAAAATACATTTACGATCTGCTCATTTTTTCATCACAAATATATAACGACCCAGGATGATTAAATCATATCCTGACCGGTTATCATATAAGGAGTTAAAAGTTGGGGGAGGGTTATATTAATATGCTAAAATGGCCAGAACTGGTTATCACTCCAAATTCGTTCTCTCAAATCTTTGTCAAGGTCGAAAAGTAGTTTGTGATGTCCTCTTTCCCATTCAGCAAGCCATTGAAAAAGTTTTTTTTCATTTATATCAGTACTGTTTTCCGCGCTTTCCAGATAAAGTTTTATTGCCTTTGACTCCATATCTATTGCAGCCGAAATGGCAGCGGCTTCGAAACCTGCTGATGCAATCTGGCTTTTCATCGATTCCGACAAAACATAGTCGGCAGCTGTTTCGTTTGTGGTTTCCGGCAGACTGGCCTCTGAAATTTTATTATTCTTAACTGCCTCGGAATATTTATCTCTGAGTATTTTGGCATGTAATACCTCTTCCCTGGCCATAATATCGAAAATATTTTTAATATCGGGATTACTGGTGGTATCTGCAACTTTCCTGTAAAAAGCCTCTCCCCTTAGCTCCAGTAATATAGCGGATTTAAGAATCTCAAGAAATTTGGAATTTTTCATAAATTAAAATTATTTAAAAAAAGTTCAGAGAAATAGTTACCACTGGCCTGGATCTGGCTCTGCTGAAAACTTTCAGCCAAGCCTGCTCAGGGTTTTAATAATGTCCAGGCTAATTATTTCAACCTTTTTGCCATCAAGCTTAATAATTCTGTCATTTTTGAATTCAGTGAGAGTTCGTATAAAACTCTCCTTTGTGGTGCCGGCAAATTCAGCAAGCTCTCTTCTCGTCAGAGGCAGATAAAAAACATTGCTTTGATAAATTATTTCCGAAAAAAATAAAAGTACATCTGCTATTCTTCCCGGAAGCTGCTTATGATACTGGCTCACCAATTTGTCAAAGATGTAAAGACCTTCAGAACTTACCTGCCTCAAAAGATGGGTGGCAAATGTTCCATTCTGGTTGATGATATCCCTGAACACACCAATATCTATAAATATTATATCAGAATCTTCAACTGACGAAGCATTATACTGGTATATATCATCTCCGAAAACAGAAAGTAATCCGACAAAATACCCGGAAACAGCAAGTTTCAAAATGATAACCTTATCATTTCGCCCCTCCTTGAATATTTTAACCAGTCCCGATTTAATAAACATTATATGGGCCGTCCTGGTATTTTGTTTAAAAATTATATCTCCGTTTTTATAGGAAACTACATTACTGTAACTTTCTAAAAGTTCCTTTTGCTCATCAGTCAGGGAGTTATATCCCGGAATGCTCAACATACTCTTGTTTGCAGCAGAAATATTATTCATGTATGATTCTGGTTTTCTCAGAAATAAATATCAATAAATATACAAATTTTTTATTTGATGATCCTGATTCGCATAAAAAGATGATTCAAATCATCATTGAATGGTAATCAAGCTCAGTAAATATTTGCTTTGCGGACCTTTCATAGCTCTATTTTTACCCTATAAAAAAACGAATCTGAAAAACCGTTTAACAAAACAATTGATTCTTGGCCAAAATTACAAATAAAAATATTCTGGTAGTAGATGATTCTATGACCAATCTGGTTTTGCTGGAAGCGCTGCTTACCGATATTGGTTATAAAGTAAGGACCGCATGTTCTCCTGATATTGCTAACAGAATAATGAAGAGGTGGTGGCCTGACCTTATCCTGATTGACCTTCTAATGCCGGGAGAAAATGACGGATTCAGCTTTTTTCGCCAATTGAAACAAAATGAAAAACAAAAAAATATACCGGTAGCTATAGTATCTGCGCTGGAGGATAAAAAAGCCATTGAACATGCAATATCATTAGGAGCAATGGATTACATGCTTAAGCCGGTTGATGCAAACCTGCTTGTTGAAAAAGTAAATACAATTTTTTCCTTTCATTACAAAACCACGGAGACCAGATTAATTTAATTGAAATTCTGTCAACAAAACTATTATGGATCAGAAAAATAAATCAGCATCCTCATCACTAACCAACACCTTTACTTTTGAGGAGATCATTGAAATTTTTACCAGGATAGATAAAAAAATAATATCACTTCACCAGTGCTCATCAGAAGATTTTCTGGGATTAAATAGGCAGTTTAAAGAATTCCATTCTGAATCGAGAACAATTTCTGAAAATGCCCAGAAAGTACTTGATGTAATCACCCAGGATAAAACACTTGAAGCTCTGAGAAACCTTCAAATACTTAAAGAGCAGTTAAAAAGCCAGATCAGGCAGGTTGAAATCTTCCTTGCCAATACCGGTAATTTAATATATACTACAATATCAGGGATCGAGGGAATATTGTTTTTATTGAGAAGCCTGCGCCAAAATCTTACCACGATCAAATTTCTTATTACTAACAAGAAACTGGAATCCTCATATAATAATCCCACCGGCACAGATACTGGCGCAGCAATAGATTCGGCATATTCATCTACAGAAAATGTAATAAAAAGGATCCATGACATTGAGTATATATTCATCGCTATAAAGAAGATCCTCGTTGAAAACCAGGACAAGATATCTGAGCTCTCAGATGAAAACAGTTATGCACTTGGTAAAAGTTTCCAAAGCATTACTAAAAAGATAAACAAGCTTGTTGATATCAGGCAAAGTGCCCTGCGGGCAATTCCCCGCCTCAAAAAAATTACTGAAGAATGTCGCGAAAATGTGAGCCAAATCATCACCAACCTGCAATATCATGATATTATCAAACAAAGGATAGACCATATACAGATCACTCACCGCAATCTTGTAGCTGAACTGGGTAATATTAAAATAAACAGTGAGGAGCTTCCCATGAAGCACAATCATGCTAAATTCTTTCTTAAGACCAGGGATATAGCAGGACTTCAGGCAGCACAGCTCATACACGCAAATAAAGCATATGAAAATGCTATACGGGAAATAACTACCAGCCTGAAAGGTACCGGGCAGAGTATGGCCGAGATCTCCCAACTGTGCAATCAATTCGTTTCAAAACCTGAATTGTTTGACATTTTGCATGAACGGGATCTGCAACAGCAACTTGAGAACCTGTCAGAGCAGGTAAACCATGATAAGGACCATATAGAAGAATTATCAGGTTCAATAACCATGGCTCTGCAAAGCATGAAGATGATAGAAAAAGACCAGCCTTTGCTGGAAAAATCTACAGGTACACTCATTTCGGACATTACGGCCATCATGAAAATCTTCGATGAGATCAGCGAAGACCGGAATGAACTAACCCAGATAAACACACTTTTACGAGAATCAGATAATCTGATTACCAGTATCGGCGAAAAAACAAAGGAAGAATATAAAAACCTCTTCTCAGTACATAAGACACAATCCTCTTTCATAGCCGGGAGAAGCGGATATCTTAATAAATTATACAGTACCACAGACGATCTGCTTAGTGCAAGGGGGAAAAGTATTGCCCGGCAGTTAAGTACCCTGCAGGAAAATATCAGGGACGGATCAAACATCACTAACTCAATCCGGCAAAGTATCGACCAGGTTAAATACTACGACTATTTTGAAACAGTGATCGAGGAGGTGATCAGTGAATTAAACAGCATAAATTATAAGCTGAAAGGTACCGGTGAAGATGATTTGCCCGGTACCAAGGATAAAAACCTGGCACATCTTAAGGACCATTACACCATGGAAAGTGAACATAAGATCCACGAAAGCTATTCCGTGAGCAATGCTCTCAACCAGGAAAATAATTCCATTGCAGCAAAAGAAGAAAAAAGTGAAGATGAAGATAATCTTGAACTTTTCTGATTAATTACTGCAAATAACATAATACTGTAAAGTTATGACTTATAAAAAAGAGAGAGCAGGCAAGATGATAAAAATAGAAAAGACATTTACCTATCAGGATGCCGGACAATTAAAAGATCAGCTGATAAGAGTCCTTCATTCAGACACCGGTGCGAAAATCAGCCTGTCTGGCATAGAATCGACAGACCTGACAGCCCTGCAGTTGCTTGTCTCCGCAACCAGCTCATTTAAAAAAGCAAATACTCCGTTGCATATAGAAATGGAATGCAATGAGGAGATAAGCTCGCTGATAACCAACTGCGGGTTTAAATATTTAATAACTAAATAGTCACCAATCAGAGAAAATAAAAATGATTAACACATAATCGGGATTAAATGAAACAAAAGTGTAGCCTTTTAACGTAATGTACGAAAACAACCATACTTTAATAATGAAAAAATCCCTGTCATAATATTATAACACAATTAATATGGAAAAAACAATTCTTATTGTAGATGATTCTGAAAGTATTCGAGAAGTAGTAAGTTTCACCCTGGAGAGTGAGGGTTTTAAGGTGCTTGTTGGTATCGATGGAAAAGATGCCATGAAATTTCTTGACGGAAGCTCTATCGATCTTATTATAACCGATCTGCATATGCCTGTAATGAATGGTATAGAGCTGATCAGGGAAGTCAGAAAAATGGATGAATATAATCGTGTGCCGATACTATTTCTTACAACCGAATCGCAGACTGCAAAGAAAATGGAGGCAAAAGAGGCCGGTGCAACCGGATGGATCATCAAGCCTTTTGTCCCCGCCAAACTTATCGGTGCAATAAATAAGGTTATCCGATGACGTCAATGGAAAATTTCCAACTAAAATTTACAGAAGAAGCCTCAGATAATATAAATGATCTTGAAGAGGCATTGCTTCAACTTGAAAACAATCCCGGCGATATTGAGATCGTGGAGAGGGTTTTCAGGGCAATGCATTCCCTGAAAGGTGGTGGCGCCATGTTCGGGTTCACCATGCTGAGCGATTTTACCCATCACATGGAAAACGCCTATGACCTGGTCAGGGAGGGAAAACTAAAAGTAACAAAAGATCTTCTGACTATCACACTTGATTCGGTTGATCTGATGAAAAGGCTGCTGGATAAGGATGAAATCGGCACGGAAGAAACAATGAATGAGTACCATATGCTGGTATCTCAGATAGAAGGCATATTAAAAACGGGGACCGGTATTGTTCCGGAAACCTCTACAACCGGAAAGGTGACAACTGATCCGGGAAATAAAGCAGATAAAAGATCCACCTTTTTTATTCATTTTATGCCGGACCAGGATATAATGAAAAACGGCACCAACCCTCTCTATCTTATAGACGAGTTATGCTCTTTGGGTGAGACCAGAGTTATATCCCGCACACAAAATGTTCCCGGACTGGATGAGTTTGATATTGAAAAATGTTATACGGGCTGGGACCTGTTTCTGTCCACTGATAGTGATTTAAATGCGATTTCCGATGTATTCATGTTCGTGGAAGATGAATGTACCCTGGAAATCAATAAAATTAGCGATTCAGACCTGATTGCAGACCAAAGGTTTCTGGAGAAGGTAGATGAGTACAGTTCCACGGATAATGAGATAAAGATAAACGATCTCATGGAATTTACCGGGCAGTTAAACAAAGAGAAACTTGGAAAACAACTGCAGACTGCGAAGAGAAAAGCAACCAATGGAAAGGATAATGCCATAACCTCTATCAGGGTATCTTCCGAAAAGATAGATCAGCTGATGAACCTGGTAAGCGAGATGGTCATCACCCAGGCGAGCCTGAGCCTTTATACAGAAAATACCCAGAACCAGGATTTGCAGCCCATAGCGGAAAGTGTACAAAAGCTGACCCGGCAACTACGCGACAATGCCTTCTCAATAAGCCTTATTCCAATCGAGAGCATGATGACAAGGTTTCAGCGGCTGGTCCGCGATCTCAGCGACGGACTCGATAAAGAGATTAAATTCACCGCTATCGGCACAGAAACGGAGCTTGACAAAACAATTATCGAATCACTTACCGATCCCCTGATGCATATATTCAGAAATTCAATAGATCACGGGATAGAGTTGCCGGAAGTACGGAAGAAAAGTGGAAAAAGCAGGCAGGGAGAGATCATTCTTAAGGCGTTTTATTCAGGTGCAAACGTAATTATTAAAATTACTGATGACGGTGCAGGTATAGATCCCCAAAAGATCAGGCAAAAAGCTATCGATAAAGGGATTATCACAGCAGAATCAATATTAAACCATAAAGAGTTGTTGAACCTTCTTTTTATTCCGGGTTTTTCTACCGCCAAAGCAGTTACCGATGTTTCCGGCCGGGGCGTAGGAATGGATGTGGTAAAAAGAAAAATCTCATCTATTCACGGGGAGGTTGAGATTGATTCCGTACCCGGGGAAGGTACAGACATAACTATAAAATTACCGCTTACTCTATCGATCATTGACGGATTGCTGGTCCGGATTGGTCACAGCCAGTATGTCATTCCTTTATCAATGGTTGATAAAATTTTTGCTGTTGAACATACACAGCTGGCCACTGCCTATAACAACCTGGTCGTGCTCGATGGAGAACAAATACCCTTTTATTATCTGAGGGAGGAATTTGAAGAAGAGGGAGATATTCCTGAAACCGAAGAAGTTGTTGTTGTTCAGTATGAAGGGGTAAGAGTCGGACTTGCAATTGACAGCGTGATTGGCGAATACCAGGCAGTTCTTAAACCACTCGGGAAATTTTATAAAGGCCAGGAAACAATTTCCGGAGCTACTATACTTGGTGATGGCAGCATAGCGCTGGTCCTGGATACCAATAAAATAATAAATCACTTTTCAAATCATAACAAAATCAAGGAGGAAACAACATGAGTAAAGACAAACTGGATCAGATCAATTCTTACCTCTCTTTTAAGCTGGGAGGCGAAACCTTTGCAGCCAATGTAGGCAAAGTGCTTAACATTCTGGAAATGACAGAAATAACAAAAGTGCCAAAAGCTCCCGAATATATGAAAGGAGTGATTAACCTGAGGGGCACGGTGTTGCCCGTTGTCGATACCAGGATTAAATTCAACATGCCGGCTACTGAATACACCAATAACACCTGTATTCTGGTGATGGAGGTTGAAGTTGACGGGGAGCATGTTCAGGTCGGGGGACTGGTAGATGCGGTGCAGGCAGTTCTTGAAATTGAACAGGAAGATATTCTTCCGCCTCCAAGTATCGGCAGTAAATACAGATCGGAGTTTATATCAGGCATGGCCAAAATAGATGACAAGTTCATTATGTTGCTGAATATGGACCGGGTATTTTCTTCAGATGAGATAATCAGTCTTAAGGAGAAGACAGAGGTAAGTAAACTTCAGCAGGAAGAACCTCAGGAAAATATAAAGGAGAAGGTGTGATCCGCCACCCGGGCTGAATAAAACCAATGATGGTGAAAATCAATAAAACATACGGAAAATCTAAATCAGCTTGCAATATAGCCAGGATGCTGTTGTTTTTGATCATTGGTTTATTCAACTGCTCACCGGCCGGGTCGCAGCCGGTTAATCTTAAGGCAGACCGGCCCGGATTCAGCACGGGGACACATGCAGTAACACCCGGCGGATTATATCTGGAACTCGGATACCACTATTCAATTGGTGACAATTATGAATCATTCAGTTACAGTCAAATTCCTGATCTTAATCTTAGACTTGGTATTGCAGACAAACTGGAAATGTCATTAATGTGGGATGGCTGGAATATTGCGCACAGTGAACGAAATGATTTGGTCAATTCCGGTAACGGCACTGAAGCCGGTTTGCCGGGACTTGGTGCCAAATACCGTTTGATCCGATCCGGTGGTTATAACCTGACTTTACTGGGATTGCTGGAAGGCACAAACGTTGGAAACTCCTTTTCTGTCGACCCGGCAGTCGCACTGGCGTGGGATATTGAACTATCCGGCCGGTTTGAGCTGTTCGGGCTGTTGCAGGGTGGTTCGGAAACCGCAGGTGCCGCAAATTATTTCATCACACAGATTGCAATTGGACTGGGTTTGGGGATCAGCGACAGACTGGGATCCTTTGCAGAGTATTACAATGTAGCCAATCCCGGAAAGGATGAATTTTCGGGAGGATCTGAATTCGGTGTGATGTACCTGCTAACCCCGGAGATCCAGCTGGATATTTACGGGGGATACGGACCAGGCAGTGAAGCTGGGTATTATGGGGGACTGGGAATAGCCAGAAGATTTTAAACTAGTTAATAATATTTCATATACCCACGAACAAGATCTTATAAAACATATTATACACGGGTGCTTGTAAGCTGGTATAAACAGACTTTGACCCGGGACTATTCAGATAAACAATTTAAAATTTATTTTTTTAATTCAAATTACTGATTAACAATTAATTATTTATTAAAAACGGAGGACTATTTATGAAATTTAATGATTTAAAAATCGGGACCAAGATTATGTCCGGCTTTGGTATAGTAGCCGTCATAGCCCTGATTATCGGAATTTTCGGACTTTTCAGTCTGCGTAACGTTGGCAACTCCTTTCACGAGGTTGCCGATGTCAGGATGCCCAGTGTTCAGTATCTTCTGGAAATGGAAGCTGCCCTGGAGGAACTCAATGGAGCCTACAGGACCATGCTAAACCCAAACCTTACTCCAGAGGAGAAGACCAGGCAATACGATGTTATTGATGCCTCAAGAGCCAGGTACACCCGGGCCATTGAGGCGTTTGAACCCCTTGACCAGACCGAAGAGGAGGAAGTTTTATGGCAGGAATACCTGGCTTCCATGGATACATGGAGATCAGCAAATAACGAGTTTGACAGGCTTCTTGCCGAAGTGGATGAAATTGACATCTTCTATCCTGTTCAGTTTCTGGGCAGACTTAACCAGTTTGAGGGTGACCATTATGCCTTGCAGGTACAGATGGCAAACGCTATTCAGACTGGGCAGACTTTTACCGGAGGCGAAGACCCCACAACCTGTAATCTTGGTCAGTGGATACCTACACTGGAGACCAGCAACAGGACAATCAACGATGCTATCGCCAACATGAGAACCTATCATGATGAATTCCACTATTCCGTTCACGATGCAAAGGAATACCTTCAGCAGGGAAACAGTAATGCAGCACAAGATGAGTACAGGAATAACATGATCCCCTCTGCAGATGAGGTATTCAGACATTTTGACATATTAGTGAATGAAGCAGAAAGGGCAGTTGCCGCCTTTGAGGAAATGGAAAAACAAAATCTCGTGGTAGCTACTGAAGCACAGGAGGATTGCCTGGCACTGCTTGACAACCTGATCAACCTGAATGTTCGGGTTGCTGCCGAGGAGACTGAACGTGGAGACGGGGTAATTACAACCAGCAATTTCCTGGTTGTTCTTATTATCATCATAGGAATCATTATGGCTGTATTGCTCGGGATATTCATTACAAGGGCTATTACCAAAGGCCTGTTTAAAGGAGTATCTCTGGCAGAAGAAGTTGCCGGTGGCAACCTTAATGTAAATATTGACAATGAACTGGTTAAACAACAGGATGAGGTAGGCCAGCTGGGCAGGGCATTGCAGACCATGATAGAGAAGCTAAGGGGTATTATTGGTGATGTAATGAGCGGTGCTGAAAATATAGGCAGTGCAAGCACAGAGATGAGCTCATCATCACAGCAGATGTCACAGGGCGCCACAGAACAGGCATCATCTGCAGAGGAGGTGTCATCGTCAATGGAAGAGATGGTGTCGAATATTCAACAGAATACCGATAATGCGCAGCAGACCGAGAAGATCGCGCAAAATGTTTCATCTGGTATTCAAAAAGTTGGTGCTTCAGCCGGAGAAAGCCTGGAGTCAATACGCAATATTGCCGATAAGATTAACATAATTAACGATATTGCATTCCAGACCAATATTCTTGCTCTTAATGCGGCGGTGGAAGCTGCCAGAGCTGGTGAGCACGGCCGTGGTTTTGCAGTGGTTGCTTCAGAAGTCAGGAAGCTGGCTGAAAGAAGCAAGGTGGCAGCCGACGAAATAGTTGCACTGGCAACGCAAAGTGTGAATGTTACAGAAGAATCAGGAAAACTTATGAATGACCTGATACCGGAAATTGAAAAGACTGCCAAGCTGGTGCAGGAAATATCCGCAGCAAGCCTTGAGCAAAACTCCGGAGCCGACCAGATAAATAATGCCATACAGCAACTGAACCAGATCATTCAGCAGAATGCCGCAGTTTCTGAAGAGATGGCAACAAGCTCAGAGGAGCTTTCAGGACAGGCCGAGCAGCTTAAAGATACGGTTTCATACTTCAAAATGGATCTGGACAGGGATTACAGGAAATCCAATCTTACCAGGTCTAATAACGGACAAAAAGCTAAAATTGCACATGTTGTGACTGAAAAGAAGGAGGAAGCTGTAAAACAGTCTCCTGTACCTAAAGCAGACAAAAAAGGTGTTGACCTCAAAATGTTTAACGAGGCAGCAAGTGATAACGACTATGAAAAATACTAGTCCACAGGATTAAATATTGAAGGTTTATTACTCCCGGGAGCTTTTATTGCTCCCGGGAGCAATAAAAAGAAATATTGGGTTTAATAAAAAAATCCATGAGCAAATTACAGAGCAGCAAGAAAACTTAAAAGAAGCAATTAAGTCACAAAGCAGCAAGAAAATTTAAAAGAAGCAATTAAGTCACAAAGCAGCAAGTAGCAAGGAAACAACATGTAAGTCGCAGAGCAGCAAGCACAAAACAAAGAGAACAAATAAACAGGTTCCTGTGTATCAGAAATAATTACATAACAATATTATGAATAAACTTTTAAAAATCATTCTTCCGACTCTTTTAGCCGGATTATTAATTTCTGAAGGAATTGCAAATTCTGAGGTGGACAGCGTGAGGCTGATGCCGGAAATATCATTCTCAGGTTACATAAAAAGTGATTTTATATTTGATAGCCGCCAAACCGTGTCAGTCCGCGAGAATATGCTGCTGCTTTATCCCAGTCCGGAATTATCAGATGAAACCGGTGCGGACATAAATGATGTCAGTAATTTCCAGTTTATACCATTCCAGACAAGGTTGATGGCCAGGTTTTCAGGTACAGAAATTCTCAATGCAAAAACAAGCGGATTGATTGAAGGTGAATTTTTCGGCAATACCGATCCTACAAGAAATGAATTCAGGCTGCGCCATGCAAGCATCACCATGGAATGGCAGACAGGTGTATCCCTTCTGATGGGGCAATACTGGCATCCATTGTTTATTACCCAGTGCTTCCCCACAACGGCAGGCATGAATACCGGCATTCCTTTCAACCCCTTTGCCAGGAGTCCGCAATTAGAAGTATCCCTCAAGACGGATAATTTTAGCTTTTCCGCTGCAGCCGTTAGCCAGATAGACTTCAAAAGTGCCGGTCCCCAAGGTGCCGGAACCCAGTATCTCAGAAACAGCAATCTGCCGGAACTGACAGGAAAAATTATTTATATGTCGGAGAACAATGAATTCCTCATAGGTGCAGCATCCTCATATAAACAGCTCAGGCCCAGAATAGCTGATGCTACCGGAAATAAAGTTGATGAGACAGTTGGAAGTGCTTCACTTATGGGATTCACAAAATATAACAGGGGATTAACCACTTTAAAAATGGCCGGTATAATAGGACAGGATATGTTCCACCTTACTATGCTTGGCGGTTATGCCGTCAGGTCCGATAACAGCTACACTGATACTCCCTTGTTCAGCCAACCATTGTATTATACACCGGTGAGTACATTCTCGGCGTGGGGAGAATTTATCTATGGTCGCGAATGGGAATTTGGTCTCTTTACCGGATATTCGAAAAATCTTGGGACAAAAGAAGATATCAGCCTGGAAAACCAGGGCCCGGTATTATATTCACGAGGTCATGACATAAAATACCTTTTCAGAATCTCACCCCGCCTGTCTTATAGTATAAAAAACATAAGGATAGGGGCAGAAACAGAATATACTCTGGCCGCCTATTCCGGCTCGCTGGATAACTATGGTAAGCCGGGGGAAGCTGATCCTGTGGCAAACACAAGGCTCTTAATTTTCGCATTTTATAACTTTTAAAATTAGCCAAATATATTTTTTACTTTAACAGAAGGACTTATGAGAGAGTGGATTTACAATTTGAAGATAGGAACGAGGCTGAATCTTATCACGGGGAGTTTTATTATTATAGTATTTACTGCAATGGGGATATATATAAGCAATATGATGGCAGACTATGTCCATGAACAAACCGACCAGAGAATGACAGAGCATCTTACCGATATTTCCGAACTACTGGATGTGGAAGTTAACAGCAACAGGGAGAAAGTAAACCTGGCAATGCATCTTGCCAGTACATATTTCCAGGCGCAGGGTGAAATAGCAGAACATGATGAATACATAGAATATTCTGCAAGAAACCAGTTCACCGGAAGCACCCACAATGTAAGAGTGCCTGTATGGACCATTAATGGAATGCAAATTCAGAATAGTTTTGAGATTGTTGATGCCATCCACCATATGGAGGTTGAAACAGCAACCATTTTCCAGAAGGTGCCACAGGGCTATCTGAGAGTATCAACTAATGTAACAGGCAATAACGGACAAAGAGCCACCGGAACATTTATACCATCCGATAATGAAGTGGCAAGAACTATCGGCAGCGGGGAGACATACACCGGCAGGGCCTGGGTTGTAAATGACTGGTACCTTACCGCTTATGAACCAATAATGGTTGACGGAGAGATCAAGGGCATCCTTTATGTGGGCATTCCTGAAAAAAACCTGGAAAACGTTAAGGAATATTTTGATCATAAAAAATATTTCGACACCGGATATCCCTATATTGTTGATGCAGACGGCACCCTTATCGTGCATCCCGAAAGTGAAGGAGAAAACATAAGTAACCAGGAGTTTTTCCAGACAATGCTGAATAATAAGAGCGGTAATATTGTAAAAGATGAATACTTATGGCAAGGGGAGGATAAGGTGCAATACTTCAGATACTATGAACCGATCGATTCCTTTATATCTCTGGGATTTTATACAGAGGAAATGGACCGGATAGTCTGGGGATTAAGAATAACTCTGTTTATAATTACTATTATAGCCCTGGCAGTCGTAATACTAGTCCTCCGGTTCGTCGCAAAGACAATCACTTCAGGTATAACAAAGGGTGTTGAAATTGCAGAAGATATAGCTGACGGTGATCTGCGGGTAAACATAGATAAAGAACTGGTTGGTCAAAAAGATGAAATCGGACAGCTTGCCAGGGCGTTGCAGCAAATGGTCGAAAAACTCCGTTACATTATAGGTGACATAATGAGCGGTGCCGGTAACATAAGCAGTGCCAGCACCCAGATGAGCGCTTCATCACAGCAGATGTCGCAGGGTGCAACAGAACAGGCATCATCCGCAGAGGAGGTATCTTCATCAATGGAAGAGATGGTGTCAAACATCCAGCAGAACACCGATAATGCCCAGCAGACCGAAAAGATCGCGCAAAACGTTTCAGCCGGCATTCAGAAAGTCGGCGCTTCTGCCGGAGAAAGCCTTGAGTCGATCCGCAATATTGCCGATAAGATAAACATAATAAACGATATCGCGTTTCAGACTAATATACTTGCCCTTAATGCGGCAGTGGAAGCTGCAAGGGCAGGCGAACATGGTCGAGGATTTGCCGTGGTTGCTTCGGAAGTAAGGAAGCTGGCCGAAAGAAGTAAGATAGCAGCCGATGAAATAGTTGCACTGGCAACAAAAAGCGTTGGTGTTACCGAAGAATCTGGGAAACTGATGAATGACCTGATACCGGAGATTGAAAAGACCTCAAGGCTGGTCCAGGAAATTTCGGCGGCAAGTCTGGAACAGAACTCAGGTGCAGACCAGATAAACAATGCGATCCAGCAACTGAACCAGGTAATACAGCAAAATGCTGCAGTTTCCGAAGAGATGGCAACAAGTTCGGAAGAACTCTCCGGTCAGTCTGACCAGCTCAGGGAAACAGTGTCATACTTTAAGATGGATCTTAATCACAACTACCGGAAATCGGATATTACAAATGGCCCCAGACAAAAAACGGGCATTACTCAGTCACACCAGGTAAAGAAAAAGGAGCCGGTAATACCGGCACATTCAAAACCGAAGACTGACCTGACAAAATTCAGTGAGCATACCAACGGAAATAATACGGAAGAGTTTTAAAATAAATAGTATCTGACCTGCTGATCCGGAGAAACAGTATCAGCAGGTCGGCCCTTGACTCAAATTTATATATTGACAATTATCTTTTATTTATTTTCCTGAAATGATGGATCCGGCTATTAGTGAAATATACAAAGCTCAAATGACATCTGAAGAGTTCAATAAACTCAGCAGTTTCATATATAATGAAACCGGCATAAAAATGCCGCCGGTTAAGATCACCATGCTTCAAAGCAGGCTGCAGAAGCGGTTACGGCACTTAAAAATCAGTACTTTCAAAGAATATATTGATTATGTTTTTGGAGAAAATGATGCTGAAACAGAGATAATACAAATGATCGATGCAGTAAGCACAAATAAAACGGATTTTTTCAGGGAACCCCTGCATTTTGAGTTCCTTGCAGAAAACATCCTGCCGGAACTTATTCCGGTTGCCCGCAACAGGCCCCTGAAAATATGGAGCGCAGGCTGCTCCAGTGGCGAAGAAGCTTATACAATAGCAATTACCATAAGTGAATTTAATAGCGAAGGAGCGGGCGTGGATTTCAGTATACTGGGGACGGATATATCTACAGATATCTTGCAGAAGGCTGTGAATGCTGTTTACAGGGAGGACCGGACTGCAAATATACCTATCAGTATTAAAAAGAGGTATTTCATGAAAAGTAGGGATCCGCAGAATAGAACTGTAAGGATAATTCCCGAAATAAGAAAAAAGGTTTCATGGAAGAGGCTGAACTTTATGGAGTCATATTATGATATAAAAGACCTTTACGATATTGTTTTTTGCAGGAATGTACTCATCTATTTTGATCGTGCAACCCAGGAGAGTGTAATTAATAAGCTCTGCGCAAATCTAAAACAGGGAGGATTCTTTTTTCTTGGCCATTCTGAATCGATAATGGGCATGGATGTGCCCTTAAGGGCTCTTAAACCAACAATCTATCAAAAAATTTAACAAAAGAGAAGTTAAAATACCGGTTGATGTGGATATAAAACCCTTGAATACTAAAGTCTCACAAGATAACATTCAAAAAACTGAATATCTATTGAACGTAAAATATAAAACACTGAATAATGCGCCGACAAAATTAATTTACAGGTATGGAAGATAACTGCGGGGATAAATACAAGGTGCTGGTGGTAGATGACAGTCAGCTGAGCATAGATCTTATCCTTGAGCTGCTGGAAGATTCGGGATATGAGATTCATTCGGCTGTCAATGGCAGAATTGCATTGGATCGTCTAAATAATGAAGGATTCGACCTGGTTCTTCTTGATGTCATGATGCCCGTAATGAACGGTTATGAAGTTTGCAGAGTAATTAAAAACACACCTGGTATTTCAGATATTCCCGTAATATTTATTACTGCAAAAAACGACAATGAAAATATAATAAAAGGATTTGAGGCGGGGGCAGTGGATTATGTGACCAAACCATTTCACACGAAAGAGTTGATGATGAGAGTCAAGACTCATATTGAACTGGTACGGTCCAAAAGAGAGCTTGAAATAGCCCGTGATATGGCTGAGGAGAGTTCACGGACCAAAAGTGAATTTCTGGCCAACATGAGTCACGAAATACGGACTCCCATAAATGGCATTACGGGAATGATAGATTTGCTGAAAACAACAAGCCTGACTCCAGCGCAGGAAGAATATGCGGATATTATGTTGTCATCTGCCAGAACGCTGCTTACGCTGATAAATGATTTACTGGATTTTTCCAAAATAGAAGCAGGAGAACTACAGTTTGAATCAATTTCTTTTAACCTTTCAAAAAATCTGCATAATATTATAAAAATACTGCAACCAAAATCTGAAGAAAAACAACTCTATCTTAAATACCACATAGATGAAAAAATTCCTGAAGATCTTATTGGCGACCCGACCCGCTTAAACCAGGTAGTACTCAATCTTTCATCTAATGCAATAAAATTCACCAATGAAGGTGGAGTTAGTATCTCTGCCCGTCTAAAGAGCAGCAGCAGGGATTCGGTAACGATTTTGTTTGAAGTGGCAGATACCGGTATAGGAATATCCCTGCATAACATGAATAAACTTTTCAAAACTTTTTCCCAGGTTGATGCATCGACGACCAGGGAGCATGGAGGTACCGGACTGGGACTGGTTATTTCAAAAAAGCTTACCGAGATGATGGGTGGAGAGATCGGTGTAGAAAGTGAGGTAGGAAAAGGATCCAGGTTCTGGTTTACCTGTAAATTGAAAAGACCTGCAAGAACAGCAGAAGAACCTGACCGGTCATACACTTCTGGTTTTTCACAAAACGGCATTAAAAAATCCAAAATACTGGTTGCAGAAGATAATCCTGTTAATATTAAAGTTGTTCAGCATTTCCTTAACCAGATGGGTCAGGAGGTTGAGTTTGCCGAAAATGGTATAATTGCGGTAAATAAATATAAAACAGGGAAATATGATCTTATACTCATGGATATAAATATGCCTGAAATGGACGGATACGAAGCCACCAGAATAATTAGAGAGATAGAAACAAACAACGGGAAAAAGAAAAAGATCAAAATAATTGCCATGACAGCCAATGCAATGACAGGGGACAGGGAAAAGTGTGTTGATGCAGGAATGGATGACTATCTACCCAAACCATTCCGTCCAAATGATATAAAAAGAATACTATCAGAAAATATAAATCAAAATATCAAGGTATAATGCAATCTTTAAGTGACAAGGAACTCATCGGAGAACTAACCGGCAGGTTAAAAGCCTACAGCCAAACGCTGGAAGAGCTAAAAGAACTGAATGATGAACTAAAGGTGGTAAACAAGAAACTGGAAGATTCTGAAGCACTGAAAAGCCATTTCATTTCGAATATTACAAATGAAATCGTAAATCCTTTTGCCTCAATAATCGGATTGTCAAAAAACATTCTTTATGCAAAGAAGGAGGATTGGAAAACAATAATTTCGATGGTATCACTTATCCATTCGGAGGCATTTAATCTCGATTTCCAGTTTAAAAATATTTTTGTAGCAGCAAAGCTGGAGGCCGGTGAAATCTCTCCGGAAATTCTCAGGGTGGATATTAATTCACTTATTGAGGGAGTATTGGATTCCTTTAAGCTTGAAGCAAAAAAGAAAAAAGTAAATTTTGCGCTGGACTTCAATTTTTCTCCGGGAGCGGAAAAGATATATTACTTCAAAACCGATCCGGAAAAGCTAAGGCTGATTATATCAAATCTGATTAGTAATTCTATTAAATTCAGTACCGAAAACAAAAACATTGAAATCCAGGTTTCCATGGAAGAAGCAAATCTAATTATCAGGGTAAAGGACCAGGGAACAGGGATTTCTGAAGAAAACCAAAAAATTATATTTGATCGTTTCAGGCGCCTGGATACGGGAATTAATTCCCTGAACAGGGGTCACGGACTGGGATTGTCCGTTAACAAGGCACTTCTTGATATGCTTAATGGTACAATAAGCATATCAAGTGAACCCGGAAGGGGTGCTGAATTTATTGTATCTATCCCCGAACACAGCACAGAAATAGAGGGTTTCTCTTATGAAGGGACGGAAACTTTTTTTGAAGATGAGGAGATCTTTTAAATTACGACATGGAGAATATTAATACACATTTCCTTTATCCCGCGGCAATTCATATTAGCAGGTCTCCCTGTCTTATAAATACAATTCTTGGATCCTGTGTTGCAGTTTGCCTCTATGACAGTATCCACAGGTACGGAGGAATGAACCATTTTATGCTGCCGTTATGGAACGGACAGGGACTGGCCTCACCAAAATACGGGAATATAGCAATTGACAGGTTACTGGAAAAAATGATCTCAATGGGGTCGGTAAAATCAAATATAATAGCTAAGGTTTTCGGGGGAGGAGAAGTTATTGACACTAAAAGCACCCAGTTCAATATAGGAGAAAGAAATATAGGTATTGCCATCCAGCTGCTGGAAGAACTAAGGATTCCTGTACGCAGTTCCAGTCTGGGAGGTAAACTGGGCAGAAAAATATCTTTCAATACTGAAACAGGAGGAGTTTCACAAAAGTACATTCAAAGGCAGGTATTTCAACAGGAGCTTAAAAGGTGATGTATGATCAAAAGAATGGCCGGTTGTTCATTCGTATATAGTATAGTTAGCAATCTGTTTAACAATGTGTTAATAATTCATGATTCAGATATTTTGCTTTTCAATCCATGGATCATCCATGCTTTATTCATATCTTTTTGTGTGCCCTGGTACATGGATGATTCATCTTAACATAGATTTGTAAAATTCAAACAAATGAACAACAAGATCAAGGTTCTTATTGTCGATGATTCAGCAGTAGTAAGACAGACCCTTTCGGAAATTATAAAATCCGATAAGGAACTCCGGGTAATAGGAACCGCTTCAGACCCTTATGCGGCTGCAAAGAAAATGCTTACAGAAGCTCCTGATGTCATTACTCTTGATGTCGAAATGCCCAAAATGGACGGACTGACTTTTCTGAAAAAAATAATGTCCCTTCATCCGATACCGGTAGTGATAATTTCGAGTCTAACGGCAGAAGGAACTGAAACCGGACTTAAAGCTCTTGAATATGGTGCAGTTGAGATAATAACAAAACCAAAAATGGACACCAAAACATTCATAGAGGAGTCCAGGATAAGATTGTGTGATGCAATAAAAGCGGCAGCACTGGTAAGACTTAAAAGGAAGAATATAGCACCTCCGGTTATCAGTGTACAGCCAAAATATTCAGCCGATGTTATTATTCCTAAGGCAACATCACACAGCATGATCAAAACCACAGAGAAGGTAATTGCTGTTGGAGCTTCAACCGGAGGAACAGAAGCACTTTCAGTTTTTCTTCAGGCATTTCCACCCGACTGTCCGGGAATAGTAATTGTGCAACATATGCCTGAACAGTTTACAAGATCATTTGCCAACAGGCTTAATGAAATATGCAAAATAACCGTTAAAGAGGCGGAGAACAATGACTCCGTGATAAGGGGAAGGGCGTTGATAGCTCCGGGCAACCGTCATACACTTCTGAAAAGAAGCGGTGCAAGATACTATGTGGAAGTAAAAGACGGACCTCTGGTAAACCGTCACCGGCCCTCGGCAGATGTGCTTTTCAGATCTACTGCAAGATATGCCGGAAAAAACTCCGTTGGCATAATAATGACAGGTATGGGGAATGACGGAGCAAGCGGCTTGCTTGAAATGAAAGAGTCGGGAGCATTTACAATAGCCCAGGATGAAAAAAGCTGTGTGGTGTTCGGGATGCCTAATGAAGCAATCAAGTTAAATGCAGTATCCCGCATAATAACGCTTGACCAGATCGCCGGCCAGGTTATTAAATTATCACAGTAAAACTATCAAATTATGTGAAAATTGATATGCGATAAACATTGGTAAAGAAAAAATAATTATGCGTACTAAGAAACTTAAAAATAAATATCCTGCAATCTGGGCCTTTGCGGCCGGATTAATTATCTGGGCAGGATTTGTTCTGAATGAATTTGTTTACGGTCCATACGACATGAACATGGCTGAAGTATTAACCTGTAACCTTGATAATCCGTTTTTCTGGATGTTTTCTTCCTTCCCTCTGATATTTCCTGTTATTGCCTCCCAGATAGCAAAAACCGTTAGAGGAAAAATAAAAAAGCAAAAAAAGAAATTGAAAAACTCGGTAAAGAATTCGGGCCGGCTTCTTGGATTTGTAAAGGGCCTGATCTCGGGTCATGAAGATACTGATATTGAATATGGCGAACAATCAGACGAACTTACCAAATCACTTGTAGAACTTCGCGAGCATCTAAAAAAAACAAGAGAACAGGATGAAATAAGAAGGAAAGAAGATGAGCAGAGACGTTGGACAGCAGAGGGTCTTGCTAAATTTGGTGACATTTTGCGGGAAAATTATGACAATATAGAAGAACTTTCATTCCAGGTAATAAGTAACCTGGTGAAATATACCGGCAGCAACCAGGGAGCTGTTTATATCCTTTACAGCGAAAATGAAGAGGAAAAACATTTTGAAATGACAGCCTGTTATGCTTATGAAAGAAGAAAATACGCCAATAAAAAGATCGAATATGGCGAAGGGATGATAGGTGCATGTGCCCTGGAAATGGAAAAAATATTCATGACTGAAGTCCCTGATAACTACCTGAATATAACCTCCGGACTGGGAAAGGCAAATCCACGCTGCCTCCTGCTTATCCCTTTGAACATAAATGAAACGAACCACGGAGTAGTTGAAATAGCATCTTTTTGCGAATTAGAACCATACAAAGTTGAGTTTATAGAAAAAGTTGCAGAAAGTGTTGCTTCAACTATCTCCACAGTGAAAATCAATATACGTACATCCAGGCTTCTGAAAGAATCAAGGGAACAGGCAACTATATTGGCTGAACAGGAAGAAGAAATGCGGCAGAATATGGAGGAGCTTCAGGCAACCCAGGAAGAGGCTGCCAGATACAGCGAACAGTTTGTAAGTTTCACAAATTCTGTTAACCACACCCTGATCAGGGCAGAGTACGATACTAGCGGCAAGCTTTTGTATGCAAATGCAAAATTCCTTAATAAACTCGGTTACTCAGGCAATGAAGAAGTTGAAGGTCAGCATATATCGATTTTTATTAATGAAAAAGACAGGGAATGGTTTGACCCGATATGGGACAACCTTTCAAAAGGGGGAAGACATTTTGAGGGATACATGAAACATGTTACCAAGGCAGGTCAGGATCTCTGGACAATGGCTACCTATACATGTATAAGAAATAACAGTGGTGAAACAGAAAAAATACTTTGTCTCGCAATAGACACGACCGAACAGAAAAAACAAAGCCTCGATTATGAAGGCCAGCTTGCGGCACTTGACCTGTCCAATCTTAAAGCGGAGTATTCCATTGACGGTGAATTAATAAATGCCAATGACAAGTATATGGATGTAATGCAATATTCTGAAGAAGAACTAAAAGGGCTTACCATTTATGATATTCTTGATAAGGATGAAAAAGATTCATTTCAAATGGCATGGGATAAACTCCTGAACGGTCATCCTTACGGGGGGCAGATTAAAGTAAATACCCAGAGGGGAGAAGGAAGATGGCTGAGAGGGACATTCTCTGCCGTACGGGACATGTACGGTGATATTGCCAAAATAATATTTATAGCTTCAGAGATCACCAAGGAAAAACAGATGGAAATGGAAACCATCAAGCAGACAGAACTTCTCAGGGAACAGGAAGAAAAGCTGCGCAATTCCAGAGTTGAACTGCGTGCCAAACTTAAGGAAGCAAAAGAGGAGATGAAACAACAATTCAGGGAGATCGAAAGAATTAAACTTCGCAATGAAAGAACACTGGAGGGAGCGCTGGATGCAATTATTACAATAAATCAGGCCGGACTAATACAGTTTTTCAATAAGGCTTCGGAGGAACTTTGGAATTTCAAAAAAGAAGACATTATTGGGAAATCTGTATCACTACTTTTTTCTGAACAACAGATTCAGGATCATGAATTCATCAAGGCCTATGTTTCCCCCGGAGCACAAAAGACTATCGGGCAGAGAAAAGAAGTGAGCATTACCGATAGTGAAGGAAATGAAAAACCGGTTCTTTTCCTGCTTTCAGAAGCAACTGTTGATAATGAGCACACATACACCGCATTTGTCCAGAATATTGAGGTAGAATTATTTTAAGTTATTTTGACCCTGATTTCTTAAGCATCAGAACAAAAAGCCAGCAGGAGATCCGGGAAGATATATTATCGATCAGCTTTTGTTCATCTGGCAGGAACTGTTTTTCAACATCAGGATTAATATGTTGTGTATAAACAACTTGTATCTGGCCAACCTTGGTTTTATCAAGTATCAGATCAGATTGGATCATCCATTTGCAATTCTGGTAATCATCAGACTCATAAACTTTGTCTCCGTATGAAATGCGGACCTCACATACGGTTGAGTGCTGCATTCCTAAGGGTATAATCTCGATAAGCTTCTTAAACAGATTGTCTTCAGATTCATTTGAATTTCTGATTGCTTCTTCAACCTCATACAGACAGTTAAGTTCTTTAGCTCTCTCAGACAATTTCAACAAAGCTTTATTAATTATGGGATCCATATTGTCTATTTAATAAAATATATCGTTTTCAGAATGTAATTTAATGAAAATATCAAAACTTAACAATTATTTAACATTACGAAACTTATATTAACATAAAATTAAAGTTAATACTTCTACCGAAGGCTTTCAAAAATTTACTTTTGCATAGCTAAAATAAAAAGTAAATGGAAAACATCTATTTGTTCTTTGTTATTATATTATTTGTGCTTGCCATATCCGATCTTATTGTAGGTGTGGGCAATGATGCGGTTAACTTCCTGAATTCGGCAATTGGTGCCAAAGTTGCATCCTTTCGGGTAATACTTGGTATAGCAGGTCTGGGTGTGCTGGTAGGCACCACCTTTTCCGGAGGTATGATGGAAATTGCCCGCAGCGGGGTGTTCCATCCCGATCAGTTTTATTTTAATGAGATCATGATCATTTTTATGGCGGTAATGATTACCGACATAATTTTGCTCGATACCTTTAATACATTCGGACTTCCAACATCAACAACGGTGTCTATTGTGTTTGAATTGCTCGGGGCAGCCGTTGCAGTATCACTTGTTAAAATATATGCTTCTCCCGACAATATCCAAGACCTGAACAATTATATTAATTCAGGCAAGGCGCTCGCCATCATATCGGGAATATTATTATCTGTGGTAATAGCCTTTACAGTCGGCGCGATAGTCCAGTTTCTTTCAAGAATACTTTTCACCTTCAATTTTGAGCGCAATCTCCCTTTTTTCGGTGCAATATGGGGCAGCCTTGCTATTACTTCCATTATTTACTTTGTTCTTGTAAAGGGTGCCAGCGGCGCATCTTTTATGACACCAGCTGCTGTGGAGTGGATCAACCATAATACAGTCTCCCTTCTATCATATAGTTTTATCGGTTTTGCCATCCTCGCGCAATTCCTTATTACCATTTTTAAAGTTAATATATTCAGATTCATTGTCTTTATCGGCACATTTTCCCTTGCCATGGCCTTTGCAGGAAATGATCTTGTTAACTTTATTGGTGTTCCGCTTGCCGGATACGAATCCTATAAACTTTTTATAGCTGATCCTACAATAAATCCTGAGGCCTATACTATGGAGTCACTTCTGCAGCCCGTCCATACTCCTACGGCCTTCCTTCTTGCAGCAGGAGTGATAATGGTACTTGCTCTCTTTTTCTCGAAAAAGGCCCGCTCGGTAACAAAAACAGAAGTTGATCTTGCCAGGCAGGGCGAAGGAGCAGAACGCTTTTCATCTTCTTTGTTTGCCCGCACACTGGTAAGGAGAGTTATTGAAATAAACAGGTTCATTCGCAAAGTTATGCCTGCAGGATTGACAAAAGTTATAGACCAACGGTTTGATATGTCTCTCTATAAACGCAGGAAAAGAATTAAAAAAGATAGTTCTTCATTTGACCAGTTGAGAGCTTCGGTAAACATGTTTGTAGCAAGCATATTGATAGCGCTTGCAACCTCTATGAAACTCCCCCTTTCTACTACATACGTGACATTTATGGTGGCCATGGGTACATCGCTGTCAGACGGGGCCTGGGGCCGGGAAAGTGCAGTTTACAGAATAACAGGAGTTATGACCGTGATCGGGGGCTGGTTCTTCACAGCATTCACTGCATTCACTGCATCATTTCTGTTTGCACTGTTTATCAGCTGGGGGGGGATACCCGCTACAATTGCGGCTATTCTGATAGCCATTTTCTTTGTCATCAGAACATATTATATACACCGTAAGCGAAGCCTTGAGGAGAAAAAGGTCGAGGAACAGGAAGCAAAACTGGTAAACGGTGAAAATGTAATGCTGGAATGCAAATTAAATATTACAGGTAATGTAATTACGGTCTCAAAACTTTATTACCTGATCATTCATAATCTTTTAAAGGAAGACCGGAAGAAACTTAAAAAGGTGACGAAACGGATAGCTGAACTTAACAAGCACACTAAAGAGCTAAAGAACCAGGTTATCCCTACCCTTAAAAAGCTTGAAGAAGACTCTGTCGACACGGGACCTTATTATGTGCAAACACTTGATTACCTGCGGGAAATCGCACACTGTCTTTCATTTATTGCAGATCCTGTCTATGAATATGTCGACAATAACCATCCCCCATTAATCCCGGAGCAAGCAAAGGAGATAAAACAGATGAATGAAGATGTTGCCGAACTTCAAAACTACATCCTGAATATGCTCCGGAAAGATAAATATGATGAAATGGATAATATCCTCAAGAAACAGTCTGATATTCTGGGCAACATAGATAAAATAAAGAAAAAGCAGATAAAACTGATAAAATCAGAGTCCATCGGAACCCGTAACAGTATGCTTGTATTTGGCATTTTAAGTGAAACAAAAAACCTGATACTGTATACCATAAATATGGTAAAGGCTCACAGGGACTTCATACTTGAAAACCGGATCAAAGAGTAGCGATCCGGTTTATTATTCAAATATCCACATACTTATACCCTACTCCCTTGATGGTTTTAATGTGCTGCTCACCAATTTTTTCCCGAAGCTTGCGAATATGAACATCTATTGTCCTGTCTCCTACAATAACATTATCTCCCCATACCCTTGAAAATATTTCTTCCCGGGTAAACACCTTTTCAGGTTTGGAAATCAGCAATTTCAAAAGTTCAAATTCTTTTTTTGGCAGGACCATTTCAACCCCATCTTTAATAACAAGAAATCTGTCCTGATCAATAATCAGATCAGCTTTCACGGCTGCGGGCTTTTCCTCACTTATGGGGTGATCATCTTTCCTGCGCGCCCGCTTCAACAGAGCATTTACCCTGCTTATCAATACTTTAGGTTTAATGGGCTTGGTAAGATAATCATCGGCTCCTGCCTCGAAACCGGCTATTTGTGAATAATCCTCACCCCTGGCGGTCAGAAATACAATAAGGATATTATCCAGATCCCTGTTTTTACGGATCTCTTCACAGGTCTCCATCCCATCCATTTCAGGCATCATAATATCCAGTAGTATAAGATGGGGCCGTATCTCTTTGGCTAGCCTGACAGCTTCCCTTCCATCCAGAGATTTATATATTTCATAACCTGCCTTCTGAAGGTTATAACCAATGAATTCAAGAATATCCTTTTCATCATCTACTAACAGTATTCTATAAGGAGTTTGTTGCATTTACAGTAATGTTATTGCCAAATAACTGATCATAAATTTATTAAAAAAAATCCCTTCAAATGTTAAATAATCATTAATAATTCCTTTTTGATGCAACACATTAAGATGATTTAATTTTCTAAATAACATCACGGACAGCCCATAATATTTCTTTCAGATATATTTCATCTTTCCGTCATGAATATTGAAATATATCTGCCAGCATCTATGCAGCTTTTTAAAAGCCCTTAACCTGAAAAATGTCAACTATTACATAAAATATATTGACAACGGTACAATAAACCAGATCACCTGTTAGCTGAATAGTCCTTTTCAGATATTTTCTCTCCATTCTCATTATAAATCCTCCAGATACCTGACCTATTTCCTTCTGTATATTCCATATCATACCTTAGCACTCCATTTTCATCCCATACAAGCCATTTTCCATGCTTCATATCATTAAGGAAATTGGCTTCAGAAATTTTCATGCCCTGACGATTGAATGTTTCCCACCGGTTCTCTTTTATGCCCTCATTATAAGTTCTTATTTCATTAACATTTCCGTTTTCAAAATAAGAAAGATATTTTCCATGCAGCAGGCCCTCCTTGAGGAAAATCTCAAGCTTAACTCCTCCAGAAGGGTAATTCTCAATATAAGGGCCATTATATGGTTCATTATTCTCACCTAAATAAATACCTTCTTCATTTACAGTTATTTGCGAGAATGTATTGCACGCTAAAAAGGAAAATAGTGTGAATATTAAAATTTTTTTCATATGTATATTATTTTGTTAAAGTTCATATTCAATTAGTTATATTTAGCACGGAATTGAATTCCTGTATTTCTAACCCATGGATCCCCTTGGTTTGTTCATGTCTTTTTGTGTGCCTTGGCAGATGGGCGTTTCATCCTAATATTACTTTTAATTAATTGACCGGCAATTCTTCTTATTACCAGCTTATAAATCACAAATCCTGGTTAAACAGTGGCGTAAACAGAAATCTAAACCGGTAGAAAATGTTAATGATACATAAAAAACAATGCTGATTTATGTAAATACTTATAAAAATAGGTAATCTAATTGATAATAATATGAAAATCAGAAATTATATTTTAAACCGATACTGAACGATCTGCCCGGATTCAGACTATTATAAAACTCTTGACCGGCATTAAATGATTCAAAGTAACTTTCTGTCCGGTTGTTTAGTATATTCGAAGCTTTAAAATCAATTGATGTTCTTTGATTTTCTCCGATTTTTTTATTTATGCTGAAATTCAGGCTGGGTGCAACATAAATGTCGGGATACAGTCCAATGCCTACAATCGTAAGAGTCGGGCCCTTCATATTATAAAAGAGGTTTGATGCCCAGCCAGAATCAGGATTGTTGTAAATTATATCTGCATTTATCGCATATGGGGATTGTCCTGCCATATCACGTTTATTGCTGATGATTGTTCCGCCATAACAATTATTAGAATTTATGGCTAAAACCTAAACTAAATGCTCTACCGGGATTGAAACGATTATAGAGTTCAGACCTGGCATTAAATGATTTGAATACGCCCTCTTCCTTCTGGTTTAGTATGTTAGATATTTTAAAGTTGATGCTTGTATTTAGTTCCTTGCCAAGGTTTTTGTTGATACTGAGGTTCAGGCTATGGAAAGGCTTAGTATACATATCGGGGAAAACCCCGGTTCCAACAATTGACATCGTTTCTCCTTTCACATTGTAGAAGAGACCTGCTGAGAGTCCAGTCTCATAATTATTGTAACTTATACCACTGTTAATCACGAAGGGAGATTGGCCGGCCATGTTTCGGGTTTTTTCAATAGTTTGCCCCTCTTTCTCAAATTGTTTTCGCGAGTTGAATTCCGACTCAGTCATTTCAATCTCTGATTTTGTGAGCGTTAAGTTTCCACTGATATTAAAATATTTTAGAGCAGTTGATAGCATGTCCAAACTCTTGTTGAATTCAAACTCCACTCCGTATAAAGAACCATCGCCAACATTCCGAGGCTGATACTCTGTACTTGTTACACCTGCTGTAATACGAACCAATTCAATTGGTGCATCAAAGTCTTTATAGAAAATACTGGCAGAAACATTTTGCCCTCTGTTCCAAAATATCTCCCACCTTAAATCCACATTATTGATGTAAGTTTCCCTCAGGTTGCCATCCCATTCATCCACGGCATAAAGCCCTCCATTGAAAATTGTATTACTGAGCGGGTCTATTATTTGAGCAAAAGAAAGTTCCTTAAAGGATGGTCTTGCCACGGTCCGGGAATAAGATGTCCTCAGGTTTTGTTTTTCGGAAACCTCATATATGAAATTGATACTTGGGAAAAAGTCGGTTGACTCCAGTACCGTTTCATTATCAAAGATTCTGGAACCACTTTGATTTTGTCCGGTATGTCGCATAACGAAGTTTTCCATTCTTAGTCCGACAATAGTTTTAAGCTTGGAAAATGGATAGAATTCATTGGAAACATACGCAGCCGTATTGTGAACATTGGATTCGTAGGCATTTGACGGGCTGCTTTCAGGTATTATATATATATATCCGCTACTTCCATTGTAAATATTTTCAGGTTTTAATACAAGCGATGCATCAGACTGGGGATAAACAACGGATAATCGTGTAAATTGATAGCCCATTTTAGTAATTTCGTAATCTCGATTCTTATAATTGTGGCTAACCCCGAATTTGAGAACTGCATTTTTACTCCTGATTGAATATTTTTTTGTTAAATCAATTTTTGAGGCATTATTGATTTCATTAAGTTCTCGCCATATTCTGGATGGAAAACCGCCAGCCCCGGAGTTAAAAACGAAATCTCCATCAGATTCCTGTGTGAATGCCGTTTTTCTTATATCGGGCTCATCTGAAGTTGAATAAGTTGGTGAGATTCGCCAATCTATTTCCCAATCTTTTTCATCAAAAACATGAGTACCTAATAACATTGCATTGGTAAGCGACCGTTGAGTGTAACTCAATTGGTCAGAAGTAGCAAAGTAGCCCGATTGACCAGCTGCTAAACCATTATTATCAATTGAAAATTGTCCGGCACCACTGGTTCCACTTTGCAAATGCATAGCGGTAAGACGAATTTTATTATAATTATTCTTAAATGCCAGCCCTCCTAATGTTCCAATCAGAATATTTCTTTCTCCCAAAGCTCCTTCCTGGATTGTCGAATGAATCATATCGTAATTAGAACTGTTTCTATCCATTTTGTAATCCCCGTATAACACATTGTCGTCAAAACTGGAACTTGTTTTATAGGATAATGATAAAATATAACCCAGTTTAGAATTTTTTTCTTTGTTGGAGCCTGCATTAAATTGGTTTCCCAACGATATCCCCAAACTGTAATCGGCAAACATTGATTTAGTTTCAGCGCCAAGTGTAGGAGTAAACTGATTTACAAAATCATTTATCGCTAAGCCATTAGATGGTGTAGGAAGCAACTGGCTTTCTTCAGGAATAAAGTCAGGCAAACCTCTTGTTCCATCGTCATAGCCAAGGTAATCAGTGCTGCCTCCCTCGTAATTTAGAAAATCCGGATTGAAATGAAACTTAGGGTTATATTGCAAATCTGCCGAAACACTAAATATCTTCCGGTCAGGAAAGTCTTTAGTGGTAATGTTCATCAAACCACCGGTAAAATCAGCAGGTAAATCGGCAGTAAAATTTTTACTCACCATTATATTGTCAATAATATTAGTTGGAAATATATCCATCTGCAAGCTATTCCGGTCGGGATCCAATCCTGGAATATCCATGTTATTAAGTGTGGTTTTTGAATATCGGTCTCCCAATCCGCGAACATAAACATACTTACCGTCTTCCACCGTTACACCGGTAACACGTTTTGCTGCTTCCGCAGCATTTCCGTCGCCTATCAATTCAATTTTTGCTGAAGAAATTCCATCCAGCATAGTAGCCGATTTACTTTTTATTGTTTGAAGTGCTGCTTCAGTAGTCCGAATAGCTTGTGCAGTTACAACAACCTCCTGCAATTCCAGGGTGCTTTCATTCAGAATAATATTTTCAAGTACAGTCACATCATTCTTTGTAACCCTGATCCCCTCAATGATTAAAGTTTGATATGAGATATAGGAAATTTGCAGATCATATATTCCCTCATTCAGTTCTATGGAAAACTTTCCGTCAAGGTCAGTGGAAGTTCCGGTAGTAGTTCCTTTTATTGCAATAGTCACTCCCACTAGTGTTTCACCTGAGGAACCATCATAAACCATCCCTCTGATGGTTCCTTTTTCCTGAGTATAGGCAAGGGTTGTAAGTATTAATGTTAACCAAGTAAAAAATATGCGCTTCATCATTTTTTTCGTTTGCTGTAAAGTAATTCTTTAAAATACAACATACCTGAATAGTTTTAGCTATTCAGGTATTTGTTATTTCTATTAGTTTGTAAGTCTCAAATATTCACTACCATGCTGCAATTAAATCAGCTTGATGTGCCCATGTCCAGCCGAATACTGACAGATCAATTGCTGATGGATTTGCAGGTGCTGTTCCGGCTGAAACTCCAGTTACAGTACCATCAATATAATCTCCTAAATCATCAGCAACAACATTAAAAACTACATCGGTAAAGGAGGTTTCTACGCCCTCTAAAAACCCATCAGGTAGAGTAGCATCTTCCTTCAAAGTAATTTGCTGACCGTCGGCAATTGCTGTAAAGAATATATTTTCGAAATGAACAAAAGTTTCAGGATCAAGATTGATAAGATCACTGGAGGTTACCGCATCGGTGTTAGCAATTACGTATCCGTTTTTAAAAGTATAAGCACCAAATTCAGCAATCACAGCAGGATCATTCTTATCACCTTCAATGCCGTCAAGTTCAAAAAGGTGGTCATCAGTAGCAATAATAGCAAAGTTCTCACAGGTTCCGTTCCATCCCTGATCAGCATCCATACCATCATCGCCAGGATATACAACAACTGCATTTTTTACATCTACAGTTCCACCAAACCACTCAATGGCATCATCTTGATTGGCAACTACCTCAATATTTTCAATAATGGTTTCCGAACCAACGCCACCAAGAGTGAGACCATTGATTTCGTTTCCTTCACCAATATTACTTCCGCCATGGCGTATTGAAATATATTTCAATACTCCGGAGTTGTCTTCAGAATCATCTCCACCGTATCTACCGTTTTCGTCAGTAGAAGGAATCCCTTCAATTTGAGCCGTAGTTCCCTCTGATACAGAAATGGGAGCTTTTCCCATAACCAAAAGGCCTCCCCAAAAGCCGTTGGCGGTGAGGTCAAGGTTTGGACTTTTAAAGTCTCCGGTAGCAATTTGCTCAGGAGTAATTTCATCGGCAACTGTGGTGAAAATAATGGGTGCGTCAGCTGTTCCCTCTGCCATAAGTTTTGCTCCTTGTGCAATTAACAATGCTGTTGCATTTACACCTGTACCTGCCTGACCTTTTATAATTGTGCCGGGTTCGATGGTCAGGGTCGCCCCATCTGTCACAGCGATCCTATCGGCCAGAATATATACCTTGTCAGATGTCCATGTAGCATCATCGTTAATATTGTCCGTAACAATTACCTGAGTTACTACTTCACCAATAGTAATAACAGCAGTAGCATCATCTGTCTGACCCTCAGAATCAGTAACCGTTAATGTTATTGAGGCCGCTCCTTCTGTTTGTCCAGCATTAAAATTAATTGTTACAGTTGATCCTTCAACATTACCTGAGCCATTAAGAACCGTTACTCCCGTTCCTGTTGCTGAGTAGGTTGCGGTCACACCCGGATCAATTGAAACGGTAAAATCAACCGATTGATCCTGCGCTCCGTTTTCTACAGATATGACATCAGCTGGTCCTGAAACCTCAGGATTGTTAAAGGTTTCATCTTTACATGCGGTAAAAAACAGCATAACTACTAAAAGCGTTCCCGCAATTTTAAAAAATCCATTTTTCATTTTTTTACAATTTTAATTTGTTAAATGATTTTCGAATACAAAAATATGTCGGATAGAGATCAACCTTGTTAAAGAAGGATTATCTAATTATTAATTTTTTGTAAGTGCTGATTAATTACCTGAGGAGTAAATCCATTGAAGGCAGACAGCATTTTATCAGGTATCTGGAAAAAGATATATCTGATTTATGATTGATGAAATGCAAGAAAGGTTTGCTTAATGTTAATTAATGATTAAATATTTCTGAGTTTATGAATTAATCAAGATAAAGCTTAATAATTTACGTGGCTGGTCAAGATAAATTATACTGTTTTATAACTTTCTGTTTCAAACAAGATAAACAAGATAAACAAGATAAATAAGTAATCAGGGAAGATTTGTTTTGCAAGGATAAGGAGTTAAAGTAATTGTCATTTGATATGAATCCCTATTCAAATAATCCGATTATCTCTTCATCGGTGAATATCTTAAGCGGATTGTTCATATTAATGAAATCACCTGCAAGCAATGTTTTTTTAAGCTGCAATTTCAGTATTTTTTCTTCTATGCTGTCGCTTGTGATAAATTTATAGGAAAAAACATTTCTTTTCTGGCCAATACGGTGAGCACGGCTTATGGCCTGCTGTTCAACTGCCGGATTCCACCACGGATCAAGAATAAAAACATAGTCGGCAGCGGTAAGATTGAGTCCCACTCCTCCTGCCTTTAGAGATATTAAAAACAACAGATTGTCAGGATCATCCTGGAATTCTGAAATCACATCTCCCCTCCTGCTCTGGCCTACCTCACCTGTAAGTAAGGAATATTTCCAGTTTTGCCGGTCAAAATATTCGTGGTAAATTTTCAGATGTTTGACGAACTGGGAAAATATTAAAAGTTTATGCCCCTCAGCCATAAGGTTTTCGATATTCATTATTACTTCACCAAATTTACCAGAAACTTCATACTTGTCCTTGCCGGAAACAAGTCCAGGATGATTCGCAATAAGCCGCAATTGTGTCAGTCCACGCAGAACATCAATCTTAATATCTTTCCTGTTTCCTGCATTAAGCTTTTCAAATATCTGGTTACGGATCTCGGACTTCCTTGCTTCATATAGACTTTTCTGATTGCCTTCCATCTCGCAATAATAGACCTTCTCACTCAATTCCGGCAGGTCCTTTTCAACGTGCTTTTTGGTCCGTCTTAAAATAAACGGTTCTATCATTTGCTTTAACTGGTTTTTCTTTTCTATAATATTAAGTTTTTCGATGGGGAATGCAAATTCTTCCTTAAAAAACCTCTGACTGCCAAGCATTCCTGGATTCAGGAAACTGAGCTGGGACCAGAGGTCGGTCAGCGAATTCTCAATGGGAGTACCCGTTAGAACCAGCCGGTGCCTGGCCCTCAACTGCCTTACTGATCTTGATATCTTTGCTTCGGGATTTTTAATAACCTGGCTCTCATCAAGGATGAGATAAAAAAAATCTATTTTGCTCAAAAATTCAAGGTCATTTCTTACAATTCCATAGGTGGTAAGTATAATATCATAATCATCAAGGGTGGCCAAAAGGGTATTCCTGTTTGTTCCGGTATATTTTATATATGTAAGTCCACTGGTAAATTTCATTATTTCATTTTCCCAGTTATGTATAAGGGAAAGAGGCATGACAATCAGGGATGTTCGCACAGGACGCTCAGAAACCTTCGTGGACAGGTTAAACAGATCCAGCTGTACGGGTTGTTTGGTAGTTGCTTTGGAGGTTCCGTTGATGGTAATTGCTTTTCCTGAGGCTGGTTCTCCAGGAATTGCTTTTCCTGAGGCTGGTTCTCCAGGAATTGCTTTTCCGGGGACTTGTTTTTCGGTGACTGTCTCTCCGGAATCCAATCCGGTATCATTTTCCATTTTCAGCTTCTGCAACAGGGTGAGTGTTTGCAATGTTTTCCCCAGTCCCATATCATCGGCAATACACCCTCCCAGCCGGTTGCGGTAGAGAAAGTATAACCAGGCAAATCCGGTTAACTGGTATGGTCTTAGTATTGCTGACAATCCCAGGGGCAGGTCAGGTATATTCAGTTTATCCTTAGCATCAAGTCGAAAAAGTTCCGACACCTTTGTATCTTCTCCTGTAACTTTTCCGGCAATTTTAAAATGATGCTTATTAAGTATTATATTATCTCCACCGGATTTACCATATAATAAAAGTTCATTGTACCTGGAGAACCATTCTTCGGGTAAAATGGCAATTTGTCCGTCAGGCAGCTTATACTCCCTTATGCCATTAAGAATATAGTTTTTCAATTTAATGAAAGGTATCCGGAAATTACCGAAATTTGCATAGGCATAAACATCAAACCAGTCGTTAGTTTCATTGATGCCTATATCCAGATTGACATCGCCGGTAAAAAAATTATCTTTGAAGAATTCTTG
>CAZFOO010000007.1:0-8976 GCA_964520585.1 uncultured Bacteroidales bacterium
TTACGGTCAAGGAACCAGAGAAAGATCAGTCTGGTAATAAATATAGCCGAGAAGAGTGAGGTTAAGATCCCTATCACCAGTGTTGTGGCAAATCCCTGTATGGGGTCTGATCCGAAGATGTAAAGTATTATACCCGTCAGCAGTGTTGTGACATTGGCATCTATGATGGCAGAATATGCATTTTTATAACCGTCCGACACTGCCAGACGAAGCCCTTTTCCTGCACTTATCTCTTCCCTTATCCTCTCAAATATCAGTACATTGGCATCGACCGACATACCTATTGTCAGCACTATACCGGCAATACCGGGAAGTGTAAGTGTAGCCCCCAGTGAAGAAAGTACTCCCATTATGAAAAACAGGTTTACCAGCAGGGCTATATCGGCTACCACTCCGGCTTTACGGCTGTAATAGATTATCATATATAAAAGTACTACCAGGAAGGCAATCAGGAAGGAACTTAATCCCGCATTTATTGCTTCCTGTCCAAGTGTGGGCCCGACAATGGCTTCCTGTATTATTCTGGCGGGAGCGGGCAGTGCGCCTGATCTGAGAACATTGGCAAGGTCCTGGGCTTCGGTTATTGTAAAGTCACCTGTTATTTGAGATCTTCCGCCAGTTATTTCCTGGTTTACGTTTGGTGCTGAATAAACATAATCATCAAGAACAATGGCAATAGAATTGCCAATGTTATCCCTGGTCAGCCGTGCCCATATCCTTGCTCCCTCGGCATTCATCGCCATAGTGACTTCGGCGGTTGCTTGTGTTTGACCGAATTCCACTCTTGCATCGGTTACTACATCCCCGTCCAGTGGCGGACGTCCGTCCCGGCTTGTAACCTTTATTGCATGAAGCTCATAAAATGATTCCGTATCATCATATCTGGGAGGTTTTACTCCCCAGTAAAATTTAACATCGCGGGGGAAGAGCTGGCGTACTTGCGGCATACTCAAGAAATAATTCACCTTAGCCGTATCCCTGTATTCTGCCATTCCTATTACCGACCCGCCCATAAGCTGACCCTCCGGACCTGTCATCGGGTTAAGGATACTGAAGAGAGGATAATCGGCAAGCAGCTCATCTGGAGTCAGTTCCTCATCGACATCTGTCGTATCGCTCTCGAGAATGTCGAGAAGTGATTCTTCTTCTGGACTGGGAGTGTCTTCGGGACTGATAGTTTCTTCCTGTGGGGGAACCATAACATCATCGACCTGATCCTCATCACTTGACAGAACCTGCTGTGCTTCCTCTATCTCTTTAATCCGTTCGTTTGCCTCAAGCAGGTAAGGATAGATCTCCTGATTATCATAAGTCTCCCAAAATTCAAGGTTAGCTGTACCCTGAAGCAGTGACCGGACCCTCTCAGGTTCTTTGATGCCTGGTAGCTCGACAAGTATCCTGCCGTGTGTCTCAAGTTTCTGGATGTTTGGCTGGGTCACTCCGAACCGGTCGATACGGCTCCTGAGAATATTAAAGGAGTTGTCAATAGCATTTTCCGCCTCTTCCCGGATAACGGCCAATACATCCTGGTTGGCAGAGCCATAGCTAATCCTTTCCCGCAGCTCCATAGTGCTGAAAATAGCCGCCAGTTGGGCATTAGGATCAACAGTCTCAAATGCCCTTCCAAACAAGGTAATAAAATCCTCGGTGCTGGTTTTCTGATATTCGCGGGCAAGTTCTAGTGCTTCAACGAATGTGGGATCGTCACTGTAATTGGAAAGAGCCCTGATGATCTCATAGGAGGAAATCTCCAGGGTGACGTTCATACCGCCCCTCAGGTCAAGTCCGAGATTTATCTCCCTTTCCTTGGCTTCCCTGTAGGTATACTGGCGTATTCCGAGAAAATTGACAACAGTTTCCCTCATCATTGAATCGAGGTATGCTTCTTCTCTTACCGGATCTCCCTGTGCATAAACTGCTGCTTCTTTTTCTACTTTGCGGGTAAAATAGGTGAACGATAACTGGTAAATACTTACCAGCGCCAAAGCAATTGCCAGCAGCTTTACTGCTCCTTTATTCTGCATTTCTTAGTGGGTTTATAAATTTAATGAATATTCTTCAGCTCTTGAATTGTGGCGCAAATATATTATTTTTTTTTGTAAATGCCACTGATTAAAACCAATCAAATAGTCCTTGCATCTAAAACTTTAGAATTGGTTTTTTATTTTTCCGGAAGAAGGATATTTGTTCCCAGGCCCGGAACGGAAAACAAGGAACAGGAAACCGAAAACATGTAGCAGGAAACCGAAAACATGTAGCAGGAAACAGAAAACAGAAAGCAGGAAACAGAAGCCTGAATGCCTGTTTATTAAAGATTACAGAGGAGGGAATAATTAATGAAATTGATTATGGGAAACCGGACTCAAGGGTATAAACCAGTTCAGAATATTTCCATAGAGTCAAGAGTGTTCATCAGGCTCCGGATTTCATTGGCTGAATGGTCAAGGAGACGCTTTTCCTGGTCGTCAAGTTTCAGTTCAATTATTTTCTCCACTCCATTATTACCAAGTATGACCGGAACTCCCAGGAAAATATCTTTATAGCCGTATTCCCCGTTGAGGAATGCGCAAACGGGGAATACATGTTTGTGGTCGCGGACTATTATTTCGGCCATCTGGGCTGCTGCTGCGCCCGGTGCATACCAGGCTGAAGTGCCCATTAAGGATACAAGTTCGCCTCCTCCTTTTTTGGTGCGTTCAATAATGGCATCAATGGTCTCCGGAGAAAGAAATTCTGTTACCGGTATTGATGATACCGTGGTATACCTGGGGAGAGGAACCATGGTATCTCCATGCCCTCCCATAATTATGGCATGAATATTCCTGGGTGACAAATCAAGTGCCTCGGCAAGGAAAGCTTTGTACCGGGCTGTATCGAGAATGCCTGCCATGCCGAAAACCCTGGCAGGATCCACTTTAGATGCCAGCCAGGCCGCATATGTCATTACGTCGAGAGGATTGGATACTATTATCAGGATGGCTTCAGGAGAATAGCGGATTACGTTTTCGGTTACTTCCTTGACAATTCCGGCATTGGTGGATATAAGCTCATCCCTGCTCATTCCGGGTTTCCTGGGTATTCCTGCAGTTATTACAACAACAGACGATCCGGCGGTACGTTCATAATCATTCCCTGCTCCTGAAATCCGTGTGGTAAAACCCTGAACCGAAGAAGTCTGCCACATATCAAGGGCCTTCCCTTCTGTGAGCCCTTCTTTCACATCCACCAGAATTATTTCACGGGCAAAATCCTTGCGGGCTATCTCATTGGCTACTGTGGCGCCTACATTACCCGCCCCGATTACAGATACCTTCATCAGCAATTGTTATTTCAAAACAGCTTCATGCTGTCGAGTGTCTTCTTTAACTGGCGCACGGAGCAGGCCGAATCATGAAGAAGTTGTCTTTCATCTTCATCAAGTTCTATTTCCACTACCTCTTCAACACCTGTCCTTCCAAGTTTTACAGGAACGCCAAGATAAATATCCCTGATCCCGAATTCTCCGTTAACATATGCACATATCGAAAAAATCCGGTGCTGGTCATGTACAATGGCCTCAACCATAAGAGCAACTGCTGCACCCGGTGCATACCATGCTGAAGTACCCATCAACTTGACCAGGTCGCCGCCTCCCTGTCTTGTTTTCTGGACTATCCTGTCAATTTCCTCCTGTTTAAGTAACTGTGAGACCGGAATGCCCGATACCGAGGTATACCTGGGCAGAGGTACCATAGTGTCTCCGTGTCCGCCTAAAAGCAGGGCCTGTACATCACGTGGAGAGGTATTGAGTGTTTCCGCAATAAAAGATTTGTACCGGGCTGCGTCGAGTATGCCCGCCATGCCGAATACTTTTCTATGGTCTGTTTTTGCAGCCAGGAAAGCCGCATAGGTCATAACATCAAGAGGATTTGACACAACAATTATGATGGCATCCGGGGAATACTTTATTGCCTTTTCGGTTACATCTTTAACTATTTTGGCATTGATCTCGATGAGGTCATCTCTGCTCATCCCCGCCTTTCTTGGCACCCCGGAGGTTATGACAATAATTTCGGAATCCTTTGTTGCCTCATAGTCATTGGTTACCCCGATGATCCGGGTGTCAAATATATTGACTGATGCTGTCTGCCACATGTCAAGTGCCTTACCTTCTGCAAGTCCTTCTTTGACATCTACCAGTACTATCTGGTTGGCCAGTGCTTTATGGGCTATGACGTTTGCGCAGGTGGCGCCTACATTTCCGGCCCCGATAACGGTGATTTTCATTTTTATCCTTTTTTAAATACTTTAACAGAGTTTTCCTGTTTTAGTTCAAAAAAAATATAACGTTCTTTATCAAAAACAGGTGTTGTATGCAAGGCAATGTACTTTTGGTATCAGGTTTTCTATTCGTGAATCCCGAATTAAAGGATGAGATCGTCGAAATCCTCGGTTAGTGGCATATTCCTTTCAAAATCAAACAAGGTAAGTTGTCTGAGGTTATAATAATACTGCCAGTAGGTTCTTAATGCGGAAATGTAACCTCTCCTTGCAACATCCTGCTCCCTGATAGCGTCATTAAGATCGCGTACATCGATCCTTCCGATAAGGAATCTTTCACGGGTTACATCAAATCTTTGCTGTGCAATAGTGTCGGCTTTCAGTGCAATTTCCAGCTGGTCATATTGCATGTTGAATTGCATTACCTCCAGATATACACTCTGCTCAAAATCTATTCTGGCTTGTTCTACCTGTGTGCGCACCACTTCCTGGCTGGACTGGGCCATCCTGTATCTCCCTCTTCCCAGTCCCCAGTCCATTATCGGTATTTCCACACCAACCTGCAATCTTTGGGAAATTTGCGGATCCCTGTATGCATCGGTAAACTGAGGTGCACTGCTTGTTAGTCCGTAAACTGCAAACAGGTCCGCGTTAAAACCCCGTTCAGATCTTGCCCTTGCCACATCCCTGTCAGCTTCAATGAGCTGGCGTTCAAACTGGAGCACTTCAGGATTATTTTTAAGAGCCTCATCAAGGGCTTTCCCCAGATCCGGACTGAAAACGGGGACTTCCGGGTCGATATCCAGTTCAAGGTCTACCGTTTCATTGTATCCAAGAAATGAGCGCAACCTGAATTTCCGGACTTCCAGATCGAGAGTTGCCTCATTCAGGGCACTGCCGGCATTAAGATAGCCCAGCTCCATCTGCAGTAATTGATTCTCAGGTATGGTGCCTATGTTATAACGTCCCTGGGCAATACGGTAAAGGGTATCTGTGTTGGAGTAATTGAGTTCGGCTATTTGCAGGTTAACCTGGGCCAGGGCAAGATCAAAGAAAAGGTTGACCGCCCTTAAGGAGACATTCTCGATGGAACTTACATAATCCCTTTTGGCTTCTTCGAATCTTAAAGGTTCTATCTTGCGTTGCCAGCGATATGCGTTGTAGCCGGAGAGGGACTGGCGGAAACCTATATTTACCGGCGTGGTACGGTAAGATGCACTGTCTATGTCAAGGTTATCAACACGTTGCAATTCGGAGGAGAGGAATATCTGTCCCCCTGTCAGCCCTATATTCTGGTTAAGCGACAGACTTGCAAGTGAATTTATTGTATTTCTCTCAATAAACTTGTCGGATCCATCGGGCAGGGTATAGCTGGTTATGGACCGGTTGAAGTCGGGAAGCGTACCTCTCAGATTTAGATTAGGTAAAAATTCTGCCCTGTAGGTACGGTGCTGCCAGTAGCTGGATCTGAACCTGTGCTGAGCCAGTATGGCCTGGGGTGACTGGTCTCTTGCAATATTAACAACCTCTTCCAGGGTAAGGGTCATAACTTGTTGATCGTTCTGCCCTTTTGCAAAATGCGGTTTTGATAACAAAAATACCATTACCAGGACCAATGCGGTGAATATATGTTTTTGCATTTTAAAATGGAATATTTAGGAGTGAGTATTAGGGTTTCAGGTAGTCACATATCATTTATTCATAACGCAGTGATTCAATGGGATCTCTTTCTGACGCCCTTTTTGCCGGTGAATATCCGAATATCACTCCCACCGATGCCGAAACAAAGAAGGCAATCAGAACTGAGGAAAACGATACTATTGTAGATATATCAGCAAAGCGGGTTATCAAATTTGATAAAACTATCCCCAGTACCACACCAACCAGTCCCCCGGTTACACTTATCAGGACCGCCTCAGAAAGGAACTGGACTATTATGTCAACCCTGGTGGCACCTATGGCCTGCCTTGTCCCTATCTCTTTAATTCTTTCCATAACCGAGGCGAACATTATATTCATAATTCCTATGCCTCCTACGATAAGGGAAATACTGGCAATTGCACCGAGAACAATATTAAAGATCTCCCTGGTTCTCTGTTGTTGCTTTAACAGCAGTTCAGGAACGGTTACCTCAAAGTCCTTTACCTCGGAATGCCTCCTGAGAAGCATGCGCCCGATAAGCTCTGCGGTGGGAGAGAGCTGTTCGGTTTCCCCCACCTGTACAACTATTTTGTCCAGTTGATGATAATTGGAAGAGTTATTCTGGCCCGGATTTGTGCTCATCATGCTCATGATCCGCATGAACCCTCTTCCTCTCATGCTGCCCGATTCGGCGTTCTCACTCCTCAGGATACCCCTGTTCTGGTATCTCATAAGCATGGTCTTTACAGGTATGTATATATTATCATTATAAACATTTATGCCTACATTTTCAAAGGCTGAAACAGACACATTGCTCCTTTCAATAACTCCGATAACCTGCAGCCACACATGACCGAATTTTATATATTTGCCAATAGGATTTATATCCGGAAAAAACCTGGACTTGATATTTGCACCGATAACACAAACAGCCAGACCGTTTTCTTCCTGATGTCCATTGAAAATGGTGCCCGTCTCCATGGGAAGGTTGAAAAGGTCAAAATAGTCGGATGATACACCTATCAGTTTTGCAGCCTCTCTTTTTCCGCCGTACACGGCGTGAGAGTTGAGGGCAATCTCTGGACTTATACTTACCACTGAAGGGATGGTTTTTTGTATGGCTTCTGCATCCAGCAGGCTCAAGCCCCTGCTGAATTTGCCCTGCTCCTGGGGCCCGTTCCCGTTTTCTTCATCAGATTCTTCATCTTCCTGAACAATTGGGGATATAAGTATATTGTTGACTCCAACCATTTTTATCTGTTCAAGTATCTCCTGTTGTGCACCGTTTCCTATGGCAAGCATAGTTATAACCGATGCCACCCCGAAGATAATACCCAGTGCCGTCAGTATGGATTTGAGTTTATTTGCCAGGATTGACTCCATGGCAATTACAACATCATGAAAGTATTTTCGCATAATTATTATTTTACCTGTTTGCCGGTCCGTCCATCTGCACACCGGCCGGTCTGTTTCGTGATTGCCTCATTCTTTCTTCACGTTCCCTGAGAATCCTCTCCTCCTCAGCCCTTCGGTCTGCTTCTTCGGCTTTTTCCTGTTCCTTTTTTTCTTCAATCACTGCAATCAGACCTTCACCGGCAAGTCTGAAACGTTCCTGGTCTTCAGGCACGGTCAGATAGATCCGCTCGTTTTCAGCAAGCCCCTGCTCTACAATAACATTATTATCGTTGGCATCCCCCAGCACGACTATCTGCCTGGTACCGTCCTTTTTATAAACATACGGGATGCTGTCTGTGAGATTTATTGCTTCAAGTGGCACATACATTACATCATCAAATGTTTTGGTAACTATCACATTGCTGGTTGTCATGGCAGGCCTGAGTATAGGATCATATTCATTTAACCTGATCTGAACTTCAAATACCTTTGCATCGGTATTTGTCATCTGTTCACCGACATTAGCAACTGAGATAATCTCTCCGCTGTATTGTCTTTCGGGAAATGCGTCGACTCCAATCCTGACTTGCTGTCCCGCCAGGATTTTGCTGACATCTATCTCGTTAACATATGTCCGTGAAAGCATTGATGAAAGATCGGGCAGGGTTGCTACGGTAAGGTCCCAGGGACTGATATTGGAGCCTACCGTTCTTCTTTGTCCGTTCCACTCCCTGTGATAGATCACCATACCCGGTTTAGGTGCATGAATGGTAAACTTATCAAGTACACTTAGCATCTCCTGGTGCCTTCGTCTCTGCTGAGCCAGATCGATGGCAGCCTCGTTCATATCCTCATTTGCCTGCTGAATCCTGAGCTGGTAATTTTCTTTTGCCTGTTCCAGTCCTCTCTCCGCCCTGTCAAGACTTATCTCTGCCTGCCTTATAGTGGCAGGAGGTTCAAACTGGGACTGCTCAAGGGTGAGCCGTCTTTCCTCGACAGTATATTCAAGATTTATAAGCTCATCACGCAGGTTGCTAAGCGTGATGGTCGTATCCAGTTGTGTCCTGGTATATTGTGCTTCAGCCCTTTCGAGGGCATCCTCCATATCCTTCAGGGCATTATCCGATTCGGAACGGTCCAGCAGGGCCACATAATCGCCAGAATCTACTACTGTCCCTTCGGGTATCAGATCCTGGATCCGGAGATTGCCTATTCTCAGATTCCTGCTCCTTAATTCAGCCGGTCCCATTATCTGTTCAGATCGTTCAGCCTGGAGTTCTCCGGTAACTGTAACCAGTACCTCGAAATCACCTCTGGCAACAGGAACATCCAGCATGGCAATATTGTCCTTTTCTCCGGCCAGTGCGTAGATAATGATGCCCAGAACAAGAGCTCCGATTATTCCTGTAGTGATGATCAGATTTCGTTTCATTAATTCGTTTTTATTTAATACAATATTTGAATTTCTTGTTTTATAACGGTGTTTCTAACTGGTTTATCTTTCAAAGAAACAAAAAAATCCGGGTTCCAGTTGCGGACTTAACTTTTTTTAACCATAGGCAGGGCCGAAATGTGACTCTTTTCCCGGATAATTAAAATTCTGAAATGCCTGGCTGTATATTACTCATTATTCCGGATATAATACTGCCTGTAATTCCGGCTGTGAAAATTTGACATTAA
>CAZFOO010000007.1:9076-11232 GCA_964520585.1 uncultured Bacteroidales bacterium
TTCCTGATCAGGGAAGATTTGCCGGTCAGGGAAGATTTGCCTTAATAACTTTTATTATCATACCAGCAAGGTCTTCAGCCTTCTGCCTGTCTGCCCCTTCAGAATAGATCCTTATTATCGGTTCCGTATTCGATTCCCTTAGGTGTACCCATCCTTCCGGGAAATCTATCCTCACGCCGTCAGTCTCATTAACCGGGTAATTCGAATAATGATCTTTTATTCCTTTAAGTATTGCACCGGTATGGATGCCCGGAGTCAGTTCAATTTTATTTTTAGACAGGTAATAATCCGGATATCTTTTTCTAAGCTCAGTGCATTTGACTTTTTGCCTGGCAAGATGTGAGAGAAACAGGACTATACCTACCAGGGCGTCACGGCCGTAATGCAATCCGGGGTAAATTACACCTCCGTTACCTTCTCCACCGATAACAGCGTTGGTGCGTTTCATCTCCGATATTACGTTCACTTCACCAACCGCAGAGGCGGTATGACTGCCCCCGTATTTTTCGGTAATTTCTTTAAGTGCTTTTGTGGAAGAAAGGTTTGAAACCGTGTTCCCGGGGGTGTTCATAAGCACATAATCTGCCACAGCCACCAGGGTATACTCTTCTCCGAACATGGTGCCGTCTTCATTTATAATTGCCAGCCTGTCAACATCCGGATCAACCGCAAAGCCCAGGTCTGCATTATTTTTAACCACAGTTTCAGATAATCCTTTTAAATTTTCGGGCAATGGCTCGGGATTATGTGAAAATATGCCGTCCGGTTTGCAGTTAATTTCTATCACATCATCCACTCCAATAGCTTTAAGCAGTTCAGGCAGTATTATGCCTCCGACCGAATTAACACAATCAATAACCACCCTGAATTTCCTTGCCCTTATGGCTGCTATATCAGCAAGGGGCAGTTCCGTTACTGACCTGATATGTTTTTCATCTAAACTTCTGTCGGTTTTATAATTGCCAAGTGCGGATATCTCTGCGTATTTAAAATTCTCTTTGGTGGACATGTTAAGCAGTTCTTCGCCATCGGCGGCGGACAGGAATTCTCCATTGTTGTTTAGAAGCTTAAGCGCATTCCATTCTGCCGGATTATGACTGGCTGTAAGAATAATGCCCCCATCGGCTTTCTCAAACTGTACCGCCATTTCCACGGTTGGAGTAGATGCAGGTCCGAGATCTGTTACATCAATACCCATCCCCATCAGGGTTCCACATACTATCTTGTTTACCATATCTCCCGAAATTCTGGCATCGCGACCAATGATAACTTTATAACTATCTTTTCTTTCACGGTTTTTTATCCACATTGCATAAGCAGATGAAAACTTTACCAGATCAAGAGGAGTGAGATTTTCGCCGGGATCATTTCCTATAGTGCCGCGAATTCCCGAGATGGATTTTATTAGAGTCATATTAAAAAGTATTGATTTTTTTGATAAATACGAAGTTAATTCAATTGCTTCAATTAGACAGCAAAATATTTTCAAAAACTGCAGGTCATTGTCTGATCTCCTGGTTTTTTAGACCGGAAATTAGTCGAATGGACCTTAAAGCAGTAGTCAGAAAATTTTACCATTAAAAATATTAACTTTGCAACTTTATGTTATATAATAACACCCGCCTTTTTCACAAAACAAGCAGACCATAATGCAGGATAAGGATAAAAAGAACTCAGGCAGAAAGGGAGTTTCTGAAAAAAGAGATAATTCTTCATCCCGGAAAGGGACGAAGAAATTACAAACAGACAGAAATAAACCGGCCGGTAGATCTGTGCGTTCAGAAGAACAGGACCGCGGCAAACTGAGTGAAAAACCGCGTCAGCCGGGTAGAGTTGGTCGAAGCAGATCTGAAGGGAGGTCCCTTGATGAAGGAGGACCTGTCCGCAATAAGCCTGAAAGACCTTTCAGGCAGGGAAAGGATAATGAACCAGGCAGCAAGTCTGCCGGCGAGCGTAAAGAAGATGTGCATCCTTTTGAAAAGTTCAGGCGGGAAAATGCTGTTTCAGGCAGAAAAGATAAAAGGGCTGAAAGGGGCGACAGGGAGAAGAGGTTTGAAAGGGGTGACAGGGATAAAAGATCTGGAAGTAACAGGGACAGGAAGTTTGAAAGGGGTGACAGGGATAAAAGATCTGGAAGTAACAGGGACAGGAAGTTT
>CAZFOO010000007.1:11332-43910 GCA_964520585.1 uncultured Bacteroidales bacterium
GTTTGAAAGGGGTGACAGGGATAAAAGATCTGGAAGTAACAGGGACAGGAAGTTTGAAAGAGGCGAGAGGGATAACAAACAAAAGAGCGGGGATAATTTTTCAGGAAATAAGCCCTATTCTCCTAAAGAGATCCGACTGAACCGTTACATTGCCAATTCGGGGGTCTGTTCCCGGCGGGAAGCAGATGATTATATCCTGGCAGGTCATGTAAAGGTTAATGATAAGGTTGTTAAGGAGCTTGGAGCGAAAGTAACCTATTCGGATACAGTAAGGTTTAAAGGTAAGAGGCTTAATCCTGAGAAAAAAATATATCTTTTACTTAATAAGCCAAAGGATTATATCTCTACTGTTGATGATCCTTATGCCAAGAGGACTGTTATGGATCTGGTAAGGAGTTCCTGCAGGGAGAGGATATATCCGGTCGGCAGACTGGACCGGCTTACAACCGGCTTGCTTTTGTTTACCAATGACGGCGACCTTACCAAAAAGCTGACCCACCCTTCTCACCAGGTCACAAAAATTTATCAGGTCGGACTGGACCGGCCTCTCGAACGGGCCGATATGGAGAAAATTGCTGCAGGGGTTGAACTGGAAGACGGACCTGTTCATGCAGATGAGATAAGCTATGTTGATCCGGTTGATAAATCGCAGATTGGCATCCAGCTGCATTCGGGCAAAAACAGGATTATCAGGCGGATATTTAAACATCTTGATTATAAGGTGGTGAAACTGGACAGGGTCTTTTTCGCCGGACTGACAAAGAAGAACCTGCCACGTGGGAAATGGCGATTTCTGAATGAAAAAGAAGTGAACAGATTGAAAATGAATATATTTCAATGAAGATGACACATAAATCCGGCTTCGTTAATATTCTTGGAAATCCGAATGTTGGGAAATCAACAATCATGAATGCCCTGGTAGGGGAAAACCTGTCCATTATTACTTCAAAGGTTCAGACTACCCGTCACCGCATTATGGGTATAGTTAACGGGGAGGACTTCCAGATTATTTATTCCGATACCCCTGGAATAATAAAACCTAATTACAAACTGCATGAGTCGATGATGAAGTTTGTAAACAGTGCCCTCGATGATGCCGATGTCCTGCTCTATGTAACCGATGTCAACGAGAATCTTACTGCTGAGCACGACTATCTTAAAAGAATCAGTACGCTGAACATACCTGTTGTTCTATTAATTAATAAGATAGATCTTGTAAAAGAACAGGAAGAGGTTGAAGTGCTTGTTGAAAAGTGGCGGAAAATTCTGCCCGGAGCTTATATCATACCCCTTTCCGCAAAGGAGAAGTTCAATTTAAATACAGTATTTCAAACTGTGACCGGGATTCTGCCGGAATCGCCTCCTTATTATCCCAAAGATACACTTACCGATAAATCGGAAAAATTTTTTGCTTCTGAGATCATCCGCCAGAAAGTATTGCTCAACTACCAAAAAGAGATACCATACTCCACAGAAATAGAAATTGAGGAATTTCAGGATAAAGAAGAAATACTACGCATGAGGGCAGTGATACATGTTATGAGAGATACCCAGAAAGGGATTATAATAGGAAAAAAGGGGGCTGCCCTGAAAAAAACAGGTACTGCGGCCAGGCTTGAGCTTGAAGCGTTTTTCGGCAAGAAGGTTTTTCTGGAATTATTCGTGAAAGTGAACAGGGACTGGCGCACTAAGGATTATCAGCTAAGGAGATTTGGTTACAGGTAATGGAGAATTGCCTTTTCTAAACCGTAGAAAACAATAAATCAGTTTGTTTAAAACAAAAGCAGGACGCCTGCATTTATAATATAAAATAAGATGAGTCATATTGTTGCAATAGTAGGCAGGCCCAATGTCGGGAAATCAACCTTGTTCAATCGTCTGTGCGGTGAAAGGAAAGCCATTGTCGATGAGCTTTCAGGGGTGACGAGGGACCGGCACTATGGAAAATCGGACTGGAACGGAAAGGAGTTCTCGATAATAGACACGGGTGGATATATTTCCAATTCTGCCGATATTTTTGAAGAAGAAATACGCAAACAGGTTATACTTGCCATTGAGGAAGCTGACAGAATACTTTTCGTAGTTGATGTCATGAGCGGGATAACCGATCTGGATGAGGTAATTGCAGGTCTTCTGAGAAAAAGCCGTAAAAAATGCCTGGTCGTGGTAAATAAGGTTGATAATACTCAAAGATATTATGATGCCAATGTATTCTATGGACTGGGACTTGGTGATATATATCCTGTATCTGCCATTAACGGCTCGGGAACCGGAGAGTTGCTTGATGCCCTGGTGGCTGATTACTCGCTTCCTGCCGATGAGGGTGAAGAGGACGAAACCCCCAGATTCACCATTGCGGGCAGGCCTAATGTCGGAAAATCTTCTCTTGCCAATGCCCTTTTGGGAGAGGAAAGAAATATTGTTACACCCGTTGCAGGTACAACAAGAGATTCGATCCATACTCATTATAAGAAATTTGGGAATGAATTTTTTCTTATAGATACCGCCGGATTACGCAAGAAAGGCAAGTTGATGGAGAACGTTGAATTTTATTCAATTATGAGATCGGTCAGGGCAATAGAAGATGCCGATGTCTGTCTTTTAATGATTGATGCTACCCGTGGAATAGAAGGTCAGGATGTGAATATCTTTAACCTTATTGTGAGGAATAAAAAAGGTGTGCTGATCCTTGTCAATAAATGGGATCTGGTGGAAAAGGATACCGGGTCGGTGAAAGAGTTCACTGCTATGATCAGGGAAAGAATATCTCCTTTTGAGGATGTGCCGGTAATATTCACTTCTGCCATCACTAAACAGCGCATACATAAAGCACTGGAGACAGCTGTTGAGGTATATAAAAGGCGGAAACAAAAGATACCCACCTCCAGACTTAATGAGGTTCTGAGGGAAGCTGTCGACCAGTTCCATCCTCCTGCTATAAAGGGAAAGTATATTAAGATAAATTATGTAACCCAGCTGCCCGTAAAAACCCCGGCGTTTGTATTTTTTTGCAATTTACCGCAGTATATCAGGGCCCCTTATAAACGGTACCTTGAGAACAGGATACGTGAGAAGTTTGATTTTACAGGGGTTCCGATTCAGCTTTTTTTCCGGAAAAAATAATACCGGCCTATACCTTAATACCCATGAACAATACATCGTCTACCTGATCAAAATCTCCTTTCCAGAGATTGAAATTATTGCTTATATACTCGTATTGTTCCTTCATTGGTTTATGGCAGATATCTGCCAGGAGGTTTTTAAGCCGGACCATTTTAAATTTTTTGCCAAGTGGTCCGCCAAACTGATCGGGGTAACCATCTGAAAACAGATAGATGATATCGCCCGGTTGCAGTTGATAACCATTGTTTTCAAATTCTTTTTCCTGGATAACATGACCTCCGATAGAATTTCTGCTTCCTCTTATATACAGAAGCTCTCCCTTATGGAGCATTATGATCGGCCGCATTGCCGACGAGAAGCGCAGATACCTCCGGGTTACGTCGAATTCACATACAGTGATATCCATGCCATCTGTTGATTTTCCGTCTGAATCTACATTCTGGTTCAGAGTGCTTGTAATTTCACGGTCAAGTGTCTGAAGAATTTCCGAAGGGGAATTGATATCCTGGCGCATACAGATATCCTTTATCAACGTTGTTCCTATCATTGACATAAAAGCCCCCGGCACTCCGTGTCCTGTGGAATCAGCGCACACAATCAGGAACTTGTCCTCGTTAACCTTGTCAAACCAATAGAAGTCCCCGCTTACAATATCCCTTGGCCTGTAAAATACAAATGATTCGATAAAATTTTCTTCGATCCTGGAAACCGGTGGTAAAATACTTGCCTGTATCCTCTGGGCGTAATTTATACTGTCTGTTATATCCCTGTTCTTATGCTCTATTTCCTGTTTCTGCTCAACCACCTCTTTGGTCCTTATGACAAGCTCCCTCTCGATCCGTTCTTTTTCGAGCCGAAGGTTTCTTTCCCTGATCTTTATTATAATAAAAAGCAGCAGAGCTATAGCTAGGATAACAAAAAGGAAGAAATACCATTTTTTCCAGATAGGTTTATCTACAATAACAGACAGTTTTAGTGGAGTTTCGGTAACCACTCCTTCTGCACTAAAAGCGCGAAGGAGGAAATTAAAGCTGCCGTCATCGATCCGTGAGTAGTATGCAAATCTCTGGGAAGACAGATCTGACCAGTCAAGGTCATAACCATCAAGCTTATATTGATACCTTACTTTATCAGGATCAGTAAAGTGCAGTCCTATAAATTCAATTCTCAATTTGTAGCTGCCGTAAGGCAGGGAGACACGGTCAGTAGTTTCATATTCTTCATCAGATATTACTACTGATGTTATATTAAGCAGGGGAGGAGCCTCCTCCGTTCTTTCTTTTGAGGGGTCATATGAAACCAGTCCCTCGCTGGTCCCAAAAAGTAAAACCCCGTCTGCAGTCTTGTGGGCGGCGTTAGCGTTAAAATCGCCTCTTATTGCACTTTCTGTGCCGTAGGTGCGGACAAAGTAAGTGGCCGGATCCACCCTGCTGACCCCGAGTCTGTGACCAACCCATACAGATCCTTCATCTCCGGTTATCAAACTGTAGCAAAAATTTGAATGCAGACCTTCATCGGTAGTAAGGTGAATGATTGTGTCATTGGTCACCTGTAATATTCCATGTCCATTGGTCGCTATCCACAGCCGGCCTTCTTTATCCTGTTCCAAAGCAACAATATCCAGTGCAATGCCGGCAATTCCTATCTCATTACTGGTTTCAACATCGACAAGACTGTTGCTGAGGGTTGCTATCCATGTTATTCCTTCGGAATCAGTATATAAGCTTTTTATTAAGTTATGGGGAAGTCCCTCATAGGTAGTATATTGATTCACTTCACCGGACTCCAGGTCAAACTCAAAAACACCGCTGTTAGTTGCAGCTCTCAATGTCCCGTTATGGTATTCCAGATCATTGATGCTGTTTTCCAGGGAATTAGCTGAAACATGAAATGGAACAGCATTGCGGACATCTTTATCCAGCCTGTAAATACCACTGGTCTCGGTTCCTATGTAAAGATCACCTTCAAAGCCGGAAGCAAGTGCAGTTATCCTGTCAAAGGGGAGTCCGCGTTGTGTACCATAGAATACCGGACTGCCTTCACTGTCTTTTGGTTTTCTAAGCAGGCCACTTTCCCCGCCCAGCCATAAATAGTCATTATCGGACAATACTGCCGACACATCTTTACCGAACGGTTCATCGAAAGTCGTGTAGAAGCTGAACGATTCATCAGCAATCAATGAGAGTCCGTTATAGGTAGCAAACCAATAGTTACCTTCAAAATCCTGAAAAACTTTATTGACAATATCTGCTGCCAGTCCGTTTTCCGATGAAAAGTTCCTGACTTCGGGATTTTGGTTCGGTGAGAAAAGATCACTGATCTTATAAACGCCATTTCCCCAGGTGCTCACCCAAAGATCCTCGCGGTCGTCCAGAAAGACAGACTGGATCCTGGAAAATCCGAAACCGAACCTGTCACCGGTGTTGTTAACAGTGTAACCGGAATCATCAGATTTCTGCAAATGGAAAAGACCCCGTTCCCTGGTTCCGGCAAAGATACCTTTACCTTCAAAGGAGTGGAGACTTTCAATTGTAACAGCTGGCACACCTGAGATTCTTTCTTTCATTTCCGGGTTTTCTCCCGGCATATAGGAAAAACTGTAGAGTCCTTCGAATGAGCCTATAAGCAATTCGTCACTGCCGGCAAAAACTATCGAGGTGATGGGAGTGGAGTTGAAACTTTCATCAAACAAATTGATTTTCATGTCGTTATCGGCGACCAGTATTCCGTGCTGCTGGGAGGCGATGAGGATATTCCCCTGATGATCTTCTGTAATGCCGGTTATGGTTGTACGAACTCCCTTATTATCGATCACTTTGATCCTGCTGTTTTCGAGTACCGAGACACTGCCGTTATTATGGCCGAACCAGATCCTTCCTTTGGAATCGTGAAAACTTGTATTGACAAAATCCTGCGGGAGTGAATCACGGGTGGGATTGGGTTCAAATTCAAAACCATTGAAACGCGCCAGGTGAGTTCCTGTTCCGATCCATATATATCCTGACTGATCCTGGTCCACCGTATAAATAAATCTGTGTGGAATACCCTCCTCTATTCCGTAATTTCTGAACTGGTATTCTTGTGCAGAAAGGGAAAATAATATGATGAAAAGGAGAATAGCAGAAAAAACGGATGTTTTTGAATAGGGGCCCGGCATCATTTAACAGGTTTTGATGGGTTTAATTTTTTTTAGGCCTGACGCCTATACTATATTTATATTGAGGTACACCGCCAATGGGAATTACATAGAACGGCAGGGCCTCATCATACTGGTTGCGTATATTAACTACTACATTATTGTTTCTTACCGGGGGACTTTCCCGTTTGTGGAACTGTACATCCAGGGAGGTATTGCGTTCATCCGGAAAAATGGAAAATTCATCTTCTTCCCAGTTATCATCACCTGAGACCTTGAGCAACTGGCCTTGCCGTTCGACAGATACAAGCCTTATTATACCATCATCATCCCAGTCAAAATTGGATATCTTTACAGATACGGTTTGTTCGTCAATATAAGGATAAATATGCGATACCTGTCCCGGATCATCCCACATTCTGAAGGTGTATTCATACGCAAAGGCGTTTGCCCCTTCAATAGGAATATTTCGTTCCGGACTGGTGCTCAGATAATAACGATAAAGATTCCCGTCATCACCCTCTAATCCCTCTGCTATTATTTTGAATACGTTACCTGCAAACTGTTCCTCGTATTCACCTTGCGTGGGACTGAAAGGGCCAAAGGTGTACCAGTTGTCGTCCCATTCCGGATCTTCTCCGAATGTTCTTGATGCCAACAGGTTTCCACTCCGGTAATCGCCAACCGGAGCCACCTCTTTGGAGTCCGTATTTGAGTGGGCTCCCTCGCCGCCATAAACCGAGAAATTTGTGCGGGAATCCCAGATCCCGTTGATCTCATCATTTTGTCCACCGGTTTCGGGATCAAATACTCTTATATAAACTGGTTCAGTATAGGATTCCGGGACCAGGAAGAAAAAGGCCTGGCTGAAATCGTCATCACCCCAGGAGGTGCTTGAGCCTGGACCGAAAGTGACCAGGAAGGGGATATTTTCATCCTGGGCGGGAACAGGCTGGGAAAAACCTTTATAGCCTGTCCATGGAAGCAGGGCTGCAAAGATATATATAAGCAAGGTATATTTTCTCATTACAAAATTTTTGACTTAACAATATTTATATACGGTCAGATGTGCAAACAGTTTCCTTTTTTTGATGAAAGCGGAAAAAAGTTAAGTAAACAGGCATATTCCCTGTTTAATAGTATTTGCCTAAGCAAAGATTGTGCCTTTTTGCAGGGATCAGAGGGTTGACCAGGTATTTAAATGGCCGGTTATTTAAACATAAATCAGAAATAATTAAGCATAACCTTGCAATATTATATTGCAAACCATTCTCCAATCCGTTACTTCAAAATTTTTAAAGAGATTTTAGCTTAAAGAAAGTTTTATCCATAGTAAATTCCGGTAACTGGTCTAATCTTCAATCTTAATATATTTGTATACACATTTTTTTTGCTCTCCCCATGGCGATTCAGGATCGGAGACAACCCCCAGGCTTACCTGGTAAACACCAGGGACATCATATATATGGCTGATAATTTCACCTTCATATTGTGTCCCGTCACCCATTTCCCAGTAATAACCCTCAACATCAAAATTCCTGAGATAGGTTTCAGAAGCATCAAAAGTTATCAGTTTGCCGGTGCGAGCGCTGTCCGGTGAAGTGATATAGGGCTGCTCTATTCTTTCAATCCTGAACGGGTAATATGCAACATTATTCTGAACCTCACCTGTAACCCTGTCAATTACATCCAGGCGGACGGTATAACTGCCAATATCCTCAAAACAGTGTTCTGCTTCCTGGCCCCTGATACGTGTGCCGTCGCCCATATCCCATTCATAATAGAGCTGGGTAGTATCAATATCTTCAGCTGTCTCCTCATAAAAAACATAACAGAGGGGAGGCTCCTGTATACTGTCACATTGAGAGAATTTAGGGAAAGTGGATATGAAAGAATATATATTATCCGATCCTGCACGCCCTGAAGAAAAATACCCGGACACTAGCTCCCTATCCGCAATAAAGCCAAAATCATCTGCCTCTGAATTCAGGGGTTCCGGAAGTCTCACCGGGATTTGCCATTCCTTATCTTCTGTCTTACTGTAAAACAAGTCGAGGGTCCCCCGGTTATTGTTATTGGAAGAATAATAAAGCCGTCCACCGGGATGAATATAGGGAAATACCTCGTCCTTTTCAGAATTGATGACCATACCCAGGTTGACCGGAGCTGACCAGCTTTGCCCCTGCAATGTTGATGTATATATGTCCATCCCACCATATCCGCCCGGCATATCGCTGGCAAAATACAAGGTCTTTCCATCATCGCTTACAGCAGGGTGGGTTACATTATAGTTGTTGCTGTTAAATGGAAATTGAATTATGTTGGTCCATTCGCCGTTAATATATTCAGCCATAAATATGCCAAGTAAAGATGCATCTTTTTGCTTGTCCGGCAGATTCCTTGTAAAAAAAATCCTTGATCCGTCAGCCGTAAAACTTACTGGTCCGTCATGATAGTTACTGCTCAGGTTCCTGGACAGAATATCAGGATTATGCCATTTGCCTGTCTGGCTTTGATCAGTATAGTAGATGTTGAGAAGATTCTCTCCCCGGTCTGTAATCCTGGTTATCAGGAATTCCTTCCTTCTGTTGGTGACAAACACAATCCCCTTGTTGAAATATACAGGAGCAAACTCATCATACTGATCGCTGGTAAAAGGTAACCGGGTAATTTCCAAAAAGTTTTCGCTTTGGGCAGGTGATAAAAAGACCGTGCAAGTAAACAGACCCAAAAGGCAGCAATATTTCTTCATTATTAAAAGTATCGTGGATTAACAGCATTTACCCTGTATCTGAAATCGTATATCAGCACTATCTCATGCGAACCGTTGTTGTAATTATTTAGATGTCCGAGTGAATAATCATAGGTATATCCGATTCTAAACTGCTCATTCAGCTGGACCTTGACCAGGCCTACCACTGCATTTTCAAGGCGGTAGGATGCACCTAACCATACGCGATCCGCCAGAATGAAGGAAAGGTTGGCATCTATCTGGACAGGGTTCCTTTCATTATATTTCACCAGAAAGCTGGGCTTGATCTTTACCCCGCCTCTGCCGGCCACGAACCCACCACTTACCAGGTAATTATAATTACTCATATCATGGTATGAAACAGCTTTTGAATTCCTGGTGCTGTCACTCAGGAACAGGGGGATGGATGCACCGATAAAAAAGCGGTCTGCATAATAGTATGCGCCAAATCCGAAATTGGGAAGCATATCACTCGAACCGGGATCAGAAAAAACAATATCGCCGGGATCATGAAGTGAGAGTTTGTTCCAGTTGACATTTCTGTTAACACCACCAGCCTTCAGTCCAAGAGAAAGCCTTCCTCCTGCAAATGGAAGACGATAGGCATAATTTATATACAGGCTGGTATTGTTTCTTACATCGATTTGTTCATTATGCAAAAAGACCCCCAGTGCTATTTTTTCATTCTTCAGTGGGGTGTGGGCACTCAGTGTTTGTGAAACCGGTGCTCCGTCAAAACCTACCCATTGATTCCGGTAACCGATCGTAATATTAAAAACATCACGGCTGCCGGCATAGGCCGGGTTAAGGGCAAGTCCGTTGAGCATATACTGGCTGTATACCGGGAATAAATGCTGGGATCCTGCTTTTGCAGAAAGGAGCATTATTACAGATATGATAAGTAATTTTCTCAACTGTGCAGCTTTTAACGTTTCAGTACTATGAAGCCTTTGTATGAATACTGGTTATTAACGTTCAGTATATAATAATATGTATCCTCCGGCAGTGGCCTTCCGTTAATGTCTTTTCCGTCCCAGTCATTCTGATAGTTTACCCTTTTGTAAACTATATTACCCTGCCGGTTGAAAATAATAAGTTCATTATCTGATGAATTCTCTATTCCCCTGACTATAAATCTGTCATTGTAACCACTGTTGTTAGGAGAAAAGCCGTTCGGCGCTTCGATATCCTTAACCGTTATGGTTACAATATCCGATACCGGTTCACAGACTCCATTATAAATCGTCCATTCAAAAATATTTTCTCCAAAGGCTAAATCTGTAACCATTGTTTCCTCCTCATTGGGAAAGACAATGCTGCCGTTTCCTTTCACTACTTCCCATACACCGTATGCAGTCGGAATATTATCAGGAAGTGATCCTTCCATGCTGGTTTCAAAAAGAAATCTCAGATCCTGATCTTCGCCGGCGTCTGGCTGATCTGGTTGTTCGTAAAATGTAACCGTTATTTCATCACTGGTGGCACATTGCCAGTTGGTCTCTGTCCATCTGAACTGGTGTGTACCGTATTCAGTGACTTCCACCAGGGCATCCGGTTTTGTATTGTCGGGACTGTATACGGCTGATGCAGAAGGAGAGGTCCATAATCCCTTTCCAAAATCCGGAACAGCATTCAGCCGGTATTCGGGTCCGCATATTTCTTCGCCGTCACCCGCAAAAGTATTGGGGAATGCGTAAACCCTAAGTGTGGCCTCCCCTTTCATGTATTCCCCTTCAGTTGGGGCCAGACAACCATGACTGTCGGTCAGCGATACAATACTGAAGACATGTGTCGTTGAGTCCTGGGAAGGGGGACTGACCTCAATGGTATGCACCGGTCCGGTTATTTCGTCGGCAGAATATTCAACAGTTCCGGATGCGAAAACCAGGTCCCATGGTCCGTCACCCTGAAGGTTAAAGGTAAGCTCTCTTTGTTCTCCCATACACAGGGAATCGGTTATACTGACCAGCTCTGCAAAAGAAAACGGGTGAAATTCAACCTGCACCAGATTACTTGTATCTTTGCATACATCATTTAATCCGCTGGAAACAATTCTGCGGAAATATGTCGTATCTGACAGCGCCTGGGAATGATAGTCACTCTCTGCATAATTACCGTCTGCTTCTGACCAGGAACCGCTTATTGGGGTACTTTCCCATAAATAACTGTAATCACCGTCTCCTCCTTCCGGCGTGGAACCGGTGAAAATTTCAGGTGAGGCCATATAGCATATTGTCTGGCTTCCGGAAATGGAGTTGGAGGAAATAGAAGGAAGGACAAATACTGAATGAGGGGGACTTGTGTCTGTGCAGGCTCCGGATATTACTGTTCTCCTATAGCGGGTGGTGTCAAATAGCTCACCGGGACTGTATGTTGCCTGGTTGCCGTTGTTATCTGTGACTTGCCATGTTTCATCTGTGCTCTTCTCCCATGTATAAGCGTATGAGCCGTCCCCTCCCGATATCTGTCCAGCAGGGTTGACAGGTTGAGGTGTGTCTCCGTAGCAAATGGTCTGATCTTCGTCAAGAATATTATTAGTTATTGAGGGGTGAACAACTACCGGAACAATGTTAGAACTGTCGGTACATACTCCTGATGTGGCAATCCGTCTGTATGAGGTTGATTCAAAAAGGGCCGGGGGTGAATAGCTTAACTGGTCATTGTCATCTTCAGTTACTGTCCAGTCTGCAGAATTTCCTTCAGACATGATCCACTGGTATTCGTAACTGCCTGTACCACCCTGAACCGGGGAAGGGCCTTCGAGCGGTTCGGCGGTTTCTCCTTCGCAGATCGTCTGCTCATCCGAAATAGTATTTCCAATAATTTTTGGTTGTATTGTTACAGTTATATAATTACTTGAGTCAATCACAGATGGAACACTCTGATCCTTTACAACTCTCATGAAGCTGGTGTTTTCTGCCAGAGGACCCGGCTGAAAATCCATTTCTGTCGCACCTGCTATTACCGTCCATTCTTCGCTTCCGGTTTGCATTAACCATTCATATTCATATGGTTTTATGCCTCCCCTGGGTTGTGTTCCTTCAATAATGTCCGGAGAGGTGTCTTCGCAGACCAAAAGCCTGGAAGTCCTGATTCCATTAAAAAGAAGTCCGTTAAGCGATATTTCAAGTTCTGTAATTGCATCTCCCGGAGAGCCGACGGTTGAGCCAAAGGGATCATTTTGCTGAATATTGGTGCCACTGGCTCCCGGCTGAACAAAAAAGTTTACCCCTGGGGGGAGGCTGGTACCTGAATGAATAACTGATCCGCCACCTCCGCCGCCGCCTGTTCCGGCCCTGACATGATAATCCACATCGCCCCCGTTTCCTCCGCGGACATATATGTTGATTGTGCCTATGTAATTATCGGTCGAGGTTATTACCGTTCCACCTGCACCACCACCGCCTGCTCCTGCTGTGGAGGGAGTTGCGACAGATTCACCGTCGGCGTAAATGCCGTATTCTTCCGTTCCTTGAAGGTCATTGGCAATGATGATAACCATTCCTCCGCCGTTGCCCCCGGAGGTGGCTTTTCTCTCCCCAAACTCGGTTGATCCGCCACCTCCCCCGCCAAGGAAGAAACGGTTTACAAAAACACCAGTTTCATCCAGTAATTGTTCTTCAAGCCTGTAACCACCAACTCCTCCTGTTTCATTCCCGTTGCTGCCTGAATCCGGACAATCTTCAGATTCACGGCCACCGAAGCCACCCTGACCAAAATTGCCTCCACCCCCGCCGCCGGCAAACTTACCGTTTCCGCCACCTCCGGCATTTGCCAGTCTCCCTTTGCCGTGTACAAAATTATTTTCAATGGGGTAGGAATATTCTATTTCATCTATCTCCTCAATATAATAGGTTGCCGGCCCGTCTCCTTTTATGCCGGCCTTATCAGAGCCTTCGGGAAAAGAAAATGTTTCCCTTTCTTCAGCATTACTGCATTCGTCGGTAACGCGTTCAACGGGAGGGCCTCCGGTGAATCCTTTTGTCGAAAGATCTATGTCGGCTTCAAGAGACAGTGTGTTGGTTACCATAAGGGCTAGAATACCTCCGGTAGTTCCGTTCCACGGATCTGCAGTAAGAGTACCGGTGACCGTTGCGGATTCGTATCCTTTTACCTTAACAAGCTGGATAGATCCGGCCGGGTCGTAATCTTTAAGAAATTCCCGGGTAAAGGTGACTGTGTTTCCTGTAATTTCATCTATCAGCAGGAACTCATAATTTCCGGCATCATATATGTTATGCGGATTGCCGTATTCCCCCGGAGGTTCGGTGAGCACCCCAAAACCTCTCATCTGGATAAGCAATACTGTATCCCCTTCTGAGAAAAGACCGGGTTCGGCTACAGTAACAGACTGATTACCTTCTACAGACTCAACGGCAGAATAGGTGTTAATAACTCCTGATATTTCGGTTTGAGAATAGAGGGAAGGTAAATATATCAACAGAAACAGGAGCAGAATAAAAGAGGCCCCTGATCCTTTAGTGATGATATTGATGTAAGTTCCGGCTGTCAATGTTTCTGCAGAATTAAATATGCGGGATAAAACTAATATATTTTTATTGAATTTATTAAACTCAGAAAAACAAATATAACAATTACCTGAATATATCAAACTGAATTAACCCTTATTTATGCTTGCTTATCTTTTTCAGCACAGGGGAGTTTAAACCAGAAACAGCTTCCTTGCTGGTGAACGGTGGTGAAACCTATTTTACCACCATATTGCTCAACTATGTTTTTTACAATCGCAAGTCCAAGTCCCATTCCTCCTGATTTGGTAGTAAAGTTAGGAGTAAATAATTTACTCCTAACATTTTCAGGAATTCCAGTTCCGTTATCACATATTCTTACCAACGCCATATCCGGCTCTCTGATCAGTTCTATGGTAATCCTTCCTTCCCGGTCCTTAGGTATCGATTGAACAGAATTTTTAAGCAGGTTAATGAATATCCGGTTTAACTGCATTTTATCGGAAATCACGTAAAGGCTGTCAATTCCATTCATACTAAGTGATATGTCAACATTCTCGGTGCTTTCAAAGAGGTTTGTTATACCGGTTATAGTACTGACAATATCCACTTCTGCGGTCGAGGCTTTTGGCAATTTTGCGAAATTGGAAAAAGCTGTTGCAATTGAAGAAAGATGATCTATCTGTTCTATGAGATTGCGAGTGGTCTTTTTCATTACCTCATCCCAGTTATCAACTTTATCTTCCCATGATCTTTGAAGGTGCTGAATGCTTAGTTTCATTGGAGTGAGAGGGTTTTTTATTTCGTGGGCTATTTGTTTTGCCATTTCCCGCCAGGCACTTTCCCGTTCTGATCTGGCAAGTAAATCAGCACTGTTTTCCAGCTCCACTACCATACGGTTATATTCTTTTATTAGGCTTCCAATCTCATCATCACTATCGTAATCTATCTGTTCATTTGTTTTTCCAATAGACAACTCACGCAATTTGTTCTTTATAAGCTGCAGGGGTTTGGTGATGGTGTTGGAAACTATAACTGCTATAAGTATGGTTATGAGGATCAGGATTGCATAAATATTGGCTACTGCAATGACAAGCGTATAGATTTCCTTTTTCAGGATCGACTGCCTGGTAAAATAGGGCAGATTAAGGTAGGAGAGGATTTCGTTGTTATCATTGGTAAGTGGTACATATGCTGATAAGTATGATAGATTGCTGATCGATTCTTCATGTACATAACGAACATTGTTCTCAAGCAGCAGTTTTGAATATGCCTGTGGATTCATCTGCTCGCCAATTAATCCAAGCTCGAAAACTTCCGGCCTTGAGGAAGTATAAAGCTTCCCTTCCAGGTCATAAAGATTAATGTCGGTGTAAAATACATTAGACAGCCTGATCAATATTCCGGTAATATAATATTCTATTTCCGGTGTAAGTTCATCTTCCATGCCAAGGCGGTATTCCAAATCTAAAAGCACGGACTGGATTTTTTCACTGATATTATCATACTGTTTGTTTTCAAATTGCCTGATATTATAGTAGATGGTGCCGGCACCGATAATAATGAGGGAAAGCAATAGTACCCCGATCATCGAAAACTTGATCTTGTTTTTAAAATCTATCCGCCACTTCTTCAAATTGAAGGGGTATGTGCATATCAACAAGGCCACACTGTATATCAGGTAAAAAAAGAGAAAAGTGTATGAAAGGGAAGTAAGAAGATCAACAGTCGTGATTTTTTGTTTGCTTAATACGATTACGTTTTCATTATCTATTTGATATACCAGGTGCTCATATCCCTCTTTTTCCAGGAAAGAAAACTCTTCTCCCCGTTCCGGTTCAAATTGCAGGTTTAGGGGATAGGGATATATACCAGAACGGGTTATTAGCTGGTCGTTGAAATACTTTGCATGAGAGTATTGAAGCATTACCTGGTTACTGGGGAAAGAGCCCTCGATCAATAATTCCGGATAACCGAGCTGATCATCCATGATTTTGCTGTCGAGTGAAATGAATAAAGTTATTTCATTTGGATACTGATCGAACTCATAAACCAGTATTCCCAAATAGCTTATTCTTCCATTCAGATTATCGAGAAAGAAGAAATCCGATTCAGCGGAAACAGGCACTCCGTATTCATCGATCATATCATAAAAAAATGTGTAACAGTCCACCAACTCATTCACATCTTCAAGCAAAAGGTCCGAGTTATGAGCGCATGACGCAACCTGTAGTTCATATTTCCTGAAATAGCCGTTGAAGTAGCTGTCTTTTAAATAATTATACAATTCGTAATCTTCGTGACTAGGTGATCCAAGCATTGAAAGTATTATATCATCTTTTTCAAGCTCTTTCTCTACCTCTTCAAGTAAAAACTCGGCAACCTGGTCCCTCTCATTCGCCAGATTGACGGCAATTACCTGTTTTATGTTTTTTTCTTTTGCCCTGCTTTTATTTGTAATAGTGGCAAGTGAAAAAAGTGATATTAATAATACAAGAATTACCTGGAATGAATATGTGTACCGGTATCTGAAAAATCTGACACCGGTTATGGCGCCAAAAAGTGCAATAAAAAACAGAACAGTATATATGTTCAGGGAGTTGCCCTGATAAACATAGGTAATTATCCCGGCAGTCAGCGATATCACTATTATTACTATAAACCTCTTTAAATTAACTAACAGGGATGACAAAAAGATAATCCTGTCTGCGATAAGAACCAGTGACGCCAGAAGAATTGCAATGATAAGATATGCAATGAGGCTGAACTGGTTAAGTTGTATAAAATTGTGGACTTCAAGTTGGATATTTGAGTTGAAAATAAGTCCGGAAAACATGTTATGGAAATAAAGCATATAGGCTGTAAGTCCTATATTCATTATCACTGTATAAGCTATACATTTTATATTGCATTTAGGTGATCGTTTTTCAGGTAATCTGAAATGAACCGAAAAACAGATAGCAGCAAAAAGAATAAATACAGCATTTATCAGGAAATCGCCCAAAGATGGGAATAGCGAAGACTTTGCATAATGTTGTGGCTGGAATAGTGAGTAGCTTTTAAATATTTGAGGATAATCAGATTCCAGCATCAGATACCTTAACACAAAAAGGGAAATAATTACAACCACCAACCAGATGTTTTTAGAGTTAATGGATCTGAACCTGATAGAACCAAAGCTTGTGTAAATAAATATTAGCAAAAGAATAAAGGCCAGAGTATATAAAATACAGGCAACTGAAGAAAAAACCTTGTTGTAAACAGGAGGAAATGGTTCGATCAGTGAAAAAAGAAAATTACCTCCGGGATCTTCTATAACATAATCTCCTTCCGGTGATAGTTCAAGTCCGACCTCCGGAAAGAGATTGAAATCACGATGGTAGTCATTAACAAGAAAATCATTTTCGAAGGTGTAATCATGTTTTATAAGTATCAGTCCGAAGAGCTTCAGGGAATCTGATGATTTCAGACGGGTCATTACATACCATCCGTTACCTGGGTTTACAACCTGTTGCACATTATCAGATAATATGCCATTAAGGTGTAATGGTAAGATATTGCTGTTCCAGAATTCCAGTTCTTCCTGATAGTATACCAGGAGGACTATGCCATCTTCCCGGTAGAGATCATAATAATCATCAGCATAGTCGTCGATGAAATTTTTTAGTCCGGTTTCTCTGATCTTCCCGGATATTTCTTCAAGACTTTGATTGGCCCTTGCATATTTTTTGTCCAGGGTTGACTGAAAATGAGTTTTGTTTATGGTCTGGACATCAAGATTTTCAATGTTACTATCAATGATAACGGCCGCTGCAAATGTGATGACCGAGAAAAGCAACAGTCTGTATTTGAGTATTATATTTCGAATCTGTGTCATAACAAAAATAGCCTGATACTAAAGAGTGGATGTTAATGTAAATAATAGGATGTTTAGATCCTGCCGCCTACTGATGATGGTATGGTTCACCTTTGATTATCGTCATTGCCCTGTAAATTTGTTCCACCAGTATTAACCGGACCATCTGATGCGAAAAAGTCATATCGGAAAGGGAAACTATCCGGTCAGCCTTATTCCGGATATTTTCAGGGAAACCATAAGGCCCCCCTGTAATGAACACCAATTCCCTGTATCCATGATTCATATTTTTTTCAATTAAGCCTGCAAAACCTTCAGAGGTTAATTTTTCGCCTTTCTCATCCAGTAAAACTATGTAGGCTGTTTTGTCAAAAGCTGACATTAGCTTTTCATATTCTGCACTAATTTTCGCGGACTGCTGGAGTGATTTTTTTTTTCTTTCTCCTGCAATTTTAATCTCGTAAGGTATATAATGCCTTAGCCGTTTTGTGTAGATATCTATCCCTTCTTTTAGATATCCATCTTCTGTTTTTCCGGTAAACAGCAGTTTTAGTTTCATTAATATAGATTAAACCGGTAAAACTTAAATTCAATTAAATAATTATTTTATAATATTGTGCAGATGAGTCCCACATGTTTTTGTTGGCAAAATTATTTATTTTCTAATATATTGTGGTGCATCTTCTTTTAAATAAAGCCGGCATATAATTATATTTTGCCCAAATAATGCGAAATTTACTTTTTATTACATAAATGGCGTACTTTTTGATGTTTAGTTTTAGTTTTACCACTGTTTTTACAAAACTGTTACCCGGACTCATACCTTGAGATTGCTGAATTAATTCCGGATTATGAATTTGATTATATAATAAATTGCATAATTTTAATAATTTAATTAGTTTTTAATATGCGACCAAATAAACTGGTTATAGTGTTTTTTCCCTTTGTTTTCGTTTGTTTTGCTCTTGCCGTGGCATCTGTATCGGCACAAATTCCCAAAGGTATAAACGAATCTTTTACCAAAGGTAATTCAAGGAACCTTTCGGTGCATTTCAATGAAAATATTGAACTTGTTGTTCTGAATAACGAAGATGTTTACAGCAAATCTCAGGCCGAACTTATTTTAAGGAATTTTTTTTCGGAAAACAAACCTGTAAAATTTGAATTGCTTCATCAGGGTGGCAAGGAGGCGTCACGTTACGCTATTGGCAACTTGCAGACGGAAAAAGGAAATTTTCGGATTTATTTTCTCCTCAAGCTTAAAGATTCGGTTCAGTTAATTCATCTTCTCAGGATCGAAAGGGTAGAAGAGGCAGTTCTTATTCAGGATCTTATGAATGATCTTTTACAAGGTAGTTATAATAACTAACTGCTCCGTCATAGAATATAACGGAGCAGTTTATTCAGATTCAGACCGAAAATAAATCTGATCCTTTTGGCTTTAATTACTGTTTCTCAGATGCAAATTAGTATCATGATTTTCCTGGCTCATATTCTTCAAGTGCTTTCATAAGTTTCTTTCTTGAAAAGAATATTCTGCTTTTCACGGTCCCTATATTTAGATTCATTTCTTCAGCAATTTCCTTGTATTTATATCCGGATGTATGCATTTCAAAAGGAATTCTGAACTCGTCTTCCAAAGACTCAACTTTTTTATTGATCTCCTGAAGAGATAACCGGGTGTCAGGCTTGGATGCCGACGATTCCTCGGCTTTATTAAGGAAGTACAGGTCCTTGGTGTTATCAAAAGTAGTGTTTTGTTTAACCGACTTCCTGTAGTTGTTAATAAAAGTGTTCTTCAAAATAGTGAAGGTCCATGCTTTCAGGTTGGATTGATCGGTAAACTGTTCACGGTATGTTAATGCCTTGAGAAATGTTTCCTGAACAAGGTCTCGTGCATCTTCCTGATTCGAAGTTAAGCTGTATGCAAATCTTTCAAGATTTTTTTCAAGAGTTACCAGTTGATGGTTAAATTCGATTGCAGTCATTGGTGTTTAGTTTTATAGTTACAAATGTTTAACAAAAGTAATCAGTAAATAGACAAAATGCAAATATTCTATCAAGAAAAAGTCTAAATAAATGTTAAATAGTCTGTAAATGACTGCTTAAAAGCAAATAAGAAGCATTATAAATAATGAATTGATTAGCGAAAAGTGTTAAAAAATAAACAAAAAAATACTTTGTATGATTTCCGGGGGTTTTTGAGGGGTACCAGGGTTTGTTGCTGCCAGATTTATTTTTCTGTTTTATATTCCTGATAAATTACCACACATTAATTTGCATTAAAACTGGAATATTATTGAAACCAATAATATAAATAAGTGACAATAAGGTTTGTTTTTTCATAAAATGATTTGATACCCCTGCATTCTGTGCCGGAAATAGCAAATTCCATTAGGATAATTTGGCTCTCTGTCCCGGAGAGGTTCATTCAGATTGGAATGATCCGGTAAGACTAATGGGCTGGTGCTTTGTGGTTTTTGTGGACTGGCGATATATTCTTCAAGAAAAATATCAGGTATTCAGATAACGTCCAAACCTTTTGAAGGTACTCCATGACCAGCAGGATAATTATGCTGTTTGGTGCCCGTGGTTCAGAGCGTGTCGATAATCTCCTGGAAATGTTGTACTGAATCAATTTTCACCAGATTGCCGTGCAGATCTCCGTTTAATTTTCCAACCTGGTATCCTGTAAAAAAGATGGTTTGTTCCGGAAATGTTACGGCCATTTTCTCCAGATATGTTCTAAGAGCCTGTTCTTTGATGCCTGTGGTAAAAGAGGTCAGGAAATATCTGGCATTCTGTATATGGGTGATCTTTTTCAGATCTTCAAACGGAACAGCCTGTCCGAGATAGATAACCTTCATTCCTTTTTTCTTTAATAGGTAGGAATAAAAAAGCAGACCCAGTTCATGCAGTTCATTTTCATGAAGAAAAAGTATAAATGTATCCTGGTCCTCCCTGGTAACAGGTTCCTGTCCGTCAATTGCTACTATTAGCTTTTGCCTTAGAAGGTTGGATACAAAATGTTCCTGTGCGGGATTTATTGATCCTGTTTGCCAGAGTAATCCGATCTTTTCAAAAAAAGGATGCATTACTTTTACAAGGGTATCTTCAAAGCCCATTTTAATAATTGAACCTGACAGTATTTTATCGAATTTCCATTCATCCAGCTCCAGCATTGAAATGATCAGGTTTTCTATCTGGACACTTGCATCCGAAGTGTCCCGGGAAATATGAATAACCTTTTCTTTAAGATCATCCTGTGATAATTTAGCCAGATGTGAAATTTTAAGTCCGTATCTGTTCAGGATAGATACATTAAGGAGCTTTTTAAGATCCTCATCGCTATACAGGCGTATGTTGGTATCAGTTCGTTCCGGCATTATTATGCCATAGCGTTTTTCCCATATTCTGATGGTATGGGCTTTGATTCCCGATAATTCTTCCAGGTCCTTAATAGAATATCTGGCCATTCTTGTTTTAATGTTAATTGTTATGCCTTTTATGTTCCACATTATCAGCGCACGGCTTTCTTGCAAAAGAGGCTGGTCAAAATGATTTTGAGTGCAATAATATAATAATTGCCTGAAATTTTGAAAGGCTAAATGTATAAACTATACAATTAACAAATAAAACAAAAAAAAGTTTGGGGCATTAAGTCGATATGTCTTAAATGTTAAAGTTTTATTATTTCCTTAAGCTATCCAGTGATAATTTAGCCAGATGTGAAGGGGTTACTTTTTTTTGATCAGCATCAGTCCGTCGCGGACCGGCAGGAGGATGTTTTCAACCCGGTGGTCACTTACCACCATCTCGTTGAAATCATTTAAATGGCGGGTATACTCGTCGTTAAGATATTCTTCCTTGTAAACCTTTTCGTTCCATAATACATTATCGGCAATAATAAATCCTCCATGTCTTACTTTTGGCATCACAGCCCGGTAATAGTCCTGGTACTCGGATTTCTCCCCGTCAATAAACACAAGGTCGAAGGGACCATCGAGGCGGGGGATTATCTGCAGCGCATTGCCCGTATGTTGAATAATCTTTTCCTCCATTCCTGCTTTCTTTATAAAACTTCCTGCAAAATCCCTGATCTCATCGTTTATATCTATGGTATGCAGACGGCCATTTTCGGCCATTCCCCTTGCCATGCAAATGGATGAGTAGCCTGTGAAAGTACCTATTTCGAGAATGAGATGCGGCCTGATCATAAAGCTTATCATCTCAAGAAATTTTCCCTGGTAATGGCCCGACAGCATCCTGGGATTGAGCATTTTCAGGTAAGTCTGCCTGTTAAGGTCTGCCAGAAGGGGATCTTCAGCAGTACTGTGCCTTATGATATACTCTTCTTTGAGATTCTGTTTGTCCATAATATTACCAAATCAAGGATATGGTTATTTTCAGTAAAATACAAGTTCCGAAAGCTGTTGGGGATCAAGAACAATATTTGCCACTTCGAGTATCTGGCCCGGGGTAACCTGATCGATCTTCTTTTTTACTTCCTCCATACTGTCAACCCTGTTGAATCGCATATGACTCTTTCCGATGACCAGCATCAGGCTTTCCTTGCTTTCCCATCCAATCGCCAGTTGCCCGGTTAATTGTCTTTTTGCACGTTTAAGCTGCAAAGAGCTCATGCTGACATTCCTTAATCCTGCAAATTCGCGCTGTACCAGTTGACGGCATTTTTCCAGCCTTTCCTTGTCGGTCCCGAAATAAACTGAAAAGATACCGGTATTAGAATAAGCTGTGAAATGTGATTCAACATTATATGCATATCCGGTTTTTTCCCGCAGGGCCAGGTTAAGCCTGGCGCTCATCCCCGGACCTCCAAGAATATTGTTAAGCAATACCATTGGTATCCGCCTTTCATCATGGAGATCAAAGGCTATATTCCCGGTAATACAGTGAGCCTGGTGGGTTTTTTTGCGGACTGCCTTCGAAGACGGCTGATAACCGGGTATTCCCTTTCTTGTTCCCGGAGCCTTGTTGGCAGGTATCGACCCCAGATGCTTTCCTGCATATTTTAATACTTTACCGAAGTTGATATCTCCAACTGAACTGAATACCATCTGGTCTGTATGATAATTATTAATCATGAATTTCAATATGTCCTGGCGGGAGAACAGTTTAAGTTTTCCTGGTGTTCCCAGGATATTCCGGCCCATCGGATGACCTTTGAAGATTAGTTCTTCAAAGTCGTCGAAGATCTGTTCGGAAGGACTATCCTTGTATGATATTATCTCATCCATGATGACCTCCTTTTCTTTCTCAATCTCTTTCTCCGGAAACACCGAGTGGAAGGTCATGTCAGATATAAGCTCGATGGCGCGTTCAAAATCCTCTTTCAAAAAGGATGAATGTATGCATGTCTCTTCTTTGCTTGTGTAGGCATTTATTTCCCCTCCAACTGCCTCGAGCCTGTTAATTATATGATGGGCTCTTCTCTTTTTAGTGCCTTTAAAGATAAGATGTTCTATAAAATGGGCCATCCCGTGTTCAACAGCCTTTTCATCCCTTGAGCCGGCATTAACGAATAATCCGCAATGGGCTATATGCGAAGAAACCTGGTGATGTATTATTCTTATCCCGTTTTCAAATGTATATGTGTCAAGTTTCATGGATTGCAAAATTATAAACCTTCAGGGAACAAAAATAGTTTAACATTAATCAATTTGTATAAAATTGATAATATGATTAAAAAATAGTTTTGAAAAATGTTTTTTTTTAATAGATTTGCAGTCCCGAATCAAAGGTGCCATAGCTCAGTTGGTAGAGCAACGGACTGAAAATCCGTGTGTCCCTGGTTCAATTCCAGGTGGCACCACCCGAACCCTACGCAAAACGCGTAGGGTTTTCGCGTTCAGGTAGTTATGATTTCCAAAAGTGCCCCTAAAACGTATCATAAATCAAAAATCAGGTACTAAACGTAGCAAAAACGTAGCAGAGATTTCAAAAAAGGGCATGAAAACATGGGTAGAGTAATATCTCATGAATCTGGTAAAATCTGTTATTTGGCATACTTTACAGGTTTCAGGAAAGTTCCAATAGCAACTAACATACATATGCCTTGCAAGCTGATAAATAATTTATTTCGAAAGTTTTTTTCTTACCAGCTTCATAAATGGTGAATTCTCCAATTATAATACCTTGAATAGATTTAAAAACATTTTGAAGGTATTTGCCTGTCAGTGTCTTACAAAAAAATAGCTTCTCTTTTCCGATTTGTCATCATAGGTGTAAACTTTTTTTCCCGGAAAGGAAGCGAAATAGTTTGCCATGGCAAAATCACCAACGCACATGGTACTGTGCATAAAAATGGCAACGAGAAAGCCCCATTGAATTTCCGGGGAGCCAAAAACAATGCCTGCCAGAAATAAAAGATTTATGAGAACAAAAGGTGAAAAGGCTACCAGGAAGAATTCGTGTTTGCCAGCTACAAATCCCGGAGCACTGGCATAAAACAGCATCTGTTTCATGTCGGCGCCAAATTTTACCATGGGAGCGCCTGATAGTTTATATGCTAGTCCATGCACCATTTCGTGAAAGGGTATAACCACCAGCATACCCAAAACCACGCCTATACCCAGGTACATCCAATAAAGTCCCCATGAAATGTAGGAATGGATTATGTTGCCGGCAGTAAATAACATCATCAGCGCAAGTAATACAACATTAAATAAGTAAAAAAATGCTATGGGCCATCTTAACTGCTTCATCTGGGCTATCACAAACCCGATTATCTTATCATGGCTGAGTTCTTTTAAGAGAGAATATTTACCGGAGTCCCTTAGTTCCTGAGGAGTTAATGTCATATATGCAATTATTGATGATTTACCCTGGAGTATTAAACTATCCTGTTTGCTAAGTTATAAAAACATGCCGTTATTTTAACGGCTCCTGCGGATAATTTTAAAGCCTCATTTTTTCTATCGGTAAAAAAGAATAATTTTGCAGGAGGTTTATAAAAAGATAAAAAATATAAAAAAGACCTGTTATAAAAAGATAAAAAACAATACAATAGAAAAAAATACTTTATTATGGAAAATAAGAAATCTATACTTATCATACTTGATGGGTGGGGGTTAGGCGATAAATCAAAATCCGATCTTATATACAATTCACATACTCCGGTAATGGATAAACTGGCTGACAAATATCCAAATTCCCGTCTTATGGCTTCCGGAGAACATGTTGGTCTTCCGGATGGTCAAATGGGTAATTCCGAAGTAGGACATCTCAATATTGGTGCCGGAAGAGTTGTATACCAGGACCTGGTCAAAATCAATCTGGCAATAAAAGATAACAGCATATCGGAAAATGAGGTGCTTAAAAGTGCTATGAACTATGCAAAGGACAATAACAAGGCCGTGCATTTTCTGGGACTTGTAAGTGACGGGGGAGTGCATTCTTCAGACCGGCATCTTTACAAATTATGCGATATTACCAGGGATTACGGTTTGGAGGATGTATTTATACACGCTTTTACAGACGGCCGGGACACAGATCCTAAAAGCGGATATGGCTTTATAAAAAACCTCCTTGATCATCTCGAAAAATCCAACGGAAAGATTGCTTCACTGGTTGGACGGTATTATGCCATGGACAGGGACAAGCGCTGGGAAAGGATTAAGGTAGCATATGATCTTCTTGTAAACGGCACAGGAGAGAAGTCGTCCGACATACTGGAAGCAATAAAAAGCTCGTATGAAAATAGTGTTACAGATGAATTTATTAAGCCTGTTGTCATGGTGGATGATGAAGGTGAGCCTGTAGGTACCATTAATGAAGGAGATGTGGTTATCTGTTTCAATTTCCGCACCGACCGTCTCAGGCAGATGACTATTGCCCTTACCCAGCAGGACTTTCCTGAGCTCGGGATGAAAACTATGCCACTGCATTATGTAACCATGACCAGATATGATGATACTTTTAAGGGGGTGAAGATTATGTTTGATAAAGATAATCTAAAGAACACCATGGGCGAACTGGTAGCCAGGGCAGGGAAGAAGCAGTTGCGCATAGCAGAAACCGAGAAATACGGACACGTTACTTTTTTCTTCTCGGGTGGTCGTGAACAGGTTTTTGACAACGAATCAAGGATACTCATACCTTCTCCAAAAGTTGCCACATACGACCTGAAGCCTGAAATGAGTGCTTATGAAGTAAAAGATGCCGTCGTGGCAGAAATAAATAAGGGGTCGGTGGATTTTATTTGTCTCAATTTTGCTAATTGCGATATGGTTGGGCATTCAGGTGACTATGAAGCTATCAGGAAAGCTGTGGAGACTGTGGACGAGTGTTTGGGTGAAGTAGTTGAAGCTGCTGGCAGAAATGGTTATGTCAGCATGATCATTGCCGACCATGGCAATGCAGATAATGCACTAAATCCGGATGGCTCAATGAATACGGCCCATTCTCTCAATCCCGTCCCCTGTGTTCTTGTTTCAGATCAATATAGTGACATTGAAGATGGCATACTTGCTGATGTAGCCCCAACATTACTTTACATAATGGGGATTCCTGCTTCAGATGAGATGACCGGCAAAGCATTGGTTAAATGACAAGTATGCTGCAAATAAATGATAAGATAATAGGCGTCTCCCTGCTTGAAGAGAAGTTTGTTTGTGATATAGAGAAATGCAGGGGAGCATGTTGCGTTCAGGGTGATGCGGGAGCACCACTGCTGGAAGAAGAGATTCCTGTGCTCAGAGAGATTTTTCCTGCCCTGAAACCTTACCTGAGGCGTGAATCAATAGAGGCAATAGAGCTTCAGGGGACGTATGTTGTTGATGAGAGTGATGGTGAGTTTGTTACGCCATTATTAAATGAAAAGGAGTGTGTCTATGCTGTTTTTGAGGATGGGATAGCACGCTGTGCTATTGAAAAGGCCTGGTTTGACAACAAGATATCTTTACGCAAACCGGTATCGTGTCATCTTTATCCTGTAAGGGTAAAAGAATATGAAAATTTTACTGCCGTTAATTATGATCGCTGGCCGGTTTGTAAACCCGCCATACCTAACGGAGAAAAGCTAGATGTGCCGGTTTATATGTTTTGCAAAGAATCTATTGTCCGCCGGTTTGGTAAAAAGTTTTACAAAGAGCTGGAAATAGCTGCAAGATCTTTTGCAGTAAACAGGTAAATAATGCATATATTATAAAGAACCATCTGTTAATAAGATAATTTCAATAACCTAAATAAATTTCTGAACTCAACATGGGACACCTAAAAGATTATTTGGAAGAGAATAAAGACCGGTTTCTTGAGGAACTGTTCGGACTGATACGTATTCCATCTGTCAGTAGTAAATCGGAAAACAAGCCCGATATGCACAAAGCAACAGAGTATATTCGAAAATCGCTTCTGGATGCAGGTGCCGACATGGCTGAAGTCATCGATACGGATGGGCATCCGGTAGTCTATGCCGAAAAGATGACCGATCCTGCACTACCGGTGGTAATGGTTTACGGGCATTATGATGTTCAGCCTGCAGAACCTCTGGAGCTATGGAAATCCGCTCCCTTCGAGCCTGAGATACGCGACGGAAAGATCTGGGGCAGGGGCGCCGATGATGATAAGGGTCAATTGTTCATGCATGTAAAGGCATTTGAATATATGGTCAAATCCGGTACTTTGCCCTGCAACGTTAAATTCATGATAGAGGGAGAGGAAGAGATCGGATCGCCCAACCTGGGGAAATTCTGCGAGGCTAATGCAAACAAGCTGAAATGTGACGTTATTCTTGTGTCTGATACCAGCATGATAGGTCAGGAAACGCCATCGATAACCACCGGTTTACGTGGGTTAAGCTATATTGAGGTAGAAGTGACCGGTCCGAACCGTGATCTGCATTCCGGATTATACGGAGGAGCAGTTGTCAATCCGGTGAATGCACTTGCAAAGATGATCGCATCGCTTACAGACGAAAATAACCGTATTACCATACCTGGATTTTACGATGACGTTCTGGATGCCAGTCCCCGTGAACGCGAGGAAATGGCCAAAGCACCCTTTGATAAGGAAAAATATAAAAAGGATATCGGAGTTGATGCCCTGGATGGGGAGAAAGGATATACAACTATGGAACGGACAGGTATCCGGCCTACGCTCGATGTCAATGGTATCTGGGGAGGATATACCGGGGAAGGGGCTAAAACAATACTGCCCTCCAGCGCCCATGCCAAAATTTCTATGCGGCTCGTCCCCGGTCAGAAATCTAAAAAGATTGATGAACTTTTCATTAGTCACTTCGAAGCAATAGCTCCTCCGGGTGTAAAGGCATCGGCACGCGTATTACACGGGGGTGAGGGATATGTTTCTCCTGTGGATCATCCTGCATACCGGGCTGCAAGCAGAGCCTATGAGGACACCTTCGGCAAAAGACCAATCCCTTTTCGAAGCGGGGGCAGCATACCTATAATCTCACTTTTTGAAAAAGTATTGGGAGTTAAGTCCATTTTAATGGGATTTGGATTGGAAAGTGATGCAATTCATTCTCCAAATGAGAATTATCCCCTGTGGAACTTTTATAAAGGAATAGAAACTATACCTTTGTTTTATAGTTATTATTCAGAGGAGTTGAAATAAAATTATTTAAATTATCTTATTTGCACCATGAAAGCCGGTCCCGTTTTGGGCCGGTTTTTTTGCGTGTGTCAGATTCGTTCCCGGAGTCTAATAAAATAAGTTGCGTCCATAAAGTCATTGTAAATTGGGGAATCTGCAAAAAATAATTTGAGGCTTTGTGGGGGCTGGAAAATGGGGGTGCGGGAGAAAAAAAGCAATTAAATATATTTTATTGTGCTTAAATTTGGGGGTGGTAATAAATAATTATATATTTGCGACATAATTAACTGTTTTAATAAAAAAACTAATTACCCATGAGCACACTCAGGTTCAAAGCAATTGAAAAATCCATTTCCCGGCAACCTTTGGAGGTTGAATCTCCTTCAGTAAAGACATCAGACTATTTTGCAATCAATGTTTTCAATAAAAAAAGGATGCAGGAGTATTTGTCTCAGGAAGCCTTTGACAGTGTTATGGAAGCCATTGATAAAGGCAAAAAAGTTGATCGTAAAGTTTCAAACCAGATATCTTCTGGCATGAAAGCATGGGCGCTCGACAGGGGGGCCACACATTATACTCACTGGTTTCATCCTTTAACCGGTGCTACAGCAGAAAAGCATGATGCATTTTTTGAACCTGGTTCGGATGCTTCTGTTATTGAGAATTTTGATGGTGGTAAACTGGTGCAGCAGGAACCGGATGCCTCAAGTCTGCCAAGTGGTGGCATGAGAAACACATTCGAAGCACGTGGATACACCGCTTGGGATCCTTCTTCACCTGCTTTTGTTATGGGGAATACTCTCTGTATTCCAAGTGTTTATGTTTCTTTCAAGGGTGATTCCCTGGATTATAAAACACCTCTTTTAAAATCAATTGAATCTGTCGATAAAGCTGCCGTTGAACTTTGTAATTATTTCGACAAGAATGTTGTTAAGGTAAATGTTGGTCTTGGTTGTGAACAGGAATATTTTTTGGTTGATGATGCGCTTTTTAATGCGCGTCCCGATTTAAAGCTAACCGACCGCACCCTGATGGGGCACTCTGCGGCCAAGGATCAGCAACTTTCGGATCACTATTTTGGCTATATACCAATGAGGGTTGCTTCTTTTATGAAAGAGTTTGAGATAGAGGCATATAAGCTTGGCATACCTGTAAAAACACGTCACAATGAGGTAGCACCGAATCAGTATGAATCTGCCCCCGTTTACGAGGAAGTTAACCTTGCTGTGGACCATAATCAACTTCTGATGACTATTATGAAAAGGGTTGCCAAAAAGCACCATTTCAAAGTACTTTTTCACGAAAAACCCTACAAGGATGTTAATGGGTCGGGTAAGCACTGCAACTGGTCTCTAATTACAAATACAGGGGTTAATCTTTTATCTCCGGGTAAAACCCCGAAGACGAACATGCTTTTCCTTTCCTTCTTTGTCTCTGTTATAAAAGGAGTTTTTGAATATCAGGACCTTCTCCGCTCCAGCATAGTTTCTTATGGCAATGAAAACAGGCTAGGAGCTGCAGAGGCTCCACCCGCCATCATGTCTGTATTCCTGGGAGAAGAGATGAACAAGATACTTGACGAGATTGAAACCAAGGTATCGGGAAAAAAGATGAGTCCCGATGAAAAAACGGAACTTAAGCTGGATGTTGGCAAGATACCTGAAATATTGCCTGACAATACCGACAGGAACCGTACATCTCCATTTGCTTTTACCGGCAACCGTTTCGAATTCAGGGCTGTGGGGGCTTCAACAAATGTTGCGTCACCGATGATTGCAGTTAACACTATTGTGGCTAAACAACTAACAGAGTTTAAGAGAGAGGTTGAGAAGCTGATCGAAAATGGTGTTAAAAAAGATGAGGCGATTTTTCAGGTGATTAAGAAGTTCATACTGGCATCAAAAAAAGTAAGGTTTGACGGAAACAATTATTCGGATGAATGGAAAAAAGAGGCTGAAAAGCGTGGATTGACCAATGTGAGTGACGTTCTGGATGCATTGTCCGCAATTGTTTCTCCTTCTTCCAAAAAGCTTTTTTCTGAAATGAAGGTGTTTTCAGAACGGGAGCTCGAAGCCAGGCTTGAAATAGATATAGAGAAATATAATAAAAAACTGCAGATCGAATCAAGGGTGCTTGGGGATCTGGCCGTAAATCATATATTACCGACGGTATACCGGTATCAGAATACTCTTATAAAAAATGTAAAAGGCCTGAAACAACTGTTTGAAGATCCCGATTTTGAAAAGCTTTCATCTACACAGCTGGCATCCATTAAAGAGATCTCGAGCCGGGCCGCTATGGTTAACATAAAAGTCAACAATATGATTGATGAAAGAAGGAAGGCTAATGTTATCGAGGATGTTGACAAGAAAGCACGGGAGTATTCCAAAAAGGTCAAGCCCTATCTCGAAGAGATAAGATATCAGATTGACCATCTGGAAATGATAGTTGATGATGAGATTTGGCCATTGCCAAAATACCGTGAATTGCTTTTCATAAGATAGTTTGAAGGTTTAGGTTGGTTTCTTTTATATGTTTTGTCAAACCGGGACAATATATTTTGTCCCGGTTTTGTTATTATAAATTACTATATTACCGGTCTGTTTTTGTTATATTTTGAATCAAAAATATATATTTTTACGTAATGCAATTATAATTAACTGTTGAGATGAGGATATATCACACTCTTTCTTTATTTTTCCTTTTGTTGTTTCTGTTCTCGGATATGCACGGGCAGTCCCGCAGGCTCGAAAGGGCCGAACGCGCGTATTCAGCCGGCGAATATTATGAAGCGATTGATTTATATAAGGATGCCTATTCTGCAGTTAACGACAGGGATTTGCGCACTGAAATAATTTTCCTCATTGCTAAATGTTACATGAAGGTATCTGACATCCGGCAGTCGGAAGGATGGTTCAGGAGAGCCGTCAGCCGTGATTATGATGACTCCGAAATATACTGGTACTATGGTGAGGCGCTAAAAATGAACGAAAAATACGAGGAGGCTATAGAGCAGTATAAGATATACCGCGAACTGGTACCTGATGATCCCCGGGGGGAAATTGGGATTAAATCATCAGAACTTGCAATGCAATGGATTAATAATCCAACTCCTTATGAAATAATGGAAGTTAATTTTTTTAATTCACGGGAGGGCGATTATTCACCCGCTTTTGCGAATAATGATTATACGCTGGTCTATTTCACTTCTGCAAGGAACGATAATGGAAGTGAAAGACATGGGGTTACCGGAGAGTACTTTGCCGATATTTATGAATCGCGACAGGACCGCCAGGGGCAGTGGAGTGATCCCTCGCCCTTAGACGGCATTAATTCCGAATTTGATGAAGGGGCGCCATCCCTTAACAATGATTACACGGTGATGTATTTTACAAGTTGCAAAGCCCTGAATAGAAGAACCAACGGATGTCAGGTTTATCAGACGACAAAAAATGGTGATCGCTGGGGAAGGCCTGAAGTAATAGATTTGGCTCCTGATACCCTGGTAGCAGCACATCCGGCCATCTCACCCGATGAGCTTACTCTCTATTTTGTTTCTGATATGCCCGGAGGCGCAGGTGATAAAGATATCTGGAAAGTGACCAGGAATAACAAAAACGCTCCATGGGGAGCTCCGGTCAATCTCGGTACCGAAATTAATACCAGGGGGAATGAAGTTTTCCCATATGTTCATGATGATGGTACACTTTATTTCTCATCAGACAGACATCCCGGAATGGGAGGTCTTGATATTTTCAAGGCTGAAATAAATGAGGCAGGGGACTGGAATATTGAGAATATGGGATACCCCATTAATTCTCCGGCAGATGATTTTGGCATTGTGTTCGAGAAAGAAATTGAAAAGGGATTTTTTAGTACGAACCGGGGGAGAGGTAACATAGATAATATTTATTCATTTTATCTTCCCCCGTTGTTTTTTAATGTAGAGGGAAGGGTTATAGATACGGATACGGAGGATGTGATTCCAGGTTCCACAATTAAGATGGTTGGAAGTGACGGAACGATACTTGAAGTCAGTTCGGGAGAAGACGGCCGTTTCCGGTTTATGCTCAGACCGGGAGTGGACTATGTCTTCCTGGCATCCAAAGAGGGATATTTAACAGATAAAAGAGGTGTGACCACCAGAGGACATGACAGGAGCAAGGATTTTTCGATAACAATTGATATCCAGTCCCATGAAAAACCGATAGAACTGCCAAATATCCTTTACGATTTTGCAAGGTGGGATCTGCGTCCGGAATCTATGGTAGCTCTGGACGGACTGGTTGAGACTCTGAGCGACAACCCGAATATTACCATCGAACTTGCTTCTCATACTGATTCAAGGGGCGGTGCTGTCCATAATATGGAGTTGTCTCAAAAACGCGCCCAGTCGGTTGTTGATTACCTGATAGATAATGGAGTGGCTGCCGACAGGCTGATGGCGGTGGGATACGGAAAATCCAGACCCAAAATTATTGATGAGCGCCTCGCATCTTTACATCCTTTCCTGCCGGAAGGAACAATGCTTACTGAAGAGTTTATAGAATCACTGCCTGAAGAGGAGCAGAGAGAAACCGCCCATCAGATAAACCGGCGTACCGAGTTTGAGGTTCTGTCGACCGATTATGAGTAAGAGGATACCTTGAGAAAGCAATATTCAGGCA
>CAZFOO010000007.1:43920-72890 GCA_964520585.1 uncultured Bacteroidales bacterium
GGACAGGATCAGACAGTTTTATCTCCCGGCTCTCCGGAAGCCTGATCCAGCATTACGGCCCACTCCTTCTTAGTCCGTTTGCGCCAGTCCCCCTTATGGTATAAGTAACTCACAATAAGCGGAAGCACTGAGGTAGCTTCGGCATATACCATTTGCTCATATACGGTGTCTACCTTCCCCCACGATGCCGCTTCTTTCAACGTTGAGCCAGAGCAGGCACCATCCCTTGGATCTGCCACTGTTATCTGTATGGCGTATTTGTGCATTTCGACATCCTTCCCAAGAATTTCTGCACATATTACAGTATCCTGAGTGAAATTTTTAGGGACCCCTCCTCCAATCATAAACAACCCGGTTGAAGGTGCAGCCATCTTGATCCTGGTAAGTTCAAGAAAATCTTTGATTGAATCAATGGTGATATGTTTATGTGGGTTATCCCATTGATGTTTGACCAGCCCGAAGCCTGCGCTGCTATCGGTAAAGGCCGGGCAGAAAATGGGTACATTGTTCTCATAACATACCTGTATAAGTGACTCCTGTTTCTTGGCGTTTTCAACCAGGTATTTCCCCATTTCCCTTATAAACTCCCTTGATGAATAAGCTCCGGGTTTCATCCTGTCTGCTATTTCTTTTACAGTATGATCGCATACCTGCAATTCCTCCTCATCAATGTAGGTGTCGTATATCCTGTCAATATAGAATTTCCGGAGCTGCTTGTCATCATTAGAGGGAGAACCTTTATAGTGTTTAAAACCAATTGCCTCAAAGAAATCCATGTCCACTACAGATGCACCTGAGGCAACTATTGCATCTACCATGTTGTTTTTTACCATATCCACATATACCTGCATACATCCTCCTGCGCTTGTACTTCCTGCAAGTGTTAGAATTACAGAACATTCATCTTCGTTCAGCATCCTGTTATATATATCCGCAGCACTAGCAGTATCCCTTGAGGTGAATGACATGTCACGCATTGCATCTATGATTGGCGAGGCATCAAATGATTTGATGTCTATATGTTTAACCTGATCTTTGAGAAAATCTTTTTTTTCCATTTTACAGAGATTTTTTATGTTGTCTTTCTGGTTGTCCCGGTTTTTTGAATTTCATGCTCAATATTCTGTATATCAGCTTAGCTGCAAGAAAGTCGGGTGCTTTGTTTGATTCGGAAGGGCATAGTTCTACCACATCAAACCCTGCCAGGTTTCTTGCTGATATAACTTTCTCCAGGAAACGGAGAGTTTGATACCACCCCATACCTCCCGGCTCCGGCGTGCCGGTTGAGGGCATGATTGACGGATCAAGGGCATCCAAATCAATGGTTATGTATACATCTTCGGATAGCAGCTCGATCGCTTTATCCATCCATTCCTTGTTTCCTTCTATCTCATGAGCAAAGAAAGTTTTTGAAGGATCGAGAGCGGATAACTCTTCCGAGTCAGTTGCCCTTATCCCCACCTGAACCACGGGGGCAACTTCACGGGCCCTGGCCATGACACAGGCGTGGTTATTCAAAGAACCATTATATTCATTCCTCAGGTCGCTGTGTGCATCAATCTGCAATACCGTTAATTTAGGGTACTGCCTTGCAAAAGCCTTTATACTGCCAATGGAGACCGAATGTTCGCCGCCTAATACAACAGGGAACTTACCATTTCTTAAAGTGCTGCTTACCCTGTCAAAGACTTTTTCCACCATGGCTTCGGGACTTGATTTTTCTGTAACCGGCAGGCCGGTATGTATTCCGCGCAGATATACTTCACTATCGGTTTCGATATCATACAGTTCCATATTAGCAGAAGCCTTCATAATTGCTTCCGGTCCCTTGTCGGATCCCTTTATCCATGTGCTGGTTTCATCATAGGGCACCGGAATAATGACTATTTCTGCATTTCCTGCTTCAGAATATTTATCCGGCAAACCTCCGTAGTTCATTTGTATTATTGATTAGTTGTAAATTTCAAAAATTATAACTTAATACCCAAGAATTTTTAGCATAGATTTATGACTCTGTTCTTTGGCGAAAAGTTTTGTGGTGATCTCATCATTCTCATCAACATCTATAATAATATGTTTTGGCGCCGGTATAAGGCAGTGCTGTATGCCTCCGTAACCACCGATGGACTCCTGGTAGGCGCCGGTATGAAAAAGTCCGATATACTGGGTTACGCCGTTATTGATCTTCGGCAGGAAAATAGCATTAGCATGAGCCTCCGAATTGTAATAATCTTCACTGTCGCATGTTAGTCCCCCAAGAAACACCCTCTCATATTCCTCTTCCCAGTTATTTATTGCCAGCAGAATGAATCGCTTATTGAGAGCCCATGTATCGGGTAAAGTCGTCATGAAAGATGAATCGATCATATTCCATATTTCCCGGTCATTCTGTTTTTTCTGACCAAGTATCGAATAAAGAACAGCGCTGCTTTCACCAACTGTATATGATCCGAACTCGGTGAATATGTCGGGTTCGGCTATTTCATTCCGCTCACATATATTCTTTATCTGCGCAACGATCTCTTCAGCCATATACTCATATTCATAATCAAACGACAATGAATTTTTTACAGGGAATCCGCCTCCTATATTCAATGAGTCCAGTTCAGGACATATTTTCTTGAGATCACAATAAACGCTTACACATTTGGATAGTTCATTCCAGTAGTAAGCATTGTCACCTATTCCTGTGTTAATGAAAAAATGCAGCATTTTTAACTCGAGGTTAGGGTTGGGCCTGATCTTTTCATCATAAAAAGAGACAATATCATTATATCTTATTCCCAGTCTTGATGTATAAAATTCAAACTTGGGCTCTTCCTCTGCAGCTATCCTGATACCGACCTTGGATTTGGTATTTATAAGCTGGCTGAGCTGATCGAGTTCAAACTTGTTGTCGAGGACAGGTATGGTGTTGTAAAAACCATCATTTATGAATGAAGCAATATTTTCAATATACTGAGGTCTTTTGAATCCGTTACACACAATGTAAGTGTCCTTGTTTACCAGTCCTTTCTGGTGGAGTTCCCCGATGATGTTAAGATCAAATGCAGAAGATGTTTCCAGGTGCACGTTGTTCTCCAGTACCTTTTCAATTACAAATGAAAAATGTGAACTTTTTGTACAGTAGCAGTAATTATAATCTCCGTTATAATCGGCTTTTGCAATTGCAACGTTAAACCACTTCTTTGCCTGCTGGATTTGCTGGCTTATCTTGGGCAGGTAAGTTATTTTCAGCGGTGTTCCGTATTGCTTAATGACGTCCATGAGTGGTATGTCATTAAAATATAGTTCGTTATCTTCAACCCTGAACTCTTTTTGCGGGAATTCAAATGTCTGCTCTATCAGGTCAATATACTTGTTCTTCATTCTTTAGAATATATTTATGTGAAAAAGTTGCCAAATATAACTAAGATTCAGGAAACGCAGGTATGCAGATAATATTTTTCCGGGATGAGAAAGTGATATTTTTATGATTATTTATTTGGATCAAAAATACAAAAATAGTGCATTGAATGATGAAAAAAAGAGATAGTTAATTAAGTTAGAATATCAGTAAAATAGTAATGTAACTAATCCGGATATTATATTTTAGTCTGAATTTTTAACAACCCTTATGATTAATGATGTTGAACGGGGGTAATGTAAATATTCCTGTCAATTTTGTATCTTTGCACGTTCATTCGTTCTGGATGAATATATAAATTTGCTGTTATTAAATAAACTGTATGAGTAAAGATACCACCGTTGTTCTCAGGAATTTGAATCTGAAGGATTATGATGATGTAGCCGAAGCAATGAAAAGTGCCTATTCGGCGATAGAAGAGACACCATGGAAATATTTACAGGTCAAGAAGCTTATGAATCTTTTTCCTGAGGGCCAGATTTGTGTGGAGGTAAAGGGAAAAGTTGTCGCCTGTGCCCTGTCAATTATTGTGGATTACAGCAAGTTTGGCGATTCGCATACCTATCAGCAGATAACAGGCAATGAGAAATTCACAACTCACGACCCCGAAGGGGATGTTCTTTACGGGATTGATGTTTTTGTGCACTCCGATTACAGGAACATGCGCCTTGGGCGGCGATTGTATGATGCACGCAAGGAACTATGTGAGAGTCTTAATCTCCGGTCTATTATTGCCGGAGGTCGAATTCCCGGTTTTCAGGATTTTTCAGATGATTATTCTCCCAAGCAATACATTGAGAAAGTAGAGAACAGGGAAATATATGATCCAATTCTCACTTTTCAGATCTCAAATGGTTTTCATGTAAAGAAAATCCTCAGGAACTACCTTCCCCACGATAATGAATCAAAAACTTTCGCCACCCTCCTGGAATGGAACAATATTTATTTCGAGGAAAAGGAAAAGGTTATAGGAAGGCAAAAATCAGTGGTGAGGCTTGGGCTTGTTCAGTGGCAGATGAGACATCTTCCTTCTCTGGATGCTTTGATTGAGCAGATGGAGTTTTTTATCGATGCTGTAAGTGATTATCAAAGTGATTTTATACTTTTTCCCGAGTTTTTCAATGCTCCTCTTATGGCCAAGTACAATCATCTTGCCGAATATGATGCCATGCGCGCATTGGCCAATTATACCGAACCGATAAGGGAAAAATGCGTAGAGTTTGCAATATCTTACAATGTCAATATAATATGTGGCAGTCTTCCGCTGTTTTATGATGATAAACTTTTTAATGTTGCCTACCTTTGCCGCCGGGATGGATCCTGGGATATGCAGTACAAGATCCATATAACATCAAGTGAACTTACCAGCTGGGGATTTACAGGAGGCGACAATATAAAGGTCTTTGATACCGATTCCGGGAAAATCGGCATCCTGATCTGTTATGATGTTGAATTTCCTGAACTGGGAAGGATTATGGCTGAACAGGGAATGGATATATTATTTGTACCATTCGTTACCGATACCCAGAACGGATACAACCGCGTAAGGCATTGCTCACAGGCCCGCGCAATTGAAAATGAATGTTATGTTGCTATTGCTGGTGGTGTTGGAAACCTTCCCCGGGTCAACAACATGGATATTCAATATGCACAGTCCGCCGTTTTTTCACCATCGGACTTTGCTTTTCCAACCACAGCCATTGTGAGCGAAGCAACACCTAATACTGAAATGACGGTTATAGCAGATGTCAACCTGGACCTTCTCAAAGAGCTGCATGCCAATGGCTCTGTAAGGAATTTGCAGGACAGGAGACCTGATCTCTATACTTTGAAATGGAAAAAGAAGGCCCGTAGTACCGAAATGAGTGAAGAAACATAATCAAAATACTATGCCCGATAAATCCAGGTATGATCAAAGGGGTGTATCTGCTTCAAAAGAAGATGTACATGCCGCAATAAAAACATCTGACAAAGGGCTTTATCCCTCTGCCTTTTGCAAGATAATACCCGATATCATTGGTGGTGATGATGATTACTGTAACATTATGCATGCCGACGGTGCCGGCACAAAATCATCTCTTGCTTATATATACTGGAAAGAGACCGGAGATATTTCGGTATGGAAAGGTATTGCCCAGGATGCCATTGTAATGAATCTGGATGATCTTTTATGTGTCGGTGCAACTGATAATATTATATTATCCTCCACAATCGGAAGAAACAGGAACCATATTCCCGGGGATGTTATTTCAGCCCTTATTAACGGTACAGAAGAGTTTCTTAAGGAGATGAGGGATCAGGGGATAGGGATATATTCAACTGGCGGGGAAACTGCCGATGTTGGCGATCTGGTGAGAACCGTGATCGTTGATTCGACAGTTACCTGCAGGATGAAACGTGAAGATGTGATTACCAACCGGAATATTGCATCCGGCGATGTAATAGTCGGTTTGGCTTCATTTGGCAAAGCTAAATATGAAAGGGACTTTAACGGGGGAATGGGGAGCAACGGGCTTACCTCTGCCCGCCATGATGTGTTCCATTCATATCTTTCGGAAAAATACCCGGAAAGCTTTGATCCGGATATGCCAGAAGACCTTGTGTACAGTGGTTCACTGAAGCTGACCGATATGATAGGAGATACCGGACTTGATGCAGGGAAACTTGTACTTTCGCCAACCCGCACCTATGCTCCTGTTATTAGCGAGATTCTAAAGTATCATCGCGCAAATATTCATGGAATGGTACATTGCAGCGGGGGGGCGCAGACCAAAATCCTTAATTTTATTGAACATCTGCATGTGGTAAAGGATAATTTGTTTGATGTTCCGCCTCTTTTCAGGATCATACAGGAGCAATCGGGAACAGCATGGCATGAAATGTACAGGGTCTTTAACATGGGACACAGGTTCGAATTGTATGTACCCCCGGTAATTGCAGATGACATTATTAATATATCTGAGAATTTCGGTATTGGAGCCCGTATCGTCGGATACTGTGAAGCGGCATCCACCCGGAAGCTTACCATAAAGACCGGAGTGGGAGAGTTTGTTTATTAATTTTGCAAAAATCTTATTTACTGAAGTAATGGAAGGCAACAATATTTTGGAAAGACTTGAAGGAGTGCGGTTAAGGTTCGAGGAAGTGGAGCAGATGCTTACCGATCCTTCCGTGGCCAGTGATATGCAGCGTTATATAAAGCTTAACAAGGAGTACAGGGACCTGGAGCCGGTCGTAAAAGCATATAATGAGTATAAAAATATACTCAGCAATATCAATTCGGCCAAAGAAATACTTTCCTCCGAGAAGGATGAGGAGATGCGTGAAATGGCCAGGATGGAGCTCGACGAACTGAGGGAAAAACTTGATACTCTTGAGGAAAAGATCCGCTTTCTTTTGCTTCCGGCTGATCCCGAGGATGATAAAAATGCAATTGTTGAAATAAGAGCAGGAACGGGAGGTGATGAAGCCAGTATATTTGCCGGCGATCTTTTCAGGATGTACAGTAAGTTCTGTGAGACCCGGAAATGGAAAATGGAAGTTACACATTACAGCGAAGGTACTGCCGGCGGCTACAAGGAAATTGTTTTCAATGTCACTAACCCTGGAGTGTACGGGATATTAAAATATGAATCGGGTGTACACCGGGTTCAGAGGGTACCGCAGACTGAAACGCAGGGGCGTGTGCATACCTCAGCCGCAACGGTCGCCGTTCTTCCTGAAGCAGAAGAGTTTGATATTGAACTGAAAACCGATGACATAAGAAAGGATACCTATTGTTCATCCGGACCGGGAGGACAGTCCGTCAATACAACCTATTCTGCCATACGTCTCACACATATTCCCAGTGGTATTGTTGTTACCTGCCAGGACCAGAAATCGCAACTGAAAAATCTTGACAAGGCAATGGCGGAATTGCGTACTCGCTTGTATAACCTGGAATACCAGAAATATATAGATGAAATTTCATCGAAAAGAAAGACTATGGTTTCGACGGGGGACAGATCGGCTAAAATCCGTACATACAATTATCAGCAGGGCAGGGTTACCGATCACCGGATAAATCTTACTTTATATAATCTTTCTTCGGTACTTGATGGTAATCTTGATGAAATAATTGATAAGCTCCAGATGGCGGAAAATGCTGAACGCCTTAAAGTAAGTAATCTCTGACAAATATTATGACCCTGGACACAATTTTCAACAATATTTGCAAAAAGCAAAGTTTTTTATGCGTGGGTCTCGATCCTGATTTATCTAAATTTCCGGAATCTATGCTGAATACTGATGATCCGGTTTTTGAGTTCAATAAGAAAATCGTAGATGCCACTCATGACCTTTCCATTGCCTATAAACCCAATATTGCTTTTTATGAGGCACTGGGGACAGGCGGATGGCTCAGCCTCGAAAAGACGGTTCAATATATCCGCAAGAAGGATCCGGGAATTTTTTTGATAGCCGATGCAAAACGTGGTGATATCGGCAATACTTCAAGGAAATATGCTTCGGCTTTTTTCGATAATTACGGCTTTGATGCCATAACAATAGCCCCCTATATGGGTGAGGATTCCGTCCGCCCCTTTCTGGATTATGAGGGCAAATGGACTATATTACTGGCCCTTACCTCTAATACCGGGGCTGGTGATTTTCAGTTTGTCAGGGACAGTCAATCCGGAATGTACCTTTTTGAGAAAGTCCTCAAAGAAGCCTCATGCTGGGGTACAGATAAAAACCTTATGTTTGTTGCCGGTGCTACGCAGCCGGAAATGTTTAAAAAAATACGGGAAATCGTGCCTGATCACTTCCTTCTGGTTCCGGGTGTTGGCACTCAAGGTGGCGATCTGCAGGAGGTTGCAAAGTATGGGATGAACTCCCGATGTGGATTACTGGTCAATTCCTCAAGAGCGATAATCCATGCAGATGTTACTGATAATTTTGACATTGCCGCCAGGCAAAGAGCTTATGAGATACATAAGGAAATGTCCGTTTTACTTGCAAACAGTAGTATAATTTAAAAAATCTGCATCTGTTTTTACTGAATCTTTTCTATGGCAAAGTTTGGTTACTGCAGGGAATTTTTATAATTTTAATAGGGTAACCCTACTTTATCAACAATGACCGAAGATTTTCTTCATTATATATGGAGGTACGGGTTGTTCACCCCCTTGTCAACCAAGACAATGAGAGATATTGAAGTGCTGGATCCCGGTGAACCCAACCGCGATTCCGGTCCGGATTTTTTTAATGCAAGAATCCGGACCGGAGAATTGATTCTTGCAGGGAACGTTGAGATCCATATAAATGCATCGGACTGGATTAAACATGGCCATGGGTCTGACAAAGCATATGATAGCGTTGTTCTGCAGCTTGTTCTGAATAATGATGCCGATGTCAGGCGGACAAGCGGGGAGATAATACCAACGGCTGAGTTGAGGTTCGACCAGAGATTACACGATAATTATAAACAGTTGATTAATAACACATTCTGGATTGCATGTGAACCTTTTATCAGAGCCGTTGAAGCTTCAGTAATAAAGAACTGGATTGAAGAACAGTCTTATCGGCGACTGGAAAGGAAGTCCGCCATAATCTTAAAGATGTTTCGCAATAACCGTAATGACTGGCAGGAAACATTTTACCAGCAACTTGCCCGTAATTTTGGGTTCAGGTTGAACGGATGGGCTTTTGAAATGCTGGCCAGGTCATTGCCCTTGAAAATATTGCTGCGGCACAGGGATAATCTTTGTCACCTGGAGGCGATGCTTTTCGGACAGGCTGGCTTCCTGGAAGCAGAAGATGGCGATAACTATTATCAAACATTGAAAAATGAATACCATTTCCTGCAAAATAAATACAGGTTAAAACCACTTGAGAAACATCTGTGGAGGTTCCTCCGTCTTCGCCCCGCTAATTTCCCGTCTCTTCGTATAGCTCAATTTGCATCGTTTATTCATCGGACACCCGGTTTTTTTGCTTCTGCCATTGAAAAAAAAGACATGGAAACATTATCAGAGTTTTTCAGGGTATCTGCTTCAGGTTACTGGGATAATCATTATATTTTTGGTAAATATTCCGAAAAATCGGTCAAAACAACTGGTTTATTTGCTATCCGTTCAATAATTATTAATACCGTTGTTCCATTTTTATATTTTTACGGCAATTACCGGAAAATATCCGAAATAGCTACCCGCGGAGTTAATTTTTTAAAAGAGATGCCACCAGAAAACAATTCCCTTATCAGTAGGTGGAAATCCATCGGAATAACGCCTGACAGTGCGTTCTCTTCCCAGGGGCTGCTTCAGCAGAAATCCGAAATTTGCTCATATAGGAAATGCCTTTTTTGTGGTATTGGCAGCCATATTATAAAAAATACAAGCTGTAATGGCCAGTTTCCTGTGAACGGATGAAATGATTGTCTTTAAATTTCGTTATTTTTATTGATATCTTAAAAAAATAATTTACTTTTGCAGGTCTTAAAATGAGTATAATACAATTATAATTTACAAAAGATGTATCTGACAGCTGAAAAAAAACAGGAAATATTTAAGGAGTATAGTGGTGCCGAAGAAAATACAGGAACCTCTGAAGGTCAAATAGCTTTGTTTACTTACCGTATCAATCATCTGACCGGTCACCTGAAAACCAACCCCAAGGATTTCAGTACCCAACGTGCGCTGGTTAAGTTGGTTGGCAAACGCAGAAACTTGCTCGATTATCTCAAGGATAGGGATATCGAACGCTACCGCGCAATAATAAAATCACTAAAGCTTAGAAAATAAAAACTAAAAAGGGCGATTTACTGAATTGCCCTTTTTTGCATTTGATTTACACTAATTTTTTATATGTAATTTTATGTTTAATATATTAGAGAAAACAATAGATCTTGGTGATGGACGGTCCATCACACTGGAAACCGGCAGACTGGCGAGACAGGCTGACGGTGCCGTATTAGTTAAAATGGGAAGAACAATGTTGCTGGCAACTGTTGTCTCGGCTAAAGAAGCCAGGGAGAATGTTGATTTTATGCCCTTGTCAGTTGAGTATAAAGAGAAGTTTGCTTCAATAGGACGTATTCCCGGGGGGTTCATGAAGAGAGAGGCCAGACCGGGTGATAATGAGATTCTGATCAGCAGACTTGTTGACCGTGTCTTGCGTCCTTTATTTCCGGCAGATTATCATGCCGAAACTTTTGTTACTATCGACCTTATTTCCGCCGATAAGGATATCATGCCTGATTCACTGGCGGGACTTGCCGCATCTGCCGCCCTTGCAGTATCAGATGTTCCTTTTAACGGTCCGATATCTGAGGTACGGGTTGCCCGGATTGACGGAGAATTTAAGATCAACCCTACATTTACGGAGGTTGAAAAAGCTGATATTGACCTGATGGTTGGTGCAACTGTGGACAATATCCTTATGGTGGAAGGTGAAATGAAAGAAGTTTCAGAAGATGAGATGCTTGAGGCTATGAAGCTTGCTCATGAAGCCATTAAAGAGCAGTGCAGGATACAATTGGAATTAATGGAAATGACTGGCATTACCCAGAAGAGAGAATACTCTCACGAGGTTAATGATGAAGAACTCCGTGAGCAGATTCGCGAGGTAACTTATGATAAATGCTATGATGCGGCTAAAAATTTCAGGGCTAAACATGAGCGTTCCGAAGCGTTTAATAAGATCAAAGATGATTTTATAGAATCCCTGCCTGAAGATACTGAACCCGACACTGCATTGATAGGACGTTATTTCCACGATGTTCAAAAGGATGCGGTAAGGAACATGATCCTTGACGAGAGCATAAGGCTGGACGGAAGAAAAACAGATGAGATACGTCCTATAGTCTGCGAAATTGATTTTCTGCCGGCTGCGCATGGATCTGCACTGTTTACCAGGGGAGAAACCCAATCTCTGACTACCGTTACACTTGGCACCAAGCTTGACGAGAAAATGATTGACGAGGTGTTAAGAAAGGGCAAAGATAAATTTGTCCTGCATTACAATTTCCCTCCATATTCCACTGGTGATGCAAGACCTACTCGGGGTCTTTCAAGAAGGGAGGTAGGTCACGGGAATCTCGCCCACAGGGCTCTGAAAGGGATGGTTCCCGGTGATGAGGAGAATCCTTACGCAATAAGGATAGTTTCTGACATACTCGAATCTAACGGCTCATCTTCCATGGCAACCGTCTGTGCAGGATCTCTTGCCTTAATGGATGCCGGGATTAAAATGAAAAAGCTTGTTTCGGGCATAGCAATGGGATTGATCACCGATACCGGATCAGGAAAATATGCTATCCTATCTGACATCCTTGGCGATGAAGATCATCTGGGAGATATGGATTTTAAAGTAGCAGGAACCAAAGATGGTATTACTGCCACTCAAATGGATATAAAGGTAGAAGGACTCTCATATGAGATACTGGCACGTGCTCTTGAACAGGCCCGGGCCGGGAGGATGCATATCCTCGGTAAAATGACCGATACTATCTCAGAGCCCCGCACTGATCTTAAACCTCATGCTCCGCGTATTGAGCAGATCAGGATACCCAAAGATATGATAGGTGCAATTATCGGACCAGGTGGAAAAATCATACAGGACATACAGGCCAAATCCAATGCTACTATAGTAGTTGAAGAAGTAGGTAATTTTGGCCATGTTGATGTGTTTGCCGATAATAAAGAATCCATAGAGATCGCAATGAATATGATCAAGGGTATTATAGCCGTACCTGAAGTGGGCGAAGTATATAAAGGTAAGATTAAATCAATTGTCCCCTTCGGCGCTTTTGTGGAAATAATTCCCGGAAAGGAGGGACTTCTTCATATTTCTGAAATTGACTGGAAAAGAACCAATGCAGTTGAAGATGTGCTTAAAGAAGGAGAGGAAGTAGAAGTTAAGCTGATCGATTATGACAGCAAGACCGGCAAACTCAAACTTTCTCGTAAAGCCCTGCTTCCCAGACCGGAAAGACAATCAGACAGCAATTAAAAGATTAATATTTTTAAAGCTCTGGATTTCTGCAGCCTGACCGGTATTTCCCGGTCAGGCTCTGTTTACAGGGATCTCAAGATGTGCATACAGCAGATCGTGGAAAGAATATTTATCTGTACATCTTCTAATTATAGTCCGTTACCTTAGAATATCTCAGGAAAATCCAGAATTCATATTTTGATTATATGAGGCAGCAGGAAGGGATAAGCTTCTTGATAATTGAAACCGGGGATAAAGATTTTGTGTCTCAAAAAGAGGATTTTGAGTTTATTGCAAACCTGGTTTTTGACAAAAAATATCCTTTGGGGATAAATGGTATTATTTTATAAATATTTTTTTTAAATTTAGCTTTAAATATTAAGGATTATTGCGAAAATATAGTAAGTTTGTATCTGTTTGAGACAACAAGAAGTATTCTATCTGAAATACTATTCTTTAAATACAGATATTTAAATCCAAATAACACGATTAATTAAAATTTTAACATCCTGATTAAGTTTTCTAAATGTCAGTAAATTAATATATAACCCTTGACCTAATAGATTTGTGTAATTAAATAAAAATTGAATTATGAAGAAGACTCGTTTTAACCTAACATTATTTGTTCTGGCAATTGTTTTGCTCAGCAGCTGCGGTGGCCTGAATAAGATGAGAAACAATGCCGACCAGGTAAATTATGATGTTACTCCGGAAGTCCTTGAAGCCCACGGCGGAGAGGTGGATGTAACCATCAGGGGAACATTCCCTTCAAGATATTTTCACAGGAATGCTACTATGGAGATTACTCCCGTGATCACATATGAAGGCGGTGAAACTGAGTTAAGCAGTATTACCGTGCAGGGTGAAAACGTCCGCGACAATTACGAGGTTATTCCTCAGGATGGTGGTAGTTTTACTTATTCAGGCAGTGTTCCATTTACTGAAGATATGCGCATTGCCGATTTAGTTTTAAGAATAACAGCCGAGATGGGAAATAATGAGGCTGAATTTGATCCCCGCAAGGTTGCGGACGGAACTATTGCAACCTCAACACTGGTCGTTAATGATCCCGATCCGGTTATTGTTGGTGACAAATTTGAGAGAATAGTTCCCGAAACCAAGGAATCGGCTATATTTTATGTAATAAACCGTGCTGAAGTACGACAGAGCGAGCTTGAGTCGGAACGTCTGGCTGAATTCAGGGAGTATCTTGAGAATGCTGTTGCTGACGAACGTATCGAGCTGAAGAGCACAGGCATCAATGCATATGCTTCTCCTGACGGACCAATAGATTTTAATGAAAGGCTTTCAGAGCAACGGAAACAATCATCCGACAGGGTATTTGACGGGGAACTGGATAATGTTGGCATTGAAAGAAGAGGTGATTTCTATAATACCAGGGCACTTGGTGAGGACTGGGAAGGTTTCAGAGAGCTGATGGAAGAATCGAATATAGAGGACAAAGAACTTATATTGCGTGTTTTGTCAATGTACTCAGATCCCGTTGTTCGCGAGAGGGAGATAAGAAATCTTTCAGCGGTATTCGAGGAGATTGAGGACGAAGTCCTGCCTCGCCTGCGCCGTTCGGAAATGACAATTAACGTTGAGAAAATAGGTTATTCGGATGCAGAACTCAGGCAGATATTCAACCAGGATCCTTCAAGGCTGAATCTTGAGGAGATGCTTTATACTGCCACCTTGTTTGAAGATCTCAGCACTAAATACCAGATCTATGACCGTGCTTCCCAAAGGTTCCCTAATTGTTTCAGGGCTCATAACAGTAAAGGAGCAGTCTTACTTGAACTTGATAATGTAGCTGCCGCTAAGGATGCTTTCCTGGAGGCACAGGAGCTTATGAACAATGACGTAATTAAGAATAATCTTGGTGCCGTTGCTTTGAGAGAAGGTAATATTGAAGAGGCTGAGGAATATTTTGCTTCTGTCAGTTCACCAACAAGTGAAACCAATTATAATCGTGGCATCGTGGCTTTAAAGAAAGGTGATTATGCTGCTGCTTCCGGACATTTTGGTAATATGGCAGTTGTTAACAATGCCCTTGTTGAGATGTTGCAGGATAATAATGACGATGCGCTCAGAATACTTAACAATATCGAGCAGCCCGGAGCCAAGACTCACTACCTCATGGCTATAATCGGTGCAAGAAGGCAGGATAACAACATTGATTATGATAATGTGAGGAATGAGTTAGATGTGGATGCCGGACTTAAGGAATATGCCAGTACAGATATGGAATTTGGACGTTATTTCGAAGATGAAACTTTTACGTCCATTGTGAATTAATCTGAACTAAAGTAATTATAAAAAGGCTGCCGGTACCCGGCGGCCTTTTTTTATCAAAATAATAATGTAATATATAATATATTAATTCCGGACAATCAGAATTTTTCCCAGGTGATCATGTACCGTTTACATGATGCAGTTTTTCGCTACAAAGTTAATTATTCTTATTCGCGGGTCTGCAAGATTTTATTGTAAAAATCCCACAGTACAATACCTGCACTTACAGCTAAATTGAATGAATGCTTTGTGCCAAATTGAGGTATCTCCACACATTCATCACTTATATCTATTATCTCCTGAATTACCCCTTTTACCTCATTGCCGAATACCATTGCGTAACCGGTGTTTCTTTCAGGGGAAAAGCTGACAAGGGAAATACTTGCAGTTGTTTGCTCAAGGGAAATTATTCTGTAATTTTTATCCTTTACTTCTCCGATTGCTTCGAGGGTTGTGGGAAAGTGCTTCCAATCGACAGATTCAGTTGCCCCAAGTGCTGTTTTATGTATATCCTTATGAGGAGGGGTAGCTGTAAAGCCGCAAAGATATATTGACTCTACCAGAAAGGCATCGGCTGTCCGGAATACAGAACCTATATTGTTGAGACTCCTTACATTATCAAGTATTATAATAACCGGCATTTTGTCAGCTTGTTTATATCCGGTTACCGTCTTTCTTTTCAGTTCGTCAGTGGCAAGTTTTCTCCTTGACATATTTGAATTAACGATTTGTTCTGGAAGGGATAATTAATTTGAAAAAAATGAATATTTTTGGGATGTAAATATAAAGCTAATAATATAATCTATGGCATATGAACCTACATGAATATCAGGGAAAATTTATTCTGAATCAATATGAAGTATCCATTCCGGAGGGTGCTGTTGTCGAATCGCCCGAGGCGGCCATTGATGCCGCCAAAGAAATTCAAACTAAGACGGGAGCGGACAGTTGGGCTGTAAAAGCTCAGATACATGCAGGTGGCCGGGGGAAAGGCGGAGGAGTTAAAATTGCAAAATCGCTTGATGAAGTTGGCAAATATGCAGCAGATATAATTGGTATGAACCTTGTAACACACCAGACAGGCCCCCGGGGAAAACTTGTTCAGAAAATTCTCGTGGAACAGGGGATCTTTTATCCCGGAGAGAGTGAGGTGGCTGAATTTTATATGAGTGTTCTGCTGGACAGGCAAAGCGGACGAAATATCATAATGTACTCTACTGAAGGCGGTATGGATATTGAAACAGTTGCCGAAAAAACTCCTCATCTGATCTTCAGGGAAGAAATTGACCCTTCCGTTGGATTGCAGCCTTTTCAGGCAAGAAAGATAGCTTTTAATCTCGGACTAACAGGAAAAGCATTCAAGGAGATGACAAGATTTGTGAGTGCCCTGTATCGTTCCTATGAGAAATCAGATGCTTCTCTTTTTGAGATAAACCCCGTTTTTAAAACCTCTGATAATCTTATCCTGGCGGCAGATGCCAAGGTAGTGCTTGATGATAATGCACTCTACCGCCATCCTGATTATGCTGAGATGCGCGATATTTCAGAGGAAGATCCATCAGAGGTTGAAGCCGGTAAGTATGATCTTAATTTTGTGAAACTTGACGGTAACGTTGGATGTATGGTCAACGGAGCCGGCCTCGCCATGGCTACTATGGATATCATTAAGCTTTCCGGCGGCGATCCTGCAAATTTTCTTGATGTTGGTGGTACTGCAAATGCCACAACAGTAGAGGCAGGGTTTCGCATTATATTGCAGGATCCCAATGTGAAAGCCATTCTGATTAATATATTCGGAGGAATTGTGAGGTGTGACAGGGTTGCAAAGGGTATAGTTGATGCTTATACGAGTATCGGCAACATCCAGGTGCCCGTTATTGTCAGGCTTCAGGGAACAAATGCCAAAGAAGCCAAGCAGCTGATTGACGATTCAGGATTGAAGGTGTATTCTGCCATCACATTGCAGGAAGCAGCTGACATGGTAAAGAAAGCATTCAGATAAATTTGCTGTTACCAGTTTACTGCTTTTCTCCTGACAGGCATAGTCATACATCTTGCACCACCACCCCCCCGGGGAAGCTCTGAACCCTCAAGAGAAATCACCAGCTTTTTATACTGATCCGGATCGATCTTCCCTGTAATGATATCTTTTGCGCTAAAAATCTCGAATCCATTATTATTCATCTCTTCAAGTGTATAGGTATTTCTTGCATAGCCAATTACCTTCCCAGGCGCAACTGCAAAGAAGTTGGCACCGCTATGCCATTGCTCCCTTTCCTGCACCCAAATATCCGATCTGCCACCGCAATAAACTGGCTTCAGATCCATCCCCAGTTTTTTCAGGGCTTCCGGGATATTTCGCTCCTCCCTGATTGAAATGACTTTTCCTTTATTTATGGTTATGTGTACCGTCTGGTATTTACTTGTTTTATAAATGACCGGTTCATAAACCATGCAGGAATCCCTGTCAAGAAGTGTGAATATCATATCGAGGTGGATAAATGATTCAGGATTTCTGGGTAATTCCTGGACTATTATATGTTTCTCCCCATCATGCCGGTCTTTCAGGATCTCAAGAATAAAATCAATACCCTGCGAACTTGTGCGGGCTCCGTTACCGATGATCATTATATCATCGCGGGCAATTAACACATCTCCTCCTTCTATTGTTGAAGAGGAGGCACTTCCGGTGGTACTGTAAGACCGGGTATTAAAAATACCACTGAAGTCCATTATAGCCTCCATTATTATAGATTCCCTCTCCCTTACATTGTTTGCCATTTTACCTATCAACACAGAATCAAAAAAAGGTATGATGGCATCTCTGGTGAAGAAAAAATTGTGCAGTGGTGGAAGTGCATATCGTTCTTTACTCAGAAATCTTGTCAGAGTGTTTTTTTCCATAACTACTCCTTCTATCAGCAGCTCCGCCAATTCCTCCCTTGATTTTTCCAACAGATAATCACGGATATCACAAATATCTCCTTTGCCACAGATCCTGTCCAGAAGATTTTCTTTTACCCTGCTGTTGTTTAGTGTCTCTATAAGGAGGTCTTTGACATTGTGGACTTTCGCAAACTTTTCCAAAATTGCTTCCAGCCGGGAATATTCTTTTTGGGCAACTGACAGGTTCAGTATATCACTGTATAAAGCCCGCTCGGCATTCACCGGGGTCATGTTCTCAACTTCCGGTCCGGGCCGGTGGATAATAACTGATTCAAGCTCACCAATTTCAGAACTTATATTGGTCTCTGTTTTTTCATTCATATTGTGTAACTGGTTTTGATTATTTCCGAAAGTCTGCAAATATAAAACCAATTTATTTATTATACGTAAGTAAAGTAAGATAGCAGTTTCGAAGCAATAAAAATAATTTCTTTGCAGTTATTTTACAATTAAGCAATTTTGCAATCGTTTGTAATAATATGAGCAGAATATTTACATGCACAGTTGTTTTGTTTTTGTTAATGCAGGTTGCACATACACAGGAGCGTCCTGATGATTCCCTGACCATTGAGGATATTATTATACTTAATCAAATGTTCAGGGACGGGGATACCCTTTTACATGCAACTATTGAAGAGGTTTACGTTTATCCTGTTCCGCAGTTTTCCAACAGAAGAGATCTTAGAAGATACAGGCGCCTTGTATATAATCTTAAGATTGTCTATCCTTATGCTATACTAGCGGCGGACAAGCTTGATGAGTTGAACGAGGTTTTTGTTGAACTGGAAACTGAAAGGGAGCGGAAAAGGTTTGTAAAGCAGGTCGAAAGTGAACTTAAGGAAGAATTTGAAGGAGAATTAAAATCCCTTACCATCACCCAGGGAAGGTTGCTCATAAAATTAATTGACCGCGAGACCGGAAATACCTCCTATGAACTTGTGCGGGAACTCAGGGGTTCTTTTTCTGCCTTCTTCTGGCAGGCAATAGCCAGACTTTTCGGCTCAAATCTTAAGGCCGAGTTTGATGCTGAAGGTGAAGATAAGTTAATTGACCAGATAGTTCATCTTATTGAAAATGGACAAATATGACCCGGATAACCAGTTGATTCAATTAAACGGTTATATTTTCTCCCGTTGTAATCAGTCGAGTTTTAATATTTCTTTTACCACTGCCTCTGCTCCTTCAGCTATTTGCAGAATATTCGCATCCAGCATATAGCAGGGAGTGGTAACAAGCTTGTATTTTTTATCCACCACTACTTCACCATGCCCGGTTTTCCTGTGAGTTGCTCCCATAGTTTCGAGGACTTTTAAGGTATCTTCATCTTGTCCTATGGTCAGTTCGGGCTTATCCAGGATCCTTGCCATTAATGCCGGTGCGATGCAAAGTGCTCCGACTGGTTTTTTCTGCTCAACCATATCCTTAATTGCTTTTACCACCTGTGGATCAACACTGCTTTCTGCCCCTCTAAAAGCGAAGTCAGATAAATTTTTAGCCGCTCCGAACCCCCCGGGGAATATTATCGCATCGAAATTATCCGCTCTGAATCCGGAAAGCGGTTTAATTTGCCCCCTTGCAATGCGTGCAGATTCAATCAATACGTTTCTGGTTTCTTTCATCTCTTCACCCGTGAGATGATTAATTACATGATGCTGGGTAATATCAGGGGCAAATATTTCATATTCACCCTCATTTTTCATGATGGCATAAAGAGTCATAGTTGCTTCATGTATCTCGCTACCGTCAAAAACTCCGCAACCGGACAATACTACTGCAAATTTTTTCTTTGTTCCCATATTGTTTATTTTAATAGTTAAAACACAATTTATTGAGCCGGGGCTAAAAACAGATGTAATTTAAATCTTTTCAGGGAAAATCGTATACATGCGGATGAAAAAGATGGCTCTTTTTAAATGCAATAAATCAATTAAACACCATCCTGTTTTATTATTACCAGCAATGTAAGTATGAGTATCTGAAGATCAACAAAAACGGACATATTCTCAAGATATATCAGGTCATATTTCAGTCTTTGTACCATCTGATCTACATTTTCGGCGTATCCGAACTTTATCTGACCCCATGATGTTATTCCGGGCTTGATTTTAAGGAGATATTTGTAGTGCGGTGCTATTTTCAATATCTGATCTATGTAATACCTTCGTTCCGGGCGTGGACCTACCAGGGACATGTCTCCTTTTAATACATTAATGAAATTGGGAATTTCATCCAGCCTGGTCTTTCGCAGGAAGCGTCCCGGACCGGTAATTCTATCATCATCTCGCGATGATAACTCCGGACCGTACTTTTCTGCATTATCTATCATCGTCCGGAACTTATAAATGTTAAAAGGCTTTCCGTTTTTTCCTATTCTTTCATGACTGTAAATAACAGGACCCCTCGACGTAAGCTTAATCCATACAGCGATAAATACCGATACCGGCAAAACCAGGATCAGAGCCAAAAGGGTGATAATGATATCCATAGTCATTTTAAGGTATGATTGCCATGAAGGCATTGACTTATGGGAGATTTGAATCAGGGGTGTTTCAATTATGGAATTGATCTTCACCCTCCCGGTGATGGCATCAAATAATACCGGAATAGCCTTTATTACAAGTCCGGGATGATCAACCTTGTTTAGGATGTTTTCTATCTTACCGTGCTCTGAAGACTCAATGGCCAGTATCAATTCTTCTATCTTGTGTCCTGAAACTATTTCCTGCAGATTATTAATGCTTCCAAGGTGGTCAAGATAGCCTGACATTGGAGAAGGTCCGTTTCCATTAATATCAATGAATCCGATAAACTTATTTCCTGTCGATCTGACCTGGGTTTTTATTTCCTTATAGATATCCACGGCTTTATCATCGCTCCCTATAATGACCGTGTTGAATCCTTTCCGTCCCGTACGAATGGCCGAGATGTTGGAGGATGTCGTCGTCAGCCTGGGAATATAGGATAGAGGAAAGTGGATCAAAAACATGCTTATGGAGACCTTGATAAAACTGACAGACGTTCCTGTTATGATATCACCTGAAATAAGAATTGCAGATATAATTAAAGTTCCAATTAATGAAGTTGACAATGAGGCTCCCAGTTCCTTTAGCCGGGAGCGCCGCAGAGTATTACGGTATAACCCCCAGGTTAAATGCAGTATGATCCAGAAAACAGGAAGGAAAATAATCCCTTTGATGAATAGGGGCTCTCCGGTGAAGCTGAAACCAGTATCTGCATATTGCTCTATGGTCTGTTCCGATAACCAGAAATAAAAAAGCATCCAGCTGATTATAGCCGAAATAAGATCTCCGGTAAGGTATTTTATTAATTGCTGCGCCTTTTGATTCATTTTTTCAGGAATGCTTCATTCGTACAGATCAGGTTAATAAAGTTAATATACAATTAATTATGTTCAGAAGGTTATTCATGTTCTGCGTCTCAAACGTATGGATCCCGCTGTTTTATTGACTTCGTCGATTTCACATGCAATGTTTTGTCTCGTTTTGCAATAGTTTTCGAATGTGAAATTCATTTTATTTTGTGTGACTCCAGTATCATGGGCGTTTCATCACAGTAATTGGTTCACCCGGATATCGGTTGTCCGGTAAATTTGCGGCAAAGCTCCAGCAGCCTTGATGCCTCAAAAAGTTCCCTCCCTGAAGTGTCTTTGTTTATAATTGAATTGTAAAAACCATCAAGTTCATTATGCAGCAATTGGGTTTCAGTAACAGCATAACTTTTTGTCAGTGAATCTATCCTGTTTTTTTGCCGGTTTTTTTCAATGCACTCAAATTTTTGGTTAAGCATATCAACATTGAGAGTATTTTTCATTTGATATATATCAAGTGTAAAAATTTCATCTTCTGTTAATTCAGATATCAATATATTGGCAACTGAGCCATTGTCAAATTCTATTCTGCCGCTGATCAGTCCGTTTGATGACATACCAGGGGGAAACCGGAAGGAGTTAATCTTGCGGAAATTGTGATTGCATAAAAAAAAGATTGCATCCAGCATTTTCAACAAGGCTCCTGTTGCCCATCTTTCTTCAGCCTCATATTTGTTCAGGGAAGCTGATAATTTCGCTTCGATAAAGAAAGGATGTGTTATAAAGGGCACACTCTTATTAAGTGCAGGATTTGTTCTTGCAGGATAAGTTACCTTGATTATAGAGTGTGCCTCTTCCTGTAATTTCAATAATTTGTTGACAGTAACAGAATCAAAACCGGTTATGTCCATCAGCATGACTGGTTTGGATCGTCTTAATGCTTCCTCGAGTAATTCCGGAATACCGTAGCTTGTTTGGTGAATTATCAATACATCATTATTCTCAAGAAGCATATCGGCAGATAAAAATGGAATTATATCGGATTTTGCAGTATCTGCTTTGCAGGTGTTAAGGGCTCCGGTCAATTTGAACCCGGCATGTCCATTGATAGTTTTGAATACAGAGTCAGATAAATTTCCTGCAAAGCCGGCTCTAAACATAGTGTTGGTGATTTTAAGGCAAAAATAATTTATTTTTTACTTTAACAGTGAGCCTTTGCTATATACTTATCAACTTGTTGTTATTAATTGTATTGTATTTTCGGTGGGTTTGAAGTTAAAAATAATGTAATTTAGCGTTTCGTTTTAAAAAACCCGGAGATAACAAAAAAATGATTTCATAAGTTACCAGAGATTCATTTATTACTCCCCGAAAAAACAAATTCATGATAAATCTACCACAGGTTTAATTTTTTATACATGCTAATATTTAGTAAACGGTTATTTTAATTTTTTAGGGAATGAAGGATTCATACAGGCATAAAGGGCTCAGGAAAAATCTTGTCGATGAATTACGTTTAAAAGGGGTTGATGATGAAAGAGTTCTGGAGGCAATAATGAAGGTTCCCAGGCACCTGTTTATGGACACAGGATTCGTTGAGTTTGCCTACAGGGACCAGGCTTTTCCTATAGGGAGCGGTCAAACTATTTCACAACCTTACACAGTCGCTTATCAAACCAGTCTTCTTGATGTGAAGCGACATGATAAGATCCTGGAAGTTGGTACCGGATCCGGCTACCAGACAGCTGTACTGATTGAAATGGGTGCCAAAGTTTATACGGTAGAGCGACAGCGGGAACTTTACATTAAAACACAATCCTTTCTGCCTTCCATTGGATATATAGCAAATTTTTTCTATGGAGATGGCTATGAGGGGCTGGAGTCTTATGCTCCTTTTGATAAGATACTGGTAACTGCCGGTGCAAATGAGGTTCCTGAAAAACTAAAGGGACAATTGAAAACAGGTGGTATTCTGGTAGTTCCGGTTGGCGACAGTAATTCACAGGTGATGACAAGGATTATCAGAACCGGGGAAGAAAAATTTCATAAAACTGAACATGGACAATTTGTTTTTGTTCCACTTCTGAAAGGCAAATCAATGTGATAATATACTATTAAATAGACGATATGATTAAAGTGCAGAAATTTATTTTCAACCCTTTCCAGGAAAATTCATATTTACTCTATGATGAATCAGGAGAATGTATACTGGTTGACATGGGAAGTTATACTGTTGATGAAAAAAAAGAAGTGCTCTACTTTATTGAGAATAACAGACTTGAGCCTGTGAAAATTGTCAACACACATTGCCATGTAGACCATATTCTTGGGAATTCTTTCTTTAAAAATAAATTCAACGCCAGAACAGCTGCTCATGCAGGTGATGAATCTTTACTGGGAAATGCTGTTGAGCATGGTGAAATGTTCGGATTTGAGGTAGAAGAGCCACCACCGTTGGACGAATACCTGGAAGAAGGAAAGAGGTTGTCTTTCGGTACTTCTTTTCTTGATGTTTTCCATGTTCCGGGTCATTCACCGGGGAGCGTTGCTTTATACAGTCCAGAAGATGCTTTTGTGCTGGCAGGAGACGTCCTGTTCAGCGGCAGTATCGGAAGAACCGACCTTCCCGGAGGCGATTACGAAACCTTAATAAAATCCATCCGTGAAAAATTATTTGTCCTCCCTCCTGAAGTTGTGGTTTATTGCGGGCATGGACCGGAAACTACCATAGGAGATGAGAAGGAGAGCAATCCTTTCCTGAACTCCTGAAATTATACTGAGTTCAAAACATTATGATTTTTGTCTTGTTTATCGATCGGCTTAATTTTTATTTTTGCAGGATTGAAATACTCTTTTAGAACTAACATTATAACTCAAAATAAATATGGCTCTTGACAGCTTCCTGAACCGGCATAACGGTCCCCGTCCCGATGACATCGAATTCATGCTGAAGAAAATTGGCGTTGAATCAGTCGATGAATTGATTGATAAAACGGTTCCTGAATCCATCAGATTAGAGAAACCTCTAGATCTTCTTGACGGTATCAGTGAGTATGAATATCTTCAGAGAATATGGGAAATTGCTTCCAAAAACAAGGTTTATAAAACATATATCGGAATGGGGTATTATGGAACAATCTTCCCTTCTGTAATACAAAGGAATATACTTGAGAATCCTGTCTGGTATACTTCATATACCCCTTACCAGGCTGAGATATCTCAGGGCAGACTCGAAGCTCTGCTGAATTTTCAAACCGTGATCATGGAGCTTACGGCAATGGAAATTGCCAATGCTTCCTTACTTGATGAGTCCACTGCTGCTGCGGAGGCAATGATAATGATGTATAACTCCAGGTCGCGGACCAAAGTTAAGTCCGGTGCCCTAAAATTATTTATCGATGAGAATATTTTTCCGCAGAATCTGGCTGTTATAAGAACCCGGGCCAGGTCTCTCGGTATTGAACTGGTAGTAGGCAAGTACCAGGAAGTTGAACTTGACAATAGTTTCTTTGGTTTGATTGTTCAATATCCGGCTGCTGACGGGGAAGTCCATGATTACAGGAGTTTTATTTCCGAAGCAGGTAAACATGAAATATTTGCGGGTATAATAGCTGATATACTTAGCCTTGCTTTGCTTACTCCACCTGGTCATTGGGGTGCAGATGTCGTGGTAGGTTCGACCCAACGATTTGGAATTCCGCTTGGATACGGCGGTCCACATGCAGGATACTTTGCCACCCGGGAAAAATTCAAGCGTAATTTGCCCGGAAGGATCATTGGTGTTACCGTTGATGCCCAGGGCAAGCATGCACTTAGAATGGCATTGCAGACAAGAGAACAACATATTAAGCGTGAGCGTGCCACATCAAATATTTGTACGGCGCAGGCACTTCTTGCTACCATGGCTGGTATGTACGCCGTCTACCATGGGGCGGATGGATTAAAAAGGATTGCCGGACATGCACACCAGAGTGCGGTTACTTTGTCACAGCTCCTGGAAAAGCTTGGTTATGAGATTAAGAACAAGAATTTTTTTGATACACTGAGGGTTAATCTCCCAGGTGGCATCAAATCCGGGAACATAAAAAAAATTGCACTTGACAACAAGATCAACCTGCTTTATGTTGATGAAAATAATGTCGGGATCAGTCTGGATGAAACAACCCTGTTAAAGGATATAAATTTAATAGCCGATGTATTCGCGAAGGCAGCCGGGAAGGAAGCTGTTACGGCCGGTGCTCTTTCGAATGATGTTTATTACAGTAAGGATCTTTCCCGCCAGGGGGATTTTCTTGCAATGGATATTTTTAATGCCTATCGCTCTGAAACAGAGCTGATGAGATATATTAAAAAACTGGAAAGGAAGGATTTCAGCCTTGCTCATTCCATGATATCACTTGGTTCATGTACCATGAAACTTAATGCAGCAACAGAACTGATTCCTCTCAGCTGGCCTGAGATTGGAGGATTGCACCCGTTTATACCGGTTGATCAGGCTGAGGGTTATCATGAGCTTATGGATGAACTGGCATCGGATCTGTGTAAAATCACCGGTTTTGAAGCAATCTCATTTCAGCCCAATTCTGGTGCGGCCGGAGAGTATACTGGATTGATGGTTATAAAGGAATATCACAGGAGCAGGAATGAAGAACACAGGAATATTTGCCTTATTCCCTCATCTGCACATGGCACAAACCCTGCCAGTGCTGTAATGGCAGGGATGGAGGTTGTCATAGTGGACTGTGATAAGCACGGTAATGTAGACCTGGGCGATTTGAAGAAGAAAGCCGGACAGCACAGGGACAGGCTGGCTGCCTTTATGGTTACTTACCCATCCACCCACGGAGTGTATGAACCCGGAATAAAGGAGATGAACTCTGTTATTCATGAGAATGGCGGACAGGTTTATATGGATGGTGCCAATATGAATGCCCAGGTTGGGCTTACCAACCCGGCAATTGTTGGTGCCGATGTGTGTCATCTTAATCTTCATAAAACTTTTGCTATTCCTCATGGCGGTGGAGGTCCCGGTATGGGGCCCATAGGTGTTGCCCCGCATCTGGTTAAATTTTTACCGAAACATCCGGTAGTTCCTACCGGGGGTGAAAATGGTGTGGAAGCAATTTCAGGTGCACCCTGGGGAAGTGCAAGTATACTTACTATTTCTCATGCATATATTAAAATGCTTGGGGGCCGGGGTTTGACAGAGGTGACAAAAACCGCCATTTTAAATACCAATTACCTGGCTGCATCTCTTAAAGATTACTATGATATACTTTATAAAGGCATTCATGGTTTCGCCGCACACGAAATGATACTTGACTGCCGTAAATTCAGGAATGGCAAAGGAGAGGATATTACAGAACGGGACATTGCCAAAAGGTTGATGGATTATGGATTTCATGCTCCCACACTCTCTTTCCCGGTTGCCGGAACACTCATGGTTGAACCTACCGAAAGTGAGTCTTTGCATGAGCTTAACAGGTTTATTGAAGCTATGATCAGTATTTACGAAGAGATAGAGGAAATTCGTAACGGGAAGGCTGACAAAACCAATAATGTCCTTAAAAATGCTCCCCACACATCGGAGGTAACTGTTTCTGACAGCTGGGATCGCCCTTATGGCAGGGAAAAGGCTTCCTACCCGCTGAAATGGATAGCCGATAATAAGTTCTGGCCGGCTGTTAGCCGTGTAGACGATGCTTACGGTGACAGGAATCTTACATGTTCCTGCGCTCCTATTGATGCGTACAGAAGCGACATATTCAATTTTGAAAAACTTGAATGATAACCTCATGGCATTTTGAGTCTCCAAAATACCATGCATAATCATGATAATTCATTACTTAACAAATTGGCATAACTGTTGTAGGATTATATACAAATTGATTCGTTATCCGTTGGCAGAAAGAACCGGGAAATATTTACAGGTTAAATTGATGACGGGGTTTCAGTAATCAATTAAATTGATATATAACCAAAAATGAGTCTTATGGAGTCTAATGAACAGTCATTCAGACAAAATTTCGAGAAATTGCTTTCCTTATTTAAAAAACTCTCAGACAGAATGTCAGATGGAAAGATGCAGGGAATGAATCCTGAATTTGCCAATCAGTTTAAAATGATGCTCAGTCAATATGAGATGATGAAACATATGATGCCCCATGATATTCCGGAACAATTTCGTGAACCATTCCGCCAGATGATGGAAAATATGATCCATCAATTAAAAGAGGAGGTTGGCGATGATGAACTATTTGCCGAAGAAACGCAAGGAATAATTAAGGAAGAGGGGGAAAAGGAGCAAACGGTTAAAGATATTGAAGAAAAGCTTAGCAGGCCGGGACTTGATCCCGCTGAAATGGACAAACTCCTTGATAAGTTGGCCGAGATAAAAGAAAAGGGATGATTTTCATCCCTTTTCTTTTATCTGCCTTGTTTTCCGGACCATCATCTGAACCATCATGTTATCCCTGTCCCGAACAGCAACATCCTCCGCCTCCGGCACTACAACCACCCATGGAAGACATTGTTTCACTGTAAGCTGCAGATCTTGATCTTGCCTGCTTCGGTGGCCGGTATTCGTCACTCTCGTGACCACATGTGGGACAGTCAGCTATTTTTTTACTGCACGGTCCGTATACGGGACTACTATATTCCAGTACCCTTCCCTTATCTTCAAAAGCTTCTCCGCAATTATCACATTTAAATTTTATCATTGGTTGATCTGTGAAAGATTATTATATAATGCTAAATATTTAATAAACTAATATTTATAGTTACAGAAGTAACCGGCTCAATTAATAATGTTTTTAAGGGCAGTTTAAAATGATTAATAACCTAAAGCCCCAGGTAGCCAAAGGCTTAAGAAGGGCAGATAAGTAATTAGAGCAAGTGCAACAAGCATCGCTACGAAAAATGGTAATAGCGGACGGATTACCTTCATAATACTTATATCTGCAACGCTGCATCCTATAAAAAGCAGGGAACCTACCGGCGGTGTACATAAACCTACGGTGAGATTGACTACCATCATTATTCCAAAATGTACCGGATCCATGCCCAGGTCTACCGCAATGGGCAAGAAAATAGGAGTGAAAATCAATACTGCGGGAGTCAAATCCATAAATACCCCTACAAACAGCAGTATAAGGTTGATAAGAAGCAATATCACAATTGTGTTGGTGCTAATGGATAAAAGTCCCGCACTCACATTCTGCGGTATATTTGCAAATGACATTACCCACGACATACCCATTGAAGTAGCTACAAGAAGCAAAACAATGCAGGTTACCCTGACACTGCGAAGCAGGATATCCGGAAGATGCCGGATTTTGACCTCTCCATAAATCAATGCCAGGATAAGTGCATAAAGAACTGCTATTGCCGAAGCTTCAGTTGCAGTAAAGATCCCTGCCAGGATGCCCCCGATTACAATAACAAGAAGTAGTAAACTTGGTATGGCTGCCAGGAATTTTTTGACTCCATCTACAAATCCGGTTTTCTCCCCGACAGGGTAATTATTCCTGTGGGAATATATCGCGGCAACTCCCATAAGCAGGAAGCCTGTAAGAATACCCGGAATGTAGCCTGCAATAAAAAGTGCCGCAATGGAAACGCCTCCGCTGGCAAGACTGTAGACTATAAGTATGTTACTGGGCGGAATAACTAATCCTGTAGTTGCTGAGGTTATGTTGACTGCAGCAGCAAAGGGTTTATCATAGCCTTCCTCAACCATTTTTGGTGTCATAAAGCTGCCGATAGCAGAAGCGGAAGCTGCAGCAGAACCGGATATTGCCCCAAACAGCATATTTGCCATAACATTCACAAACGCCAGTCCGCCGGGCAAGCGCCCAACCAGAACCTTGGCAAAATCAATGAGCCGCAGAGCTATCCCCCCAAAATTCATGAGTTGTCCTGCAAGTATAAAAAACGGAATGGCCAGTAGTGCAAAACTATCCAGTCCCGTTGCCATACGCTGGGAAAAGGTGGTGAAGGCAGGAATAGCCATAACATTCACCA
>CAZFOO010000008.1:0-19424 GCA_964520585.1 uncultured Bacteroidales bacterium
ATAAAGAAAAACCAGCCTTGAGGCAATAAATATGCTGGACCATGAAAGAGCTATTCTGTATGCCTCCACTCTCTTGATGACCTGGATATTCTGGATACACGGCCCAAAGTTTCCTTTAAAGTGACCAGCGAAACCAGGAATGCATATAAAAAGACAATCATATCATTCTGGAAAGGCAGAACGAACAGGGACAAGCTGATGGGACTTATGAGTCCGAGATGGCTGAAAGCATACAAAGCCCGTATATTCACTGAATTTCAGGAACACCGGGCGCCAGGCCATGCCGTACTGGGTAAAAATATTTGGCAAAAAGGTATGCTGGATCTGATTAATGAATGCATTGCAGCATTAAAATTATTGGGACATAATAATGATAAAGAGGCAAATCTGAAAAAAGATGAGCTAAAAGCCATGAAAATAGCTGCAGAAGTACTTATTAAATATGCAGAAAGGCATGCCGGGAAGCTTGAACATATGGCTGAAAAAGAATCAGACCCAAAGCGAAAAAACGAACTCCTGGAAATGGCAACCATATGCCAAAGAGTTCCTGCACATGCTCCCCAAACCTTCCATGAGGCTTCTGCAGCCCAGCAGAATGATACAGGTCAGTAAGAAAAATCCCCACCGGTTTATTCACAGGGCACTGGATATTATCAGGACCGGGTTCGGCCAACCATCAGTTTTTAATACCGATGCTATTATTCAGGAATTACTACGCCAGGGAAAGAGTATTGAGGATGCCAGAAATGGTGGCGCTTCTGGATGTGTGGAAACAGGAGCATTCGGCACCGAAGCCTACATACTCACCGGATATTTTAATCTTCCTAAAATTCTTGAAGTTGCACTTAATAACGGTAATGATATGCGGACCAAAAGTCAACTCGGACCAAAAACCGGGACCTCCTAGTGAGGGTTGCCGGATACAGTGACTATTTCAACGATCTTGGAGAAGATCTGCAGAATGAGATCATAATGCGAACAAAACAGGATAATCATTATTGACCACTGCAACTACAACTTTATCTGACGCAAAGAGATCCTGTATTATTTTTTTCATAAATTGCAGAAAACAATATTGGAGCCAAAATATTCGTTGGATTTACAGATACATATTAAATATCAGTTTTATAAAAATTACAGATAAAGATCAAATATCAGTTTTATACAAATGCAAGTATGACAGGTTAACATTCTTTAATAATAAAGCAGTTAACTTTTTTTATAAAAAATCTTATCTTTAAACCAACAAAATCATTAATTTTATCCTGTTAAGTTCACACATTTATTAACTATATAAAAGGCAGATATGACTATAACATTCAATGAACTTCGTAAGATCAAAGACAGTTTACCAGATGGAAGCATGACACGTATTGCTTCAGAGTTGAATCTGAGTGTGGAGACAGTCCGCAATTATTTCGGTGGTGCAAATTACAATGAGGGTGAGACTGTTGGCATACATCTGGAAAAAGGTCCCAATGGGGGAATAGTTGTATTGGATGATACCACAATATTGAACATGGCAAAGGATATACTTAAAAAAGAAGGGGTAAATTAATTCCAGTACTTATTAATTTCATTAATTATGAAATACACAGGCAGAAAAGGATCCTTTTCTGCCTTTTTTCTGCTATGATGGGAAAGAACACTAATAAATACACTTTAGAGAACAAACAGGAATTGCTTACATTACTTTACCAGCAATGCCGGTCTATTTTCAAGGGTCATCACCTTCCCTCGCACGACCATCTTCATCATCTTCGTGTATGGAATTACACTAATGATCTTCTTAATGAGTTATCTGAGAGTGGCAGGATATTTACTTCAAATGAAATTTCCCTGATGATGCTGTCGGTTTTCTTTCATGACACAGGGCTTACAAAAACCCTGGGAGAAGATCACGGAGCAGAAAGCAGAAAAATATGTGAGGTATTTCTAAATAAACAGAGTGGACTGTTCTCCTTTGATATCAATCCGGCCCTCAAAGCCATAGAACTTCATGACAGGAAAGAGTCACCATCTTCCCTGCCTGCTGGTAATGAAGATGAACTATTAAAGATACTTTCAGTATGCGACGATCTGGATGCATACGGGCCGACAGGTGTTGTAAGGTATGCTGAGATATATTATCTTCGGGGTATATCCCTGGAAAGTATGCCTGAAAAAGTCCTTAAAAACATGGCTTTCAGATTTAATTTTTTCAGTGAACAAGCATGGATACCGGAAGCGTTTTTCCTTAAGCACAAAGCCAGATATAGATATGCCTGCAATTTTTACGAATCCATTAGAAACAAAGATTTATCTGATCAGATAAGTCAGGATAATATGAATATTATTGAATATTATATCCGGGAAGTTTACCACAATTCAACCGGTATTTCAGATTTTGCCAGTTCTCTCCTGAAGAGTAATAATGACAGGGAAAGGTCCTTTGGATCATCACTTTTATCGGATCTGGCAATCAATTGCGGTTATCCCGGTACCTAATCAGCGGAATATACTGCAGCATATATTTTAAGAAATATTTTCTTCAATATCTGACCCTTTTAAGCAGCGTATTTTTTAACTTGCAAAAACCATAAACTCACTTTAATAATTTATTACCTGTAAGCATGTATAACCAATTCATTGAATATACCAACTCTAACGGTCTTATTGATGTATCAGGACCAACCCTGCTTGGTATAAGCGGCGGTGTTGATTCTATGGTTATGCTGAACTTATTTATCAGGTCTGGGTATAATGTAGCAGTAGCACATTGTAATTTCGGACTCAGGGGTGATGAGTCGGATAAAGACCAGTTATTTGTTGAAAAGCAATGCAGGGAACACCGCATTCCTTTTCACAGCAAGAGATTTAACACCACACAATATGCCAGGGAGGAGGGCATATCTGTTCAGATGGCCGCAAGGGAACTCAGGTATTCATGGTTTGAGTTAATCCTTGCAGAAAACAACTATAGCAATATCGGCATTGCACACAATAAAAATGATCTGGCTGAAACTTTCTTCATAAATCTGATAAGAGGAACAGGGATCAAAGGTTTAACAGGAATTAAACCGAAAGCAGGAAATATAATCCGCCCGCTGTTGTTTGCCGAAAGGAAAAAGATAGCTGAATATGCAAGAAAGTATGATATCAGTTTCAGGGAAGATTCAAGCAATATTGAGATAAAATATAAACGCAACAGGATCAGGCATAAAATCATTCCTGAATTTGAAAATATTTCTGCTGTATTTATTGATAATTTGTATGATACCACAAACAGACTGATGGATACAGAAGCAATATACAATGAAACCGTTAATAAAAAATTTGAGGAAACATGTATAAAATCTGGGGACGGATATAAAATAAGCATTGACCGGCTTTTATCTCTAGATCCGCTTCCCGCATATTTATTTGAATTTCTCAGGAGATGGAATTTTCCCAGGGAAATTATCCCCGGTATAATCCGTGCACTAAAAAAAACACCGGGAAAACAGTTTTTTTCTTCTTCTCACAGGCTGGTCAAGGACCGGGATTTTCTGCTGATTAATCCATTAGGAGGAGATACTATAAACCGTTATTATATAGAAGAAGAAACATCCGAAATGAGATATCCCCTAAAATTAAAAATTACCAAAACATATAATCACAGGGGATTCGAAATCCCGATCACTACAGGGGTTGCCTGTCTTGATATGGATTTAATCTATTTTCCGCTAATATTGAGAAAATGGCAAAAAGGCGATTATTTTCAACCTTTCGGAATGAAGGGACTAAAAAAAATAAGTGACTTTTTTATAGATAACAAATTTTCAATCGTACAGAAGGAAAATACCTGGTTACTGGCTTCAGGCAATAAAATTGTATGGATAGCTGGCCACCGCATAGATGAAAGATTTAAGGTCAGGGAAGATACCAGAAACATTATACTCATTGAAATGACAGATCTTAAGCCGGAGAATTAACCTCCAATGTCATGGTCTTATAAGACATTAATACCAATTAATACTCTCCTGATAAGTGGCCTATCGTGAAACTTATTAAATGCAAACTAATAAAGTGGTCGAGAACATATAACAGCCTATCATGGATATAGAAACGCTATAGGCCTACCTGATAATTTTATTATATTTCATATTGTTTTTAAAATACTCAAAAAAAGTAACATTCATAAGTATAAGTAACAAACCATAAACTGAATCCTCGATGGGAATAGTAAATATCCGTATAGAAAGGTTTTGGGAATTATCATACCATACAACAGGCTCTTCAATAAATGAACCAGTGAGCAATCCGTTTATTATAAAAAACGGAATAAGCAGTATCATATAAGAAAAATAGAACCGGCCCAGCCAGCCGGGTTTATGCATGAGTTCAAGATACAAAATAAAGGCCGCAGTAAGGAAAAAAGTAACCGAAGTGTAAAGCTTGCCTAAATTCAACAGACCCGTAATGACAAGCACAGCAATAAGGGTATAAGAAATAATATTTGAAAAAGTACCGAACAGATCTTTCTTTATCAGATAATTAAGAGCATCATATGTAAAAACACATGCAAAAGGGATACATAAAAAAAACAGAACTTCTTCTAAAGGAAGGTTTACCAGGTAAATTCCGGTGAGATATCGCGGATTGAATCCCCAGATTCCCATATCTGTATAAAGAATATCCCATAAAATAAAAAACAAAGCTGTCAGTGCCATAGCAGGAAAAAAGTACTTCCAGCGGGCAAAAAAATAATTACGCCTGTCGAAGCTTATCACAACAGGAATAAACACAGCAAAAAGATTGATCAGCAAATATGTATACACCGTTTCAGATTTTTGGACAAATTAGAAAAATAACTACCGGCAGAACAGGCACTTGTAGTTAAGTAAGCATCAATTTTTCAAGAACATTCCTGACCCTGGGATAAGCTATTCTGAACCAAACGGTATAATCATGTGGGTTGTCGGCCATATCCTTTTCCAGTTCCTCAAGATCTGTATATTTGTAGCTGTCAACTTCCCCTGGATCGGGGGTTGGCTTGTCATCGCTGACACCAACAAGGACATGATCAAATTCATGTTCTGTTAATCCGTTTTCAAATTCAGCCCTGTATATAAAAGTAAATGATTCTTCCAGGTAACAGGTTATCCCCATCTCTTCATTCAATCTCCTGGTGGCGGCATCGGCCACTGCTTCACCGGGTCGGGGATGGCTGCAGCATGTATTGGTCCATAATCCCGGAGAATGATATTTATCCCATGATCTTCTCTGCAACAACAGCTTTCCCTTACTATCGAGGATAAATACTGAAAAGGCACGATGTAGCAGTCCCCTGCGATGGACTTCAATTTTTTCCATAATTCCGGTTTCCCGGTCATTTTCATCTACCAAAACAACTTTTTCCACAGCTATAATTTTAATATTATTTAAATGCAAAATAAGAAAATAAAAGCAGCCAGTATTTTTTCGCATTTGGTATTCTGATCCGCTTTTTAAGTAAGGTGGCAGTAGGAGTTCCTTTTATTTTACTAAACAGACTGTAATAATAAACATATGCAATGTGAACACCTCTTCTTGCCGAAAAAGGCAATTTTTTTATTCCTTCATAACCATGCCGGAAATCTTTCTCGATATCATCTTCTATGATTTTCCTTTGCGATTCATCAAAACTATTAAGATCAACCCCGGGAAAATAGGTCCGACCCAGCTCCATATAATCCGCACGAAGATCCCTTAAAAAATTTATCTTCTGGAAGGCACTTCCCAGGCTCATGGCATGACCCTTCAGTTCTCTGTATTTTAGATCGTCACCTTCCATGAACACTCTTAGACACATAAGTCCTACAACTTCAGCCGAACCCAGAATATAGTTCTTGTATCCCTGCCGGTCATATTCTTTTTTATCCAGATCCATCTCCATGCTTTGCAGAAATGTATCAATTAATTCATTTTCGATTCCATATTTATTAACTACATGCTGGAAGCTGTTCAAGACCGGATTCAGGCTTATCCCCTTTTCAATGGCTCTCCATGTATCATTTTTAAATTGTTCGAGCAACCATTCCTTGTCATAAGCGTGAAAAGAATCTACTATCTCATCGGCAAGCCTCACAAAACCATATATCCCATAAACAGGGTCCTGAAATCTTTTATTCAAAAGATTAATCCCTAAAGAAAAGGATGTACTATAGGATTTAGTTGTCAGCTTGCTGATGCCGAAGGATGTTTGATCATATAGTTCCTTCATTTCTTTATCATTTTGATTATTTCATTGGCAGCCACCTGTCCGCTAATAATAGTTGGAGGAACACCAGGACCTGGTGTTGTAAGTTGGCCTGCATAAACCATGTTTCTAAGTTTACGCGAATGCATTCCCGGTTTGAAAATTGCTGTTTGCATCAAGGTGTTTCCCAATCCGTAAGCATTTCCTTTATAGGCGTTATAATCAGATGAAAAATCGTTAAGAGCATAACTTCTCTTATAGATCACGTGGTTTCTCAATGAATCTCCCGTCAGCAATTCAAGCCTGTCCATAACAATATTATAATACCTTTCCCTTATTTCTTCGTTATCTTCAAGATTAGGTGCAACAGGTATCAGCACAACAAGATTTTCCTTACCAACGGGAGCTGCGAGCGGATCAGTTTTGGAAGTTACCGATGTATACAGAAGGGGATCCGAGGGCCATTTTGGTTTTTCAAACAGTTCATTTGCATGGGTTTCAAAATCCTTATCGAACATAAGGTTATGATGCAGCATATTATTGATCTTTTTATCAAGCCCCAGATAGAACATCAATGATGATGGTGCCATTTCCCGGGAATTCCAGTATTTATCATCATAATTGGCTTTACCTTCAGGAATAAGGTCTTTCTCAATATGATGGTAATCTGCAGATCCAATTATATAATCTGCAGGATGATATTCACCATTCACAATAACTCCGGTTGCTTTATTCCTGTAAGTTTCTATCTTTTCAACCGGACTGTCATAGAAAAATTCAGCACCAAGTGATTTAGCGAGTTCCTCAAAACCTTTTACCACCTCGAACATACCACCAGTAGGGTACCATGTTCCCAGACCTATGTCTGCATGATTCATGAGACTATATAAGGCCGGGGTGCGTTTGGGAGTAGCACCTAAAAATATGACGGGAAATTCAAGAAGGGGCCATAACCTGGGATCTGAAAAATTTCGCCTGACATAGTTATGAAACGAGCTTAACAGATCGAGCCGGAGAACACCTTTGATAACATCCCATTGAACGAATTCAAATATCGATTTGGCGGGTTTATAAACAAGTTGGTTTACACCAACCCTGTATTTATATTCTGCGTCGTCAAGAAAACGGTCAAGCTTTTTACCGCTTCCCTTTTCAATGGATTCAAAAAGGCTTATCACATTTTCCCTTCCGGCAGGTACGTCAACTATTTCATCACTGCTGTAAAAGATCCTGTAGGAAGGGTCAAGCCTTACAAGATCATAATAATCAGAAGATGACTTTCCGAAAAGGCTGAAATATCGCTCAAAAACATCCGGCAACCAATACCAGCTGGGACCCATATCAAAAACATATCCCTCAGCTTCAAATTTTCTGGCACGACCGCCAGGGAATTGATTTTTTTCAAAAACCTTAACATCATAACCTGCTGATGCAAGCACACCGGCGGCTGATAAACCGGAAAAACCGGCACCTATTACAACAACTTTTTTTTGCATAAAATGTTAATCAATTAAATCATAACATTAAACATTTTCACACTGCATTTGTTCAAACAAGCACAGGTGCAAAATAAAAACAGATGAACTATCCAGTAACAAAACTCCTCATAATTAAGGTGACTAAAGGTCTTTACTGCTCCGGCAAATATTTATTAAGGATCGAATGCAGATCATTTCTGTTAAATGGTTTGGCGAGGTAATCATCACAACCGCTCTCACTTACTTTTTCTTTGTCACCTGACTGGGCATATGCCGTTAGAGCGATAACAGGAAGATCCGGTCTAATGGCTTTAATATGCATTGTAGCCTCAAAGCCATCCATGACCGGCATTTTAATATCCATCAAAACAAGATCAATTTCATAATTATCACGAACATGGTCAACAGCTTCCTTGCCATTTTCTGCATGGATCAACTCTGCAGAACAATCCGACATATACTCTTTAATCAGCAAAAAGTTGATTGAATTATCTTCGGCAACCAGTATGGTTTTATTTCCTACTGCAGGATAAGTAATTTCCTTGTCAACGGTGTAACTATCTTCATTTCCTGGATTATAGGGTATGGAGAAGAAAAATTCCGCTCCCCTGCCAGGTATAGATTCAAGCCATATTTTACCGCCAAGTAACTCAACATATGACTTTGAAATAAACAGTCCAAGTCCGCTACCGGGATGTTCGCCTTTCGAATCAATATCTCCCTGCCTGAAACGTTCAAATATAATTTCATGTAATTCCGCCGATATACCCGGTCCGCTATCCTTAACATGAAAAATTATTTCATTTCTTTCTTTTATATATCCAGTATCAATAGTACCTGACTTTATATATTTCACTGCATTCCCAACAAGGTTGCTCAATACCTGGCTCAGTTTGGCTTCGTCAGAAAGAACAAATGCCTGTTCATCGGGAAGAGAAGTATTACAATACATCTTAACACCCTTCCTGGATGCTTCTCTTTCAAACTGTTCACATACCAGCCTGGTTATCTGGTTAACATTTATTCTTTTAATAAACAATCTTGTCTGGCCGGCTTCCAGTGCAGCAATATCAAAAATGTCATCTATAATAGCAAGAAGCTGAATACTGCACCTGAGAATAATCTCAGTATAATGCTCCAAATCGTACCCATGGTTTTCATTTTTATTTAATAGTTCACTAAATCCTACAATTGCATTAAGTGGTGTCCGTATCTCATGTGACAGATTATTCAGAAAGGCAGTTTTCAGCCGGTCACTTTCCCGGGCTTTATCCCGGGCAATGATCAGATCACTTTCCATTTTCTTCCTTGAAGTAATATCTTCATACGTTCCGAGTACTCCAATAATATTGTTATCGAGGTCAGTCAGAGGCATCTTACTTGTTTGCAGCCAAATAGTTTTCCCATCAGGGGTAGTCTGGGGCTCGATATAATTAAGTCGGGGAATGCCACTTTTTATTACTTCCACATCATCCTTCCTGTAAATATCAGCCTGATCTTTCCAGCCCATCTGATAATCATCAAAGCCCCTAAGGTCTTCGGGAATCCTGAATCCGGCATCCCTGGCAAATTGGAGATTGCATCCAAGATATCTGCACTCGCGGTCCTTCCAGAATACCCTGACCGGAATCGTATCAATAATAGTCCTCAACATCTGCTGAGATTCTTCAAAAGCATCTTTTGCCTTCTTCATTTCGGTAATTTCCTGAACTATTCCTGTTGAGGTGGCCGGCAAACCGGATTCATCATATTCAGTATAACCTTTTTCAATAACCCACTTTACCCTGCCGTCTTTCATTAACAACCTGTGCTCAATCTCATAAGGACTTTTGCTAATGAGAGATTCACTGTACGATCTGTCAACCATTTCCCTGTCATCTGGATGAACAATCTTCAAAAATTTTTCATAAGAAGGACTGTCATTGGACTTATCAATCTCAAATATATCATATATTGTATCTGTCCATTCCAGATTCTCTGATCGCAGATCATAATACCATCTTCCCAGTCCTGCCAGCTTATTTGCCTCCTTTAATGCCGTTTCACTTGCTGATAACCTGTCAAAAATCTTCAGATAATGTTCCCGGTTCTGAAAAAGGAGAAAAAGAAGAAGGGTGGCAACAGGATATATTATAAGAACAGGATAAAGAATCTGTGGCAAAATCATCCGCCTGGCATCAACTGGCAGAACCAGAACCAGGGCAAGCATGACAATGTGGACCGTCAGACCAAATCCGTAATACGCCAAAGAACTCGAAGCCCAACTGTATCTTTTTCGTAAAAAATAGAAAAATATACCCAGAATACCCGACTCCAGGATAACAAGAACACCCATAAGGGTTCCTGCCCCCCCTGTAAAGATACGGTATAAGGAGCTGACTATAATAGCAATGGTGCCAGCAACCGGGCCACCAAAAACACCGGAGGTTACCAGTATTATAGACCTGCCGTCCAATATGATCCCCGGAAGAATTTCCACAGAATTTAACATTCCGGTAATCGCAACAAACCCAAATAACAAACCAGATAATAACTGGTACCTTTTAGAGTCCTGTTTAAGGTATCTCAGCAGTAAACTGTGAACTACACTGAGCGATACAAGAAGAGTGACATTATTGAGTAGTGATATATACATCTGTCTGTTACCCTGTTAAATTTCAGGCCTATATATATTTAAAAAAACAGTAAAGTAAGCAAATACAATAATTTCACATTAACTATTTTAGATAATACTCTATTTTAATGCAAGATAATATATTTGCTAATAAAAACTACTTAACTATTAAACCTTTTAAGGCAGGTTTGACTTTTTACCGCAGTGAAGTTCGTCTTTAATCAAAACAGCTTACAATTCTGAATCCGGTATTTCTCTAATAATAATATAAGCCAGAATTTTGTCAGTAACTTATAAAGCTTCGACTTAGCCTCGTTAATTCATGAATATTCGCATAATTATGAAATTAAACTAAGTCTCCCGGCATTTTTGGACGAAAACATTTATTTTTCCAGGGCGTTACAGATCAAAAAAACAATCTTATCGAGGCAAGCATAGTCATTATTATAACCAGCCATCTGAAAGGTTTCTCGGGTATGATCCGGACCAGCCTTATGCCAAGGAATCCGCCAAGCAAAATTACCGGCCACATCATAAGATTCAGAGATATGGAGTCGAGGGTAATTGTTTCCCAGACCAAAACATGAAAAGGTATCTTGAACAAATTTATTATCAGGAAAAACCAGGCTCCTGTACCAATGAGTACATTTTTGGGAAGTTGCATGGCAAGCAGGTACAGACTCATAATAGGCCCTGCCGCGTTTCCTATCATAGTAGCGAAACCGCCTGTAATACCAAAAAAACTTCCCGACCCCCAGTTTCCTTCAAGAGGTTTTGAATTTTTCATCCTCTCTCTCCAGATCATCACCGGGATTCCTCCTAGAATAAAGATGGCCATGATAATTTTAAAAGTGCTGTCATTGATTACCGCACCAACCCAAATGGCAATAATCACACCCACTGCAGCAAATGGGAAAAGCTTCCATAAATGAGTCCAGCTCGCATGACGATTGTAGTAGATAACGGCAAATATATCGGCCATTGACAACATGGGAAGCAGCAATCCTGCAGATACTTTACCACCAAAAACACCGGCAAGTATGGGAGCAACAAGAATACCCAGTCCGTAAATACCTGTTTTGGCCATTCCGGTAAACAAGGCGGCAGTTATCAATATTACCCAGTGGGTATAGGAAAGAGATCCTGTAATCTCACCAGTTATATTAATGAATAGCGAAATCATTGCTGTAAAGCTAAACAAGATTTAGGAAATGAACTATTAAAATACTTTCGGCTCAAACAATGATGCAGGTATCTTTCAGGATAAACTATTATACCATTATTTGATGCGAAAACAATTTTACCTTTAGCATGGTGATTCCATCCTTAACTGCTGCCGGTTAAAAATTTTACGATATATAAAAAAAAGATAAATAGCCGATCAGTTTGAATTTTATCCATCAAAGCAGATAAAAACAAATATAGTTATACAAATAAACTGCTTTAAAAAAGAAATGGGAATCTGTTGCATAAAACTTTTTTATTGAATAAATTGCCATCGTATAATCTAATTAAAAACTCCATAACCATGGATAATAAACCAAAATCAAAAAGCAGAAGAGAATTTATTACCGATGCTACCGCACTGGGAATCGTTGGTGTTCTTGGAGCCGGCAACCTTATTTCCTCATGCAGCCAACAAAGAGAAAAGTATCAAACTCCGGTTCTGGCGGACATAGCTCCTGACGGACCTCTCTTAAAAGCCGGACTGGTTGGCTGTGGAGGCAGAGGAACAGGAGCAGCTATAAACTTTCTAAATGCAGGGCCTAATTTACAAATTACGGCTCTTGGAGATATTTTCCAGGACCGTCTTGACAGATGCCGGAAATCACTGAAAGAACAACGTGATGTTGATATACCGGATGAAAATTGTTTCCTGGGTTTTGACGCTTACAAACACGTCATAGATTCAGGTGTTGACATAGTCATAATGGCCACTCCACCTCATTTCAGACCGCAACATTTTGAAGCAGCCGTTCAAGCCAGGAAGCATGCTTTTATTGAAAAACCGTGTGCGGTTGACCCGGTAGGTGCAAGATCAGTAATGGCAACAGGGAAAATGGCCGAATCAGCGGGATTAACAGTAGTTGCGGGAACACAACTGAGGCATGCACGCGACCATATTGCAACGTTCGAACAGGTAAAAAACGGAGCCATAGGCGATCTGATTTCAGGTAATGCCCTCAGGTTAGGAGGAAAACTATGGCACAGGAACAGGCAGGAAGGAGAAAGTGATATGGAGGCCATGTTAAGGGATTGGGTAAACTGGTGTTGGCTTTCCGGTGATCATATTGCCGAACAGTTTGTCCACCAGATCGATATTCTTAACTGGTTCTTTGAGAAATTTCCCACAAATGCCGTTGGTTTTGGAGGAAGGCACCGTCGCCCCACAGGTGATCAATATGATTTCATCAGTGTGGATTATACCTTTGATGACGGAAAAAAATATCAGGGCATGCACCGTCAGATTGACGGTTGTTATAATAATTCTGAAGTTATAATATACGGTACAAAGGGATATACAAATTGCCAGAATAAAATATTTGACAACAACCATGAACTTATCTGGGAGTATGAGTATCTTACTGATGAAGAGGGACAACCTACACGAAGATTGCCGGTAGTCAGAGAAGATCAGTCCCATATAAACCTTGTAACGGCCATCCGCACCAACAAACCTGTCAATGAAGCTATCACTATGGCCTCCTCGTCTCTTGTTGCTATAATGGGTAGAGAATCGGCATATACCGGACAAATGGTAACCTGGGAAGAAATGATGAGTTCAGGCTTGCGGCTCGGACCGGAAGAATACGAAATGGGTCCCGTGGATATAAAACCTGAACCTCCGGTTCCGGGGACTGCACCTTCGGCCTGATAACAGATATTATTGATAAATTATTTAAAGAACCGGCATTACGTGCCGGTTCTTTAAATAACATGCAGTGGTCAAGCCAGGCAGAAAGTATCAGCCGGTCATCAGCTTTCCAATATTTCTCCAAGCCTGTCAGACAGATCTGCAAGACCTTCCCTGGTATTTCCACCGGACTGCTCAATTGTAGCCCAGTCCGAATAACCTATATCATCAAGGGCTTTCATAACTGCAGGCCAGTTGACATCCCCTTCAAGTAGCTTTACTCCAAAACCATCCCTCCTTCCATGAGAATCTGCCCTCTCAAGGCTGAACTCCTTAATATGTACTTTAGCTATCCTTTCTCCAAGAATTTTTATCCATTGTTCGGGAAATCCATAAAGAAGAATATTACCGCAGTCAAAATAAAACCGGACAAAGTGTGAGTCAAATTGATCAATATACCGGACAGCTTCCAGGGGACTAAGGAGGAAATTATTCCATACATTTTCGATTGCAATATTAATTCTGAGTTTTTCTGCAAGCGGGATCACTTTCTGAATTTCATTAATTGACCTGTTCCAGCAATCATCGTAAGAAACATTTGCGTCGACTCTCCCGGGAACAAGCAATACAGTGTCTGCTCCATAAACCGAGGCATCCTCAAGAGTATGAATCAGTGCATCTACCCCCTCTTTCCTAACCAGTGGATCCGGATCTGATAAGGGATAACGCCAATGAAGGGCACCGCAAACACTTGGGATCTTCATGCCAGTTTCTTCACTTGCGGCAAGTACCTCCTCCCTGTTCAGATGACTCATTGGTTCAATGCCATCAAACCCGGCCAGTTTTGCAGCTACAAATTTTTCTTCAATACTATCGCCTGCGCCAATGCTTCCCCACATAATTCCTTTATTGATGTTTCTTTGGTTGCCCGGGACAGAATATCCGTATAAGGGAACTGAAGAAAGTATGGTGGCAGCAATTAAAGATTTTTTTGCAAATTGTCTCCTGTTCATAATGCAAGTTAAAAAGATTATTATGGATATCAGGATTTTATATTTCCAGAAGGATTATTTGTAAATTAAACCGAATTTGGTGTGGGGATCTCAAAGCCCTTTCTTTGTGGATCCAAAAGCAGCCGGTTGGCTTCTACAGAATGCTCTCCCACAAAATGTTCCTGTTCACCGTCAAATTCAAGCCATGGTCCGACTACATATTCAGCCTGATTAACAGGTACACCCATACCGTCCCGTGCAATTTCGTGAATCTTCATAAATTCCTCGAAAGCCACCGGATTGTCGCCAAATCGTCCTGCCTTGGCGTTGAAGGGCACTTTCTCTCCAAGACGGTAGGAAATATTCATGAGATGTCCCAGCGTAGAACCATAGTGGGCATCAACCACCGATGCATTTACCATGGAAGGGTCATTGGCCCGGCATGCAGTGATAAAACTGCCTAAGCGGCCGCCGGGGGTGATATCAATATCGGGGACAGATACATTGCGTGGCTGACTGCCATTATGTGACTCATACTTTCCTCCTTCGTACAGACGGCCGCCATCTTCAAAATAAAAACGGTTTGTTACTTCCCTTTCATATCCTTCATAATTCACATTACGGACATTGAAAAATACCTGTTGCCCATTGGCAAATTCAGCAAGGGCAAACATTGTATTGGGAGTTTCACCCTGATCATCCCAGGAAAACCTCCCGCCCATGGCCATAACGCGTACCGGATGAGTATTTTCAATCTCCGGATCAAGCGCCCAGTAAGCCACGTCAAGCTGATGAGTCCCCTGATTGTTCATCTCACCGTTGCCGGTAGGCCAGAACCAGTGCCAGTTATAATGAACCAAATTCTCATTATAGTCGTCAATAATAGCAGGACCTTTCCAAAGGTTCCAGTCAAGATTCCCGGGAGGAGATAAATTGGGTTCCCAGCCAATTCCACTGCGGGGTTTACAGGCAAACCCATGCGAAACTTTCAATTTGCCATACTTCCCGGCATGGATCTCAGCCATCAGACCTGCCCAATTAGGATCACTGCGCCGTTGAGTACCATGTTGCAGGACAATACCATATTTTTCGACAGCAGCAACGGCAACCCTCCCTTCATAAATATCGTGGCTGAGTGGCTTCTCAACATAACAATTCTTACCTGCCTGAGCAGCCCAGATGGTCATCAGGGAGTGCCAGTGATTCGGAGTACAAACATCGATGGCATCAACCTCCGGGTCTTCCAGTACGCGGCGGACATCTGCAACACCTTCTACCCGGTAGCTGTTACCCGTTTTTTCACGCACCTCACTCAAACGCTTATCCAGAATATGCTGATCCGGATCAACAAGATAGGCAATTTCCACGTCTTCACGACCGGTATAATACCCGATATGGCTGTTGCCCTGCCCATTGACACCACAAACAGCGACCCGGAACCTATCATTGGCTCCAATAATTGAAGCATACGATTTAGGACTGAATCCCATTGCACCAATAGTGATGCCAGCAGTTCCCAAAACGCTTTTTTTAATAAAATCTCTTCTTTTTACCATTATAGATAGTTTTTTTAGAAATTTTGATCGGCCAGAAAGGCAAAATCATTAAAATTCATTCGATCTCAATCAAATATAAAGCTTTATTTCTATAATCAGGGTATAATATTAAACCTTTTTTTAATAATCCGATTATAGGAAATAAAAAAAGTGATATCATTATAAAAAGCAAAATGCACACTTCTTGTGTGCATTTAATTTTTTCTTAAAAGGAAACATTACCACTTCTATAATCAATATATTACTTCAATACAAATTTAAAAGTAAATTTCAGGGTCTGTCCATAAACTTCGGGTATATCAAGCCGGGGAAGCGACATAATGACTCTGTGAGTTTCTGATATAAGGCTTTCATGTCTTGATGACTTATGAATTTCCTGACCCTGAGGTGCATATTCTGTAATTACTACCTCATCTACATCAATATAATCACTGACAGGTTGCAATTCCAGTACTTCGTTGATCCCTCCCTGACTATTAATCCGTGCATACAATTCAACCTCACCAACGTGGCCTTCTTTAACTGCTTCCTCCGGATAACTTATATGGTTGGTAAGGTATCTTTTTACAGCATTTATAGAACACAGTTCATCAGATACTTTACTACCAGGATCAGATCCGGTCAATTCCAGCCCAGGAGCGGATAAACTATTAGTCTTATCCATTTCCTGCGCAACAACTTCCTGTGTACCGGAAATAGCAACAATCAGCAAAAAAGAAAAAATTAGCGGAGTGAACACACTGTATAACCTGAATAGTTTAATTCCATATTTCATGGCTATTTTCTTTTGTATACAAATTTAAGAAAATTTTTATATTTATCAATAGTTAGAGCTAGTTTGTTAATTGTCAATACTCAGCAAACCTTAGCGAATCTAATGCCATGAAGTGTTCCTTTGACTGGTCAACCTGATCTATGAAGATAAAATTAAATTATTTCCTGGCTTCGCTAGTTTTAAAACTCCTTTAAAACTGATATTATTATCAATTGTAGCTGATTATTAAAAATAAAAAATATAAATTTGAAACCAACGGTATTAAAATCTAAAATAAACCAGAAATTTCCATTCTTAGCTGTCCATTCTTGTTTATTTAAACAGTCAATAACCAAAAACTATCCGCATGGAAAACCCAAACTTCAAAAGAGCTGCAATTACAGCCTTAATGGCTGTTTTTACCCTGGCAATATGTTTCATTATCCTTGGAGCAATATCGGTTGAATTAATGGCTGCACTGGATATCAATACAGGTCAGTTTGGTACCCTGGTCATGGGCTTATTTCTTACAAGCTGTATCGTACAACTTTTAATTGGTCCCATTGTTGACAAAATAGGCTACAAGCCGGTTGCTTTTATTGGCTTTATTGTCACAAGTCTCAGCATGGTACTCCTTTCTTTGGCAACAAGTTTCACTTTCGCATTGATTGCATGCATATTAATGGGAGTAGGTGCAATGTCGTTGAATACAGTTGGCAATACTCTCATCCCGGTTGTGCTTTTCGAAGGAAAAGACCCGGCCAGGGCCAGTAACTTTGGCAATGCCTTCTTTGGCATGGGTTATGTACTAACCCCATTGCTGATCGTTTTTATGCTGGATTCATTAAATATGAGCTACAACATTGCCCTGATCATAATTGCGATTCTTCTGCTGATTTTTTTGGTCTTTTCAATTACTGCAAAATACCCGGAAGTATTTACGGGATTTGAATTTTCACAGGCATTTAAAATACTATTCAAGCCTGCAGTGCTGATTGCGGCACTGGCCCTTTTCTGTTATTTGTCTCTCGAAATATCTATGGGAACATGGATCCGTTCACTAATGAATGAACTATATTCCGTAAGCGGTACTACAGGTGCAGCTTCCAGGACAGGAGTCGTGCTAAGTTCATTTGGAGTAGCGATGATGGTTGGAAGATTTCTGATGGCATCAATAAAAAATTTAACCGCGATGGGATCAAAAGTAATTATTTTGATGTCGATAGTCTCATTCGCATCCATTCTGGTAATGATAGTTGCCAATAGTCCGGCTCTGGCAATTTTTGCAGTAATTATTGCAGGGTTGGCATTTGCTCCTATATTTCCAACAATTGTTGGTGTTACTTTTGGAAAATTTAATCCCAGCCTTTACGGGAGTATTTTCGGCATTATCTTTTCAGTTGGATTACTTGGCGGAACATTTGTCCCCAATATAATAGGCAATCTGAGTGTAGGATCGACAGTTCAGCAAAGCCTTATAATCCCTGCTATTATGGCAGCAATTCTTATAATCATCTCATTATTTATAGGAAAAGTAGGTGTTAAAAAAACAGATCTTTAATAAATATTAAAGATCACATTAGTTTTACATATCCCGGAACTGACTAAAAGCTGTTCTCAGCATCTCCAGACTTTTAGGAACGGCAGTTTCGGGATCTTCCTGTCCCTCAAATTCAAGGGATATATAACCACGGTAATTATGGCTGCGAAGGATACCGGCATACCTGTCGTAATCAAGATCAAGGGTGTACCAGTTTCCTCCCCCGTAATAAGTTTTTGCCTGCACCAAAACCGCTTTTTCGGCAATCGCATCAAATTGTTCATATTTATCCTCGAAGAAATTTCCGGTATCGGCAGTTACCTTTAACCATGGCGAATCAATCTCGTTAACTATGCGCATAACACCGTCCGCGGTCCTGCCCAGACCCCAATGATTCTCGAGACCAAGAACGACACCATATTCTTCAGCCATGGGAAGTAACTGCTCAAGAGAGTCAATGACCCATTGAAACCCCTCTTCTTCAGTATAACCCTCAAGAACAGGTTCAATTCCTTTTGCATCCATAAGATCATCAAATGACCCCGAAGTACCCCATCTGCCGGTATTTATACGCATAGTAGGTATTCCAAGCCTATGGGCTATATCAATCTGCTTCCTGGTCCTCTCAATATTTGAGTCTCTAACCTCCCTGTCAGGAGAAACAAATCCCTGGTGGGTGGAAAGGCCTATAAGTGGCTGACCGGCATGCAGGGCGAGCCTTTTAAGTTTTTGCAGGTAGGCATTATCCTCTCTGCTCATTTGAACTTTTAGAATTTCCACACCGTCAAATCCCATCCTTGCAGCCCTTTCGATACAATTTTCTATAGTTGCATCTTCCCGGGTCCTGTCAAAATGCCAGAATGAATAGGTTGACACACCAATAAGGTTTGTATACCCACGTGGATGAGCCTGTCCGGCCTTTTCCTTACTCGCCGCAAGTTCAGTGCATGATCCTGCAGATACCGCCGCACCTGCAATTGCAAGATTTTTAAGAAATCTTCTTCTGGATTTACTCATAATACTCTCAGATTAATTTTTCAGTAAAGATCAGATAATTTAACAACCTAAATTACTAATTTCTTTTATATTTTTTAGTGCATAATATAAGCAGTATATAAGCGAACATATAACAGAATTCTTATTTTACATAGCTTATTTGATCAGGGTTATTAATAATTCAATTCAAATAACCCGTATTCTTATTATTATGTTTTCACACATTCGGGCAACACACATAGTTATACATAAAATCAGTCAAGAACCTTTACCACTGCAACATAGGGAAAATAGATTGCATAGGCCTTTCCTAAATCTGCCATGCAGTAAACATCTACCGAGTTGCCTACTGTTGAAAATGCTTCATAAGGTTCAGCATTGAAAATGTCAAACTCTTCAAGAAACACATTTACTGCACGAATAGTCTGTTGAGCTCTTTCT
>CAZFOO010000008.1:19524-29419 GCA_964520585.1 uncultured Bacteroidales bacterium
AATGAATATATATCCCGAAGGTCATTACCCTGCGAACCGAATTGTCAGGAGCAAAAAGCATCGTGGTAACATGAATTTTTCTTCCCCGCTCTTCTGCAGCATCCTTTATATATGTAGCCCAGTAATTATCCCGGTAGGCTTCATTCCACTGATCGAGGTCATATAGACCCTCTCCTATTTCTTTAGGAGAAAATGTGTCTCCGGCATTTCTGTCGCTCATGGTGTTGCGCACATAATTAAGGGGAAAAGCATCAAAATTATAAGTGCAGGACCCGTCATACGTATGAACTTGATGTTTTTAATCATTATAGTAAGTTTTTATGATCATAATAACTTCGTAGTCATAACTGTCAACAAACAAATCAATGCAGGTTTCATGTCATTCTGAATTACTTCTCATAAATCACTTTCGTCATTTTCTTCCGGTATAAGCTGCAAAAACAAGATCTGGTTTGCCAGTGGAGCCAGAAATAAAATATAAAAAAACCGGCGTTATATCATATTGCTAAGGCCTTTCGGCAATAACATAATTATCCATGACTTCAAAAAAATCGTTTATGATCCCGTAAATATCAAACCATTCCCAAATGGTTATTTCACGTTGATTATCTGGCCTTTCTACCCATTGGCCATCAATAAAAATTGGTGCAGGATGCTCGTAGCTTTCTGCCCAGTCAGGATTCTTGATAATAGCCACGGCAGCCTGGTCAAATAACGACCTGCTCGGCGGGTCACCCCCCATATTGTACATTTCGAAAAGGTTTACAGAATAATCACCCCAGTTGTCGAACTGTCCCCCATGCCGTCCCGTTATGGGCTCTGATATTCGTGGACCTTTACCCGGCATCCGGTGCAGTATCTGAGCCTGTGTAACTCGCACCGCAGTAGTGCCGGATGGTTCGCCGTATCGCACCGTTACCATCTCAAACGGAACATCCAGATCAAGAATATAATTCATCGAGGGGATATCCCAATCCTGGTTATGCTCTCCCGGCTTTGGATAATTCGAGCCAAGCCAGACGATTCTGATGTTTTCGGCTATAGCAGGCTCTTTCATCAAGGCAAGTGCAATATTGGTCAGTTTACCAACCGGGAGCAGTATAAGTTCCCTGTCCCGTTCCCTGAGCGCCTGTTCAATAATAAAATCAACTGCTTCGTGTCCGTCAAATTCCGGCTCACGGATATGATCCTTTATTTCCTCGAAAGAACCATTGGCGCCTTTATATAGCGGGATATCCTCATCTACAGTACAAAGTTGCATTATTCTTTTTGCTTCATCATATTGTCCATCTATATGCCCGCTGATTCCATGTCCCGGACCGCTTGTTGCATTGACGGTTACCCCTTCAACAGCGAAAACGTCGCCGCTGAAAAGAAGATAAGCCAGTGCATGCTGGTCGTCAATCTCATTATTTGCATCAGTGTCGAAAATAACATGATGCTTGAAAGTAGTTGTATTCGTGTTATCAGGTATTGAAGCACACGAAGAAACAAAGACTCCGATTAACATAAGTGTTGAAGTCAGAGATATACTCAAACTTCCGGATTCATTAATAAGCCTGAAAAATAATTTTCTCATTTTGATTGGTTTTTTGTTTTATTTATTTGGATGTAATTGGTCTTGAATGGTTTTATTTAGTTTTAATGGTTGATTGGTTTTATTGGTTTTAATTGGATTGGTTTTATTGGTTTTAATTGGATTGGTTTTAATTGGTTTAGCTAAAATAAATATAGCAACTAATTCATAATTATTTGCATTATGTTTCTTCTGCATCAATGCCTTATCAGCAAGTCCAGAAGTTTCCTGTCCAGCCGGTATCCGTACCAGTCCTCGTAATCCACATCACTCCGGCCGGAATTCAATATACCAAAACTTCCCCGGAATTCCCAAAGGCCGAAACCGATGCCGTTCTTCTTAAAAATGCTAAGGGTGTCAGAGAACCATGCAAGGAATACTTCGTGCGGGGTCTGGTTGTAACAGCCAAGTTCGCCGCAATGTACCCCGGTACCCTGCTTTACAATTTCAATCCACGGTGCATAATGTTCTTCAAGTGTCTTACGACTGAAGTACCTCTCCCCCGAATAACCCGGCCATGTGGGCTCGGGGACGGCATCAACATCAGCATATACCCAGGGTGCACGATAATGTGATATATGAGCGGGGAAGTAACCCCTGTTGCTCTTTGCAATACCCAGGTCGAGCAATTCGGGAACTACCGTGGTACCCACATTATTGCCACCGGCAATCACCAGGTGATCGGGATTCTGGCTACGTATAGCATCTGTGGCACCTTTTGCCACCTGCCGGTAAGACTCGCCGGGAATGGCTCTTGCAGGCGAATGCTGATCATTGGGATCATCGCGCATGGCAGGTTCATTTACCAGATCGAAGCTGATCTTATCGCGCGACACATTTTTGTAACGCCGGGCCCACATCTCCCAATGGAAAGTGAAAGCATCCTGTGCCTCCTTATCCAGCCACAGGTTATATGGCTCATGAAAACCTGCATTGATGCAATATCCGGGTGCCCGGTGCAGATTCAGGCTCACATGCATATTATATTTATGCGCCATGGCAACAAGTTCATCGATCTTTTCCACCGCCTCTTCATTGATGTTGTAAACCTCATCGGGCATTATATTCCTGCTGCGGTCAAATTCAACATAGTAGGGATAAGCCATGGGAATTCTCACGAAATCAAAACCCCAGTCCCTCATCCACCTGAAATAGTCTTCCTTCGTAGGGGGTCTCTGCCTTGAAGGATCCGGTCCGAAGAAATCGAGAAGGTTAAAACCTTTCCATTTTGGAATACTGTTCACAGGCTCTCTCTCGTATGATCCAAAAAGTGATGTTCCTGCCATGCCAGCAACAGCTGCTGTAAGTCCTGCTTTTTTAATAAAATCCCTGCGGGTATTTTTTGTTGTACTATTCATAATGCTTATAGTTTTTCGTTATATTATATTATGTTTTGTATAGGATCGTATGTCAAATATATTGCAGTTTAGCAGACTAATTTGAAATACTGGTTTTTAGGTTTGAATTAAAAATAGGTTCGCAGCTCCGGTTCCGTATTTGAATAAACTATCAATGCATTGATGTATACCTGGTACCCCGGGGGAAGGTCGCGCGGAACCAGTTTTATCTCATGGCCGGACTCTGGCAGGTCGTAGTTCCAGTATATTTCATGCTTGCGGCGTGTGAAACCGGTCGGTAAAACAGATGTCTTTATAAACTCCCCATTTATATAAATGTCTATCTTAATATCATGGTCCGGCAATCCGTCCTGGCTTATCTGTGCATTGCCTGCCACAACAACAGCAGAACCATTAAATGTACTTGAATATTCTCTGTTTATCTGGTTGAGCCACCCTCGTCCGGGAATTCTTTCCACGGGCCATAGTCCCGCAAAAGACTCCTCAAGCCTAACCGGTTCAACTACCTGATACCTTATCTCAACTGAATTATCCAGTACTTTGCCACCGTTTCTTTCAATCATCTGCAATGCATGGCCGTAACCAACTTCATAAACATCCAGCAGCGACAGGTTTGTGTGGATGAGGTTCCTGTGTTCCACCCGGTCGAGTCCTTGTTTCCAATAGTCGGGTATATTGCTGTAGCCCAGCATGGTGCCAAGGATGCCACCAGCGTTGGCCGGGTTACAGTCGGAGTCATACCCGGCCCTGGTACTGATATCAACGGTACTCCCATAGTCGCCATCACCATAAAGCAGTCCCAGTACAATATATGCCGCATTGATGCTGGCATCAATATTGAAAGGGCGAAACACCCCATCGGGGCAACCTATTTCAGCCGTCCATTTCTTCTGTAGTTCAAACCATGTCTGTTTCCAGTCGTCCGGATACATTTCGTGCCACCTGATCACATCGGCTATTGTCTGGTAAAACCGGCTCTGCTCAGGTATTGCTTTCAGGGCCTCCCTCACAATAAAACCCATATCGTCGCTCAAGAAGGCCTGTGTGTACATACCTGCAATATAAACCCCTCCGTACCATCCGTCACCGTAGTTCATTATATGACCTATTTTATCGCTTATCGCGGAAGAGGCATTGATCATGCCAGGCGCCATAAGTCCCGCGAAATCAGCTTCGATCTGAAAGTCGATATCGTCGGCATGAGGGTTGTTCTTCCAGTGGCCCGATTCGGGGGGCATAATGCCATTGAGGATGTTATATCTTGCCGCCTGGTTCGCATGCCACAGGGGATAACCTGCATTGGCAAATGCAAGAGCGTGAAGAGTGTCAGAAGCATCAAGTCCGTGATCCTCAAAAACCTGAACAAAAGTCAGGTCCATGTATACATCATCATACAACCCGGGGGAATTATCATACCACCATTCCATCAGTGTTTCATCCCACGGAATTGGCACATGGTCACCAATCATAGTCCCGTTCCATTGAAACTCGGTAGGCCCGCCATAAGTGCAGCCAATGACCTGTCCTGCCCAGCCACCCATGATCTTGTCCTTCAGGACGGATTTTTCAATCCGGAACACATCCCCGTTTTTAAAGGGTGAAATATGTTCCTGGTTCTTGTTGCATGACCATGACAATATCAGTATCAAGGCTATAACCAGAAAGTTTTGAGTTTTCATGATATTAGGATTATAGGTATAAGGGTTTTTAAGATCAAATATTCAGGTTGTTGAATTAGTTAATACCCAGTCTTTTCTTTACCAATTCCCTGTAAAAGTTCGCGATCCTGCAGGGATGCGCCCCTGTATTGAATACATGGTTTTCAGGATTGACATACGATCCGGAAAATGCAAGGTAAAAGTATTTCAGGGTTTCTGCAAACAGGAATGCAGACATCTGGTCGGATTGTTCTTTTTGGTTAAAGGCATAAGGGCCTGTAATTCTTACCGGGTTCATCTGGTTGTGGTTTTGTGTGTGCTGAAACTTTTAACATGGCTCGCTTCATTTGTTCCTGGTAATAGGTTAACCAGACTTTATGGTACTGGTATATGCATCATCAATTTTTCGATCTCCTCTGCAATTATTTCAGGATCAAGGTTCCTGATCTTATATCTGTGCAAACCATCAGGATCATTTTCCCAGGTTGTCCTTCCGTTGGCATCTACCAGGATCCATCCCCAATCTGACAGTTCCCAATAATCAGCAGCAGGTCCGTTATCAATTCCCCTTACTGCATAATAACACGGATGTCTGATCCCAGCTTCTGTGGCCTTCAAGTGCCTTGTGTCTTGGAAAAAGTTCATAGGCCCTTCGCACAAAATGGGCATCGGCGCCCGGTCCTCCCGGGAGCTCTTTTAATCCGGCCCCGGTGTAAATATCGGCGCCGATCTCAAAAGGACTGAATACAATGGGAGTCGGTCAGTTCTCGTAAGCGTATGCAGACGCTTCCCTGTGATTTGCAAGGTTGAATTCTCCAAAATCATGCCGCAACGTACCGGCCATTGATACCCATAGCCTTACTTTGTTCCTCACCAGATGTACACCGTTTAATTCACTATGTTCATCTGGCTGGCTCATCAGCAGATCCCTGAAATTTGTCATAAACCCTATACCTATCATTACCACACCAGGGTTTTTTTGTCAATATCCGGCTCCTCTGCCAGCACCCTTCGGTAAACATCAATGACACAGGGAGCATCTTCGGATTTAACCACGCCAATGGGTAACTCGGGGCGGTTATACCAGGTGTTCATGGCATCCAAGGCAAGGATAGCTTTTTCCTGTGCATCGGATATCCCGATGACAAGTATTCTGGCTTCCCCTTTATCGGCAAGGGCATGGAACATGGCTACAGCTCCCACATCATCGACGTCGTAATTGAAATCGGTGTCGAGTATTACGGGCACTTTTTCATCTTGCGCGTAGGTGCAGGAACAAGAAAATATTGTAATTGCCGATAGGGAAAGGATAAAAGATATAATTTCTTTTTTCATGAGTCATGTCGGTCAGAATCACGGTACGGATCAGACCCGGTCGGCTGTTCTCTCTGATGCAGGTTGTAACCGGCAGGAAATAAGCAGAGCCATAAGGGAGAAGATTAAAAAGGTTTTCATTTTCATAGATTTGGATACCAGGTTCGTTATTTCTGATGAAAGGCCAATTCTCAATATTCTTCTCCGTTAACTTACCGTTCCGCTTAACACGGAATTTGATTATGTAATTTGCTCATATTAATACTTAAAAACAGATCAGTTTCCTGATCGGGACCGGCCGGCAGCCAATCCTGGTTCAGCAGCTATCTTTTCGTTCAGGTAACCGGCAAAGCTCTCGTCAGTCCCCTCTCTCTGCTGTATAAAATACTGAACCGGCAGGGCATGCTCATCTGTGTGCCACCTGCACCCTTTCTCAATGTCAAACTCCAGTCTGCCTCTGCCTTTGTTCTCAAGAAACTCACCCGTCCCTTCCACGGCAAAGTAGACTGCAGCCAGGTCCCAGCTTGGCCTCTGGTCGTCGAGGGTATTTTTCATAACCTCCCAGAGCCAGTCCCTGTAAACCGTTCTTACAATATTACCAGGCGGGGTATGTTTTAAAGACCTACCTGTCATTGTAGTTGATCCGGCATCGATATAATAGACAGTTCCCGGAAAATTATTTACAAGGAATTTTGTATAGGGAGCAGTTTCATTAAAAAAGAAGTTCCAGTCCCTGACAAAATGATTGTCATCATTATTTGCCCTTAGTGCCCCAAGCGCTATCCAGCGGCTCACCTTTTTGCCGGCAAGCTCCATGCCGGCCAGCGGCGAGATATCATCAGGCCCGGAAAGAAGCAATTCATAAAGACCTTTTGTATGGCCAATCGTAATATAGGTTATGCTGCCGTCTTCGGCGTCAGCTAAAAGCCTCCTGTTAAGCCTTGTTTGTTCTTTGGTATCTGTATTGTAAATTATTCTGTTTCCGAATGCTGCAGTATCAAGAACAAGCTTACCGGCAGTCATTTTGTCGCGAGGGTCGCCTACCTCGTCGCCGTAGTAAGCACCAATGGGGATATCGGGGCGGCCATAATAGATGTTGATTGCCTCTATAATACCTGCACCATATGGAACTTTTCCTGAGCTATAGATACAGCCGATTATCTCGGCCAGGCCAAGGTCTGCATAACGGTGCAGGAGCGCCATTGCCCCTGCATCATCGCAATCGGAGCCCATATCGGTGTCCAGTATTATCCTGACAGCGCTGCCGTTGACTGCTGGCCGGGGGGAGCATCCGCATAATATAATGATACAGAGTGCTAATGTGATTGTGACCGATCTTAACATATTATGATAATCAAATTTGAATAAATCATTTTCAGGAACCGGCAATTAAAACCCAGGGTTCTTTGCCCGGTGCTTCCAGTTCCTGCCCGGGGCCTACCTCGCCTTCCGCCGACCACATGCCCGTGACCGGATTGAACCACCTGTAATGCAACGGTCCTGTCAATCCCTCAAGGCGGATTTGCCCTCCTTCCTGCAAGTAAACTATATAAAGCATTCCTTCGCGGGCGAGAGCAGGATGGTCCTCTGCAAGGTCATGACGACGTTCAATGTCAGTGAAATCAAGACCTTCAAATGCCCTGGAAACATAACCCACGTACCTGCTGCCTTCAAATTCTATAGATTCATTCCAGGCGGCATGGGTATTTGCCCAGTTCTCCCAGCCAGGTTCATCGGCAGCAAGCTTCCAGTTCCAAAGTCCGCCAGCCCCGTAAACATGCCCCATCGTTCCTCCAGAGGTAATATTGATCCATGCCTCATGACCCTGCCACCATCCAATAGCATTATCGGGCCGGCCGATACGTTCATATGTGGGTTCACCATTTGCTGAAGCTTTAACCGGCAGGTTGTCATACATGTTAAAAACCTTGTAAGGCAAATGCTCTCCGCCATGCCCGGTTTGGGCCCACTGGAAATCCAGCCATTCAGCACTATGATGAGTTCGGTTGTAGTGAAAACCATGCTGCGGGTCATCCGACCAGTTAGGCAACCGGTCGCAGAAAGGGCTGTAATGTATCCCGGCAGGCTGCCGGTAAGCATCCCATTCATTGGTTACAATCCCTGCCGGTTCAGTAACCCTTTCCCTGCCGGTACCATCGGCGCTGACAAGCCAGAATGCAGGCCGTGCACCGTAACGTGCGATCAGGTACTTTGTATAACGGGAATACTCACCAGGATCGGCGTGTGCTCCGAGTGCTGACAGCCCTTTCCATCCGTAACCCTGGAAAACCGGGTTATAAACAGGGACTATCCCATGATCCAGCAGAATGGTTATAAGTGTATCCAGCGTTTTAAAATATTCTGTGTTGATCTGGTTAAGATGGCCGTCTTTCAAATCCTCAAACCCAACCCCGAAACCACCTGTCTCATTCCGGTTCCTGGGTCCCTCAGCCCGCATGTCAGGCTGAACCGACATCAGCAAAGCTGTATTGAAACCTCGTTCCTGCCTGTTCTGGGCATATCTTGTAACGCTCTCAACAGTTCCCCGGAAGGGAAGCGCCCAGGGGGTATCTCCTATAACAAGAAAGGGCGTGCCATCGGAATGGATCACATTCCTGCCGCCAGGAGACATTCTTAACAGGCCTTTTTTAACCAGGGGGTTATTCCCTGAATAGGGAAGCGCCTGTAGTTCTCCTTTCTGACCATTCAGTCCCCTGTCGCCGGATTTCGACGCATATGACAACCATTCCCAGGTACCCTGGCTGACAGGAGAGGCAAACCTTACCTTCCAAATATTGCCTCCGTCCCAGAAGGCCGGCCTCCTCAGCTCAAGGCCATCCGGGCCGGTAAAAACAATATGAACATCAACCTCGGTGTAAGGGTTTTTATATTCCCTTTCCGCCAACAGGACAATCTCAATCTCCTCCCATTGGGGGGCGGATGGTGTGTTGTACCCTGGGGTGAAAGTTAGAATAGCAAGTGAAACTGCCAGAAGATAATTAGTTGGTTGCATAATGTAAAAAATTTATTAATGATGATATTGGTGGATTAAATTGTGATTTATTTGATTGAACAATATCAATGTTCTGCATTAAAAGGCTTTTTGCTGTTAATCTTAATAATGAAATCGCGCACTAACCAACCGGACGGGGATAGGTCTGTTTCCGGATCCCATCCGCCAGAGGTAGAGGCACCGGGCTTGAGGGCAGCTGATGACTCTCTCAGGTCGGCCAGAGACCAGTTGGCCATTCTGATATCCCGTTCAACGGCCCAGTTTATCCATTCTTCTGTCTCATCAGGGAATATGGTGCCGTCCCTTCCGCCATCGGCCCTGGAGGTTCCCCATTCAGTGATAAAGAGTGCAATTCCTTTTGACAGGGCGTAATCACCCTTTTCCCTGAGGTCGCTGCTGTGAGTTCCAGCGTAGAAATGAAGGGAGTATGCGGTGTTATTATCGGGTAGCGGATCATCGGCGGCCTCGTCAACATACTGGCTCCAGTTCCTTGTACCGGCAATAATAAGGTTTTTACTGTGGGGTCTGATAACAGATGTGACCTCTTTAGTATATTCTGCAATTTCCGGCCATGACTGCCTGACCGGCTCATTGAATGTTTCCCATATCAGGTTGGGATGATGCCCGTATTTCTCAGCCAATTTTTCAAAAAACTCTTTGGCCGGTTCGGTGTGCAGGTGATGCGTGTGCCAGTCCACCACTACATAAATACCATTATCGATGGCTGCCTGAATAACCGTCTCAACCATCCTTTCCTGGTTCTCGCGGTTGTAGAGCCATCCCTTGTTCTCCCCCTGCTGGTTGATCTCGACAGCCATCGAGGCCCTTGCCAGGTCAACCTTCCAGTCCTCTACCAGCCATTCAACCACATCGGCATTATAATACTTTTCCGGCCCCCAGACTGACCAATAATGGCTCATTCCCATTAACTGGACTGGTTCGCCGTGTTCGCCAACAATCCGGTTGCCCTCAACCC
>CAZFOO010000008.1:29519-37400 GCA_964520585.1 uncultured Bacteroidales bacterium
TCGGCATCACCACCGTGGTCGGTATCAAAAATGATCTTGACCTGCGAAAAAGCAACTGAAGAAAAGATGGTTAGTATCAGTGAAAGAAAGAAAAGTTTTTTTAACATGTTAGTTTAATTTTAATATAATATGATTATGGCCGGTTGATCATTTTGATGCCTTTTTTTAACCTTTTGTTTGAAATCCGGTAGTGTAAACTTTTTGCCATAAAAGGCTGAACTTCTCCTGATTGCAAAAAGGAGACTGCATCTCCTAAAACCTATAATCATTGATCTCCTGCAGTTCCGGCGCAGATGGCTGAGCACCCATACGGGTGACCGAGATTGCAGCCGCACGCTGGGCAAAATCGATCGCCTGCCTGACCGTTTTATTCTCCGAAAGGGCAGTAGCAAGAGCCCCGTTGAACACATCTCCAGCCGCTGTAGTGTCGACAGCCTTAACCTTAAAGCCGGGAATCAGACCCTGAAACTCACTGTTCATCAGATAAATGCCCTTGCTTCCCAGAGTCAGGATCACTGTCTCGATTCCCAGATCGTAAAGTTTTTTGGCCATGACAGGAATGGTATCGTCATTCACCTCTTTTGTTCCTGTAAGCAAAGCAGCCTCTGACTCATTAGGCGTGATTACGGATATTTGTCTCAGCAGGTCATGGGGGAGTTTTGCACCCGGTGCAGGGTTGAGTATCATTGGTACTCCGAACTCACCTGCGAGGGTGGCAACAGCGCTGACCGTTTCCATGGGAATCTCCAGTTGCACAAGAACAGCTCCGGCCCCTGAAAAAGCATCCTTTGCCTTTTTTATATCATCTGGCAGCAGGTGGCTGTTGGCGCCCGGTGCAACGGCAATACTGTTTTCGCCATCGGCAGCCACGTTTATAAGCGCCACCCCGGAATGCATTCCAGGCTTGACCTTTATAAACGAGGTGTCGATATTATCTTTTTTATAGTTTTCTATTGATTCAGTGCCAAAGGTGTCGTCTGAAACACATGCAATGAATATCACATCCCCACCGGCCCTGGCGGCACCCACGGCCTGGTTGGCACCCTTGCCTCCCTGTATTGTCAGAAGTTCAGACCCCATAACTGTTTCTCCGGGTGCTGGTATATGAGGCACCTTGACGACCATATCGGTGTTCGAACTTCCGACCACAATGATTTTTTTACTCATATTCATTTTATTATTAATCGTTTATTGATTGCCGGGCTGACTGCAATTATTCACTTCCATAACGATTCAGAAGGCACATAACAGTCTGGAAATTAATATTCCGGGAAACAAGATCAATACAACCTGGCGACAATGATAAGTGCAAGTCCAACTACAAAGAAAAGAAACATCGCGGTAAGCAATCCATTAACCCCCCTGGCGCCTTTAAATTCCTTCCATATGAATACACCCCATAGGGCCGCGATCAGGGTGGCACCCTGGCCCAGCCCGTAAGAAATAGCAAAACCAGCCTGTTCGGCGGCAATGATGTTTACCGTAGTTCCAAGACTCCAAATAGCTCCACCAAGTAACCCTATAAGGTGAAGACGGGTATCTCCTTTTTTGATATAGTCCATGTATGTAACTTTTTCGCCGGTAAGGGGTTTATACATAAAAATAGTGTTCCACAAAAAATTGGATGCCAGTAATCCCACGGCCATTATTACAGAAGCAGTATATGGAGTTAATTTCCCTGCCCCGGGATTGACAAAATCACTTGCCATGGAACCCGCTACGAAATAATACCAAAAACCCATCAGCACTCCAGCTAGAAGTGAAACTACAATTCCCTTGGTCGGGGATTCAATTTGGCCCGGTAGTTTTTTGTAAGCCTTTGCATCAAGAATAATGGCAACTACAACAAAGGTTACTCCTGTGAATAAAATGACCGGGTTACCCAAAGGTGTGGCAATATAATTTACAACTACTCCCAAAGCAAGTGCTAGTCCTATACCTATAGGAAAAGCAACAGCCATTCCGGCAATTGAAATTGCCGCAACCAGGAGAATATTTGCAATATTAAACACAACTCCTCCCAAAAATGCAGATCCAAGCGATGAGAGATCGGCCTGGGAAAGGTCGGCCAGAAAGCTGCGTCCTTCGGTGCCGGTGCTTCCGGCCGTGAATGCCAGCAGAAGTGAAAGGAGGAGCACACCAATAGCATAATCCCAGTAAAAAAGCTGGAATGGCCACTGTTTGGTGGCAAGCTTTTGGGTATTAGCCCATGAGCCCCAGCAAAGCATTGTTATAAAAGCAAGAAATACTGCCCATGAATAGGAATCAATTACTACCATTTTTTTAAATTTTAGGTTGGTTAACTTATCAATGTATACGTATAAAAGATATGGTTATTGGACTGCCAAGCAAGTCAGAACAGGTCGCGGTAATATTCCGGGGTGGCTCTGTCCAAAAAACATGTGCCGTTTATCTTCATATCACAATATTATATAAAAAAGACAAATAAAAATGGGACAATATCAATTTTGATATCATCCCATCTTATAACCCTACTCTATTTCTCAGATCTTCAATTAATTAAATGAAACAACATAATGAAAAGCTGCAATTAACAGTTCTTTTATAAATATCATTCAGAAGATCGATTTGTCTGATTTTGTGTTACAAAATTTCACCAGACAATCAATATAAATTAGTAACCAGGATTTTGCAGGAACTCTTCCTTATTGGTCACGCGGTCAATCATGGTAGTAGGAATCGGTCTGAGTAAATGATATTCTTTGATATTATCCCTACCATCAGGATTGTAAAGTTGTACTCTTTCTATAAGTTTACCAGTACGTTTCAGATCAGGCCAACGAAACATTTCACCACACAGCTCACGTGCCCGCTCATCAAGTATGAAATCCAGATCCACCATGCCGGATGAAACTTCCATTTCAGCCTCTTTACCGGGCCATGCTGCCCGTCTCCTTACCACATTGATAAGATTGGCTGCTTCGTCCGGATCTTCCTCAAACATTGCTGCTTCTGCACCAATCAGGTACATTTCAGCAAGCCTGGTAACTACCCAGTCTCGCTGGCCGTTAACATGCTGGAGTGTGGGACGGGAAGGTTCAATGAATTTATTCAGTGAAGGAAACCTGTTTCTTTTTCCCAGTGGAACTTCTCCGTTGGGTGAATCAGGATCGAAATAGTCATCAATATCAAAAAATACATATTTTTCATTATTACTTTGATGAACATCTTCGGGAACTGAATAAGGAACTACATAAACTCCTGTGTCACCAATGTTAACTCCGGGCATCAGGGTAGATTCATTGTTGGCCATCCATGCAAATTTCCATGATTTTTCAAAACGTGAATCATTTTCGCGGTTTGACTGAAGCATATCAATGAAAAATCTCGAAGGCATAAATCGTTTCCATGGCCGTCCATTTTCTACATCCCGTTTCATATTAGCCATTATATCATATTCCATCAGGAAATATAGATGCCCACGATTTCCTGATCCGTTGAGTCGTTCATCTGCAGTATACTGAATTGACCATATAGTCTCCGAATTTCGTATGTTATCGATGCTCCAAAGTTCCTCATAATCCGGAACCAGGCTGAATGGTCCGTTATCAATAACATCCTTTGCATATGCATATGCCTGCGGGTAATTCTCAACAGTAAGATGTATACGGGCAAGCATTGCTTTGGCTGCCCAGGATGTAGCCCTTCCGTAATCTGGCTGTTCTCCGGGTAACATATCCTCAGCTTTTTCCAGATCCGAAATTATCTGTTCATAGACCTGTGATTCGGGTGCACGGGTTGCAGTTGTGCGTACTTCTCTGGTTTCCTCAAGCTCCAGAGGTACGTCACCAAAATGCATTACCAGAATATGGTAATAGACTGCCCTTAGAAAATATGCCTCACCCATTCTTGTCTGCCGTAAATCATCATTCATTTCGGCCTCTGGTGCACGGTCTATTACTGCATTACATGCTGCAATACCTAAATAATGATCATTCCATACACTTTCGACAAACCATTCACCTGGCTGGATACCTGATCCGTAATTATTAAAATCTTTGCGGCCACCATCTGAGCCATTAAGCCATATATCAGTACCAAAGGTTGTAAGGGTAAAACCCATTTCCTCACCATAATACCTTCTTAAAAAAGGATATGCTGCACGGGTAGCATCTTCTATACCAGCTTCTGTAGTAAAATAGAAGTCCGCTACCGGTATTCTGATATTTTCTTCATCAAGCAGATCTGTACATCCATTGATGAAGGGAGTGATCAAAATCACTATAAAAATATATATTATTCTTTTCATTTTTTTTCTGTTATAGTTATTTAAAAAGATACATTAATACCAAAAATGAATGAACGCAAAGCCGGATAAGTACTAACGTTGGTGTGTGTTTCCGGTTCCATGTTATAGTCAGCCAGTTCAGATTTAGTCCAATACCATGGATTTTCGGCAGTAAAATATACCCGGGCATTATTTATAAACATGTTTTGAAGGAGTGAACCAGGAATATTATAACCCAGGTACACCTGGCGAAGTTTAAAGAAGCTTCCATCACGGTATCTTAATGTACCGCCATCCAATGTACCCTCCCTGTTCTCATTAGGACGGGGATAGTCATTGGTTGGATTATCGGGAGTCCAGTAATTAAATACAAGCTGATTATATCTTTTCTGAGAGTGAGGATTGAAGGCACCCACCTGGGCCATATTTCCCCATCGGAGATAGCCAATAGCTGAAAGATCCCAGTTTCCGTAACTTAATCTTTGGGTCGTCTGAAAAACAAAATCAGGCTGCCGGTCTCCAAGGATTAATCTGTCAGCATCAGTGTAGCTACCATCGTTATCTACATCCAGTAATTTTATTTCACCCGGATTGCGACCATATCCGGCCGCTTCAGCAGCTTCATCCGTTTGCCAGATGCCAATTTTTTGACGATCATAATAAACATGGATCGGATGACCGATAAACCATTGATTACCTATATCATCATCCTTCCCTGCATAAAGTTCAACAATCTCTTCACGGTTAAGATACCATGAGTAATCACTATCCCAGCGGAAATTGCTTTGCTCAAGTTTTACGGCATGTAACCCAAGTTCAATTCCCCGGTTTCTGGTACTTCCAATGTTTTCGATTATACTACTGTAACCGGTATTTATTGGTAATTGCCTCTCCATTAACAAATCCGTCGTTTGAGTATCATAAAGTTCGACGTTACCATTAATTTTCCCGCCGATAAATGCAAAATCAAGACCGAGGTTTGTTACCGCTGTAGTTTCCCATTTGAGACTCCTGTTAGCCAAATCAGAGTTTCGATAACCAAATGCTGCTGATTCATCCCAGGCATATGTGGTTCGCGAGGTACCTCCTTGAGTGACATACGGATCAATCGCCTGGTTACCGGAAACACCATAACTTAACCGTAATTTAAGGTTTGTAAGCCAATTGGCTGTACCTGCCATAAATCCTTCCTCAGATATTCTCCACGCAAAGGCAGCAGAGGGGAAATATCCCCATTTATTATCAACTGAAAACTGGGATGCTCCGTCAGCCCTTAAAGAACCAGTAAACATGTATTTTCCCTGATATCCGTAAAACACACGACCAACATAAGATAACAAAGCCCATTCATTAAGACCTGAGCCGACACTATTGATTACTGATGCAGAACCAATATTATGATATCTTGCCCTTTCATAAGGAAGATCACTAACGCTTGTATTGGTGGTTTCACCACGCTGGGTTTGTATACCATGAACAGCAGTCAGGCTCAGGCTATGGTCATCGTTAAATGCTTTGTCATAACTAAGTATGCTTTCATAAGTCATTCGGTTGAATATAGAATGATTATTATATGCTGACGGGGTGCCCTGGTTTCTGGTTATAGAAAAATATCCGGCGGATTGTTTAGTTGAGCGGACATTTGTATCTGTACCAAGATTAATCCGGTATTTGAGATCATCAGTTATCATATACTCTCCGAATACTGCAATGTTGGCTGCCCAGCGTTTCTCATCCCACCTGTAGGAATCAAATTCATAATCAGCAACTGGAAGCATCCTGGTACCATCTGCCACCGGGCTGAACCGGGGTGTACCGTCATCTTCAAAAGGCTTACCCAACGGGCTGTTGGTATATGCCTGTCCCATAGCACCATCATTTGATTTACGTCTGCGGATGTTATTGCTCAAGAGTATTGACGTGCCGACATTAAACCTGTCTGATAAAGTCACATCCAGATTATTTCGCAAGCTGTACCTGGCAAATGTACGTCCCGGCAGGATGCCTTCCTCGTCAAACATGTTACCGGTAAAATTATATTTTACGGCTTCAGTTCCCCCATCCACACTTAACTGGTGTTTTTGTTTATATCCATTTTGGAAAAGCATGTCCTGATAATCGGTCCATGTACCTCTTTGCATATTTTCCCATTCCTCAGCCTGAAAAAACTGTTGATCAAGATCAGGATAGATCTGTCCGTCATCAGGGTAATCTCCGGCAGCCCTGAAAGCTTCCCTGCCCCGTTCAGCATAATCTTCACCTGTACCATAAGGAATACGTCCATACCTGGTTGTAGGGCCGGCATAACTTTCAAAATTAAATCTTGGAGCAGAAACATCTCCGCGGTTTGTTGTAATTATTATTACTCCATTTGCACCACGCGAACCATAAATAGCGGTAGCTGAGGCATCTTTTAAAACATCTATAGACGCAATATCATAAGGATTGATATCTTTTAAATCGCCATAAAATGGAATACCGTCAAGAATAAACAGAGGTTCATTCGAGGCACTGAATGACCGCCGGCCACGTAAAATAATTTGAGTGCCATCGCCCGGATTATGACCGGTTGCTACCACATCGAGGCCTGGTATTGACCCTTGAAGAGCAGCATCCAGCCGGCTTATAGGCATATTGGTTATATCATTAGACGAAATGGAAGCAACCGAGCCGGTGATATCTCTGCGTTGCTGGGTGCCGTATCCAATTACAACAACTTCATCAAGGCCAATTAGATCATCTGACATTTGAACATCTATAGTCGTTTGATCATCTATAGCTATTTCCCGGGTTTGCATTCCTACAAAGCTGAAGACCAGCGTATTTATATTAGAAGGCACTGAAATTGAATAGTTTCCGTCAACGTCCGTAAGAGCACCAACATTTGTTCCTTTAGCAACAACGGTAACACCAGGTATAGGTTCATTGTCCTCACCGGTGACTTGACCGGTAATGGTTTTTTCCTGTAATGCATAAGCAACAGTGCTTAAAACAAGAAAAAATCCGATAAAAAACAATCTTGCAAAGAGCATTATTTGTTCTTTTTGCAAAAAATTAAGTATTATTTCTTTTTTCATTAGATTTCATGAAATTAAGGTTAGTATTCATCTTTACTAAGGTTAAAAAAAATTAATTACAGTCATAAGATCTTCAAAGTTTTTGATTTTCCATAGGCAGTTGTTTTTTTTAATTAAAATAGAGTAGGTGGTTGTTCATATATTTAGTTTGCAGTTACGCATGCACCCTTTTACATGTATACTAATATGCATATCTTTTACTTTGAATATTACATACTCTCTAAATCAAATCAAATTAGATTAGATTAGTAGGAAGTTAAAAAAATTTGGCAAAAAAATTTTAAGGAATTTGATAATAGAATATAATACAGGAAGCATTAGCCAGGCATTGAAATTAAAAAATCGAAGTTTTTAATTATTAATTTTATCAAACATAGGCTTTATATTTTATCTGGCAAAAAAAAAATTAATTTTTTTTAACATTAATTAATATATTTTATAAAATAAATTCCCTGATCAAAACACGCTTGTCTATTCCAGGCGGGGCTATTTCATCTGTGCGGAGAAACACATTTTGACCGAGGTTGAATGGAATGCATGGATGGACTTTTGCGA